>DATBWZ010000101.1:0-8807 GCA_036514535.1 bacterium
TGGCGGCGCAAGCCTTATGCGCCTACGGCTTTGGATTTATTGAGGACAAGGATAAGGATAGAGCAAAGGCCATTTACATAAAGGGAAGAGACTACGGAATAAAAGCATTAAGACAGAATGGAAAATTCAATAAAGCCCTGAAGAAAAAGATCCCATTCTGGGATGCAGTAAAGGTCATAAACGATAAAGATATGCTTCCTGCGCTTTTCTGGACAGGACAGTGCATTGCAAATCTCGTCAACCTTGATATGTCCGATCCTGAGAATCTGATTGATATTCCAAAGGCAAAGGCATTGATGGAGAAGGTAATGGAATTTGACGATAAATTCTTTTTTGGAGGGGCACACATCTTTATGGGAGCCTATTATGCTATACTTCCGGCTCTTTTTGGCGGCGGACTGGATAAGTCGGAAGTGGAGTTTAAAAAGGCTTTTGAAATCAGTCAGGAGAAGTTTCTGGTCGCATATTATTACTATGCAAGGTTTTATGTTACAACATTGAAAGATGCGGAGTTATTTGATAAAACAATAGCAAAGATTGAGAACACGCCTTCCGATGTGCTTCCGGAACAGAAACTGATAAATGAGATAGCGAAAAAGAAGGCAAAGGTTCTAATAGGATCAAAAGCAAAGTTTTTTTAAAAGAACAGTACAAGACATAACTTATTTATTGAATACCTTGCGATAATGTGCTTATATTTATTCATAAAAAAATAAGTAAGAAGGTGGTTTTGTTTATGAAATACCGCAGATCGTTTATAGCCTTTGTTGTGATAGCGATATTTCTTATTTTTCTCTCAACTACTAAAAGTGTATATGCCCAGGAAAGTAAACCTGAATATGTGATAAAAATAGGCACTCTTGCGCCTGAGGGCTCTGTATGGATGGAGAAACTCAAGGAGATTATGAATATAATTGAGCAAAAAACCAATTCCAGGGTGAAAAATACTTTTTATCCCGGGGGTGTAATGGGAGATGAACCGGCGATGGTTAAGAAGATGAATCTTGACCAGCTACAGATGGGGGCATTCACCATTTACGGGATTTATACCATTGCTCCTGAGATGGCAGTTATGGAGCTGCCTTTTCTTTTTGAGGATGTTAGTGAGGTTGATTATATCCGGAACAGGGTGCGCCCGGTATTTGATGAGATATTTGAAAAGAAGGGCTTTAAACTGCTATCGTGGGTGGATCAGGGAGGATTTGATCAAATCTATTCAAAACATCCTATAAAAAATCTGAATGATCTTGCAAAACAAAAAACATGGGCATGGACAGAACAGCCGATTCCGATTGAAACTTACAAGGCAATTGGTATTGCTCCGGTAACTACCTCAGTGCTTGAACTGCTTTCATCGCTCCAGGCAGGAATTGTTGATGCATTCTACACAACCCCTTTAGCCTGCCTCGCCCTGCAGTGGTGCCTCCAGATTAGATATATCAATATGCTTAATTTTAAATACGAAGCAGGCGCCGTTGTCATGACAATGAAGGCATGGAATTCGCTGCCGAAGGATATTCGCCAGATTATAATTAATGAAGTGAGAGCCTTTGAGCCCAAAGTCATCGCTTCTATCAGGATTGCCAGCGATAAAGCCCTTATGCGCATGATTCAGGAAGGCATTCAGGTTGT
Organism: bacterium; assembly: GCA_036514535.1. Lineage (GTDB taxonomy): Bacteria > JAMCPX01 > JAMCPX01 > DATBWZ01 > DATBWZ01 > DATBWZ01. The sequence continues at coordinate 1,633 of DATBWZ010000101.1, forward strand.
TCCCTTTGATCCTGCAGAGAGAGAATTATTTAAGAAAAAGACAAGAGTCATTTACCAGCAATTGGCCGGCAAGATATATTCCAAGGATTTACTGGATAGAATTCTAAAGGATCTTGATAAATACCGGACCAGCAAAAAAGAAAATTAACTCGCTGGACTGCCTGAATAGATAAGACACATATCTCATGGTCACGACCCGTGGCATGCTTTGTGGCAACGAGTGCCCTGCCGGCTACCCGCATACCGTATATACATAAAGACTGCATTCTGGTTATATCATATTGAGCAGATCTGCTTTTGAGAGCTGAAAAGGCAGGCATTTTATGCTATTATTCTAATTATGAGAGCCAAAACATCTTTCTTGTTGAACCAAGCGCTAAGGAGCATAAGGGAAGCGTGCTCTTTACTTAAAGCAGAAGCATATATAGTAGGCGGATTTTTGAGGGACCGGGCTCTCGGGCGAGATTGCCAGGATCTGGATATTCTTGTTATGAATGTTGACCCAGGAAAAATCGCGGAGTTTCTCCATAAAAGGGCGGGATTTCACAGCCCGGTGCTATTCAGAAGATTTGGAACATACAGGGTGGGCAGGGATGGCATTGATGTGGAGATTGTTCCTCCCAGAGGCGGTACACTTGAAAAAGACCTGCAGCACAGGGATTTTACCATAAATACCCTGTTGAGCCGGATCTTAGCATCCAGTACAGGAAGGGCTGTGGATCTGCTGGGCGCGGCGTTCCGCGACCTTGAGATGGGTGTGATTCGGACTCCTATTGCCCCTCAAATTTCAATAAAAGAGGATCCCTTGCGGATGATAAGGGCTATCCGGTTTGAACAGGTGCTCGGATTTAAAATGGATAAAACTCTTCGCCGAGCGATAAAGGAACAGCATGTTCTGATTAATGATGTATCAAAGGAGCGGGTAAGAGAAGAACTGGAAAAGATACTTCTGGGTAAGAAGCCATCCATTTCATTCAGGCGTATGCACGATGCCCTTCTGCTATCCGATATTCTTCCGGAACTTGATGAGACATGCGGATTTGACCAGCGGTCTCCCTATCATCATGAGGACCTTTTCAACCATACGCTCTCCTCTCTGGATAGTGCGCCGCCAAATCTGGAGATCAGGCTTGCGGCTCTATTTCACGATATTGGGAAAAAGGATGCACAGAAGCAGATTAATGGCAAATTTGTGCACTACGGCCATCAGGATATAAGCGCTGTAAAAGCAAGGAATGCGCTGAAAAGGTTGCGATTTCCTAAGCGTGTAATTGAGCCGGTAGTGTTTCTTGTTCAGCACCACATGGTGCAGTATTCATCCCTGTGGGGAGACTCTGCCGTCAAGAGGTTTATAAGAAAAATGGGCGGCAAATTGGATGACATGCTGGCCCTTCTGGAAGCGGACTGGGGCTCTTTACGTCACAACGAAAATTTTAAAATGTTTGAGGATCTGCAAAAAAGAATAAGCAAATTCAAGGTGGAGGAGATTAATAGGGTTGAATCCCCGCTTAACGGCCATGAAATTCAGAAGATCCTCAAAATTCCGCCAGGTCCTGCGGTAGGACGGGCAAAGGATGCAATAGTTGATGCAATCCTGGAAAACAAAATAAGACCGTCTAATGTGGATGCCCTCAGATTCCTGAGGAAGAACAGAACTTCTATTTTAAAAAATTGCGCCAAGAATTACTGAATGGTAAAGCCTGTTGTTTAACGGATACCTGTATCGGTTACCCTGCCCATCTATTCTCTCAACGCGCGGATACAAGAAATATTTTCCGTCGTATCCTAAAAAGAACCTCTGTATTTTTACGATGGCGGAGTAGTTTAAAACCGAATAAGGATATCCGCTGACCGGTTTTTTAACATCGGCACCCTCATTTAAAAGGTCATAAGTATAGAGTGCGTTGACATCTATGCGGATAGAATCGTTGATTGGAAATTTAATATCAAAACCAGCAGAAGGGCCGATGAGCGTGTTGCTGAAATTTTTTACAAGTAAGAAATCCCCATGAATTCCCAGAAGTGGAGAAAGGGTCAACCATCTGTTCTTCAGGACAATCAAACCTCCGTGCAGGCCTAATTCCGTCATCTGTTCCATGCTTGATTGTATTACGGTCTCGTTTGTGGGAGGAAAGTAATAATATATTTGCGAGTAAATTGTATGGCTTAAAATACCTGAAAAGAAAGAACGTTCATGAAAATAGTATTCTGTCTTAACTCCTGCTCCACCAGTGCCCGCAGACTGTTTTCCATAACTGTCCGAGACTAAACCCGACAATATAAATGGCATGACGGAATATGTCCTTGTTTCTTTTTTTGTTCCTGATTGGAATATAATTTTTCTTGAAGGAGGTGTTTTTTGAACCGGTGGCTCTTCCGCGGAAACATTAGAAAAAGGAATAATTATAAGGCATAAAAAAACAAGCATTTCACGGATTGCAATCAGTTTCATGAGCCCCCCTTGAAAAATTTTATTAATTATACCATAAAAAAGCAAAGTAACGCTAACCGATGGAGTTATGTTCCCGGATCCTGAATTTAACGCCTATTGTATCCGCAATCTTTCTGCATTCTTCAACATTCAGATGTGGCAGTGCCACTACCGTTGCAATTACCTCCGGAATGTAATCCTTTGATTGCCTGATGAATTCCAAAACAGCATGGAACGCTTGTTCTCCGTAGGGTGACGGGCACAATTTTGCGTATGTTTTTGGATCAGGGGCATTCATGCTTACCGAAATGGAATCCACAAGTCCCTTCAGTTCCGCAGGAATATTTTTCCCATGGACAAGACTAGCAAGGCCGTCAGTGTCAATTCTGACACGGAGGCCTTTCTCCTTCAGCCATATTGAAATACTCTTTACCGCGTCAAGCCTCAATAGCGGTTCGCCGAATCCGCAGAAGACGACCTCCGTGTACTTCTGAGGGTCTCCGATTGCTTTGATGATTTCTTCTGCCTCGGGTTCTTTTCCAATCCTTAGATCATACCCCTTAACCGCATAGGAGCCCCTTATCTTTGGACAGAACACACATACATTCGTACAACGGTTTGTTATGTTCAAATAAAGGGAATCACGGATACCATAAACAATTTTGCCCTTCTCCGGGATTTCCCCCACGCCGAAAAGGCGATAAGCATTGCTTGAGGTTATGCGTGCTATATCATCCAGGGACAGAGCCTTCAGTTCCGCTACTTTTCGTGCTATATGCAGGACATTCGCAGGCTCATTCCTTTTTCCGCGGACAGGCTCGGGAGATAGGAAGGGCGCATCTGTTTCAAGAAGCAGCCTCTCCGCAGGCACATATTTCACAACATCCCTGAGGTCCGAGGCATTCTTAAAGGTAATTATGCCTGTGAAGGATATGTAGAATCCGAGATCCAGAACCTCCCGTGCTTCATCCTTTGTGCCAGCAAAGCAGTGAAAAACGCCACTGCCGGAATTTACGCTTTCTGCTTTGAGCGTTTCAATTACCTCCCTGTGGGCGAGCCTGGAATGAATCATTAGCGGAAGGTTGTTTGCTCTCGCGAGATTTATCTGAAATATGAAAGAATCCAACTGCCTGTCAAAAGGAACAGAATACTTTCTATCCAATCCTGTCTCTCCAATGCCAACGACTCTGCTGTCCCTGCTCAGTTGCATCATTGTTTCTTCTGCCGCGGGGGAGAAGAATTCCGCATTTTCAGGATGCAATCCCACTGTTGCGAATACAGCATCAGATTTATGTGCAATATCAACTGTCGTCCGGTTGCTCTCAATCCCTTTGCCGCCGCCGACCGTGATTATCTTGTGGACGCCCGATTCCGCTGCCCGTTTAATTACATCATTAAGGTCGGAATTGAGTTCCTCAAAATCCAAGTGCGCATGCGTATCAACGAGCATGATCTGACGATGCCTCTAATTTTATTTTATCAATAATTTTGATTCTTAACAAGGATTGATTAAGACAACGCAGGCTATTTTACTTTTGATCCCGGGACTGCTTCCTTCTCCGGGACGATCAGGCTGAGTTTATCCGGTTCTCCGGATGCAAGGACCATTCCCTGCGATTCAATCCCCATCAATAGTGCCGGTTTGAGGTTTGCCGCGATAATTATTCTTTTGCCTATAAGTTCCGGAGGTGTGTATGATTTGCCGATTCCTGCAACTATCTGCTTCTTTTCATTGCCCGTATCAACAATAAGTTTTATAAGTTTGTCAGATCCTTTAACGTTCTGGGCGTCAATGATTTCTGCTATTCTCAGATCGATTTTACGGAATTCTTCTATGGAGATTCCTTCATCTTTTTTAGTTTCTTTTTCACCCTTTATTTCAATTGGCTCCTTTTCCAGTTTTGCAAAAAGCGGAGCGGATTTTTTTACCGCTAATTCATGCCCCAGCCCGCCCCATTCAAGAGCCTTGCCGTCAATCGCAAAAGGGATCTGTCTCCGGATTTTCTCTGTAGTTTCAGGCATGAATGGCGAGAGCATCAGGGCGGTCAGGCGGATTGCCTCAAATGAATTATATATTACGGTTGACAGACGGTCGCTTGTTTTTTCTTTCGCAAGTTTCCACGGTTCTCTTTCCGCTACGTACCTGTTTGCAGCGGAGACGAGTTCCCATAAGGAGGTGAGGGCATTTTGGAAAGCCTGTTCGTCCATAGCTTTATGGATGCCCGCAATAGATTTTTCAGCAGTCTCCCTTAAAGAGGCACCCTTTGAATCCGTTGACTGCGGCAGCCCTGTGGTGGAATTTAAAAAGCGCTCCGACAGCCCCATAACCCGGTGAACAAGGTTTCCCAGATCATTGGCAAGGTCGCTCGTAAGCCTGCCTTTGATTGCAGTTTCTGAAAAATCACCGTCAAGTCCGAATGGAACCTCTCTCAGCAGAAAGTATCTCAGAACATCCACCCCGTATTCGTCGGCTACCTTATTCGGGTCAACCACATTTCCGATGGATTTGGACATCTTCTGTCCCTCTACAGTCCACCAGCCATGTGCGAAGACCCTTTTGGGCAGCGGAAGCCCGGCGGATAGCAGGAATGTGGGCCAATAAACAGCATGAAACCTCAGTATATCTTTGCCTATAAAATGAACATCCGCAGGCCAGAATTTGTTAAACCTGTCCATGTCTTCAGTGTAACCACAGCCTGTAAGATAATTAGTTAATGCGTCAAACCAGACATAGATAACATGCTTCGGATTATCCGGAACAGGGATTCCCCAGCTGAACGATGTCCTGCTGATGCTGATGTCCCTCAATCCCTGCCTGATGAAGCTCAGAATTTCATTCCTCCTGGATGCGGGCATGATGAAGTCTGGATTTTTTTCAATATGCTTCATTAGAGGTTTTTCGTATTTTGACATTCTGAAAAAATAACTCTCTTCCTTAATCTTTTCCACATTTCTTCCGCACTGCGGACATTTATCATTGATAAGTTCCTTGTCCGGCCAGTATGATTCGCAGGGGGTGCAGTACCAATCCTCATAAGTGCCAGGGTAGATATCACCCTTTTCAAGGATATTGTTCCAGATGGATGCCGCCCCTGCTCTGTGGCGCTGTTCCGTTGTTCTGATAAAATCGTTGTTTGATATATTTAATTTTTTCCAGAGGCTTCTGAACCTCTCTACCATTCTATCAGCGTGCTGTATAGGCTTTTCTCCCTGAGTCTCCGCCGCACGCTCCACCTTTTTTCCGTGTTCGTCTGTTCCCGTGAGGAAAAAAACATCAAAACCCATGAGCCGCTTGTATCGCGCAATGACATCAGCGGCAATGGTGGTATATGCGTGTCCGATATGGGGCACATCGTTCACATAATAAATGGGCGTTGTTATGTAAAATTTTTTAGCCATTTTAAACAACCGTTTGTTTATTATCCAGGGGGATTTTATCAAGGGACATAGATTTTTGAGTTCCATCTTCAAGCCTTAGAGTTACCATTTCCTTGAATAGAGAAATGGATATCACTTCTCCTGTGCCATCGGTTGTTTTTACAATGGTTCCTATTTTTGGGAACTTTTTAAGCAACTCTTTGTAGGTTTCGGATTCGTATCCGATACAGCACATGAGCCGCCCGCATAGTCCTGAAATCTTGGTAGGATTAAGAGAGAGGTTTTGCTCCTTTGCTGCGCAGACCGGGACTGGTTCAAATTGTTTGATAACGGAAGCGCAACAGAGTATTCTTCCGCAGTATCCAAGCCCGCCTGTTATCCTTGTCTGGTCCCTTATTCCAATCTGCCGCATCTCTATTCTTGTTTTGTATTGTTTTGCAAGGTCTTTTACAAGTTCTCTGAAATCAATTCTGTTTTCAGCTGTGAAATAAAACATTATCTTCCTTTTGTCAAAAAACGCATAAACCTGTACCAGCCGCATTTTCATGTTCCTTTCTTCAATTTTTTCCCTGCAGAAAAGGTACGCTTCTTTCTCAATATTTTTATTGTCCTCAAGTATTTTTTTATCATCGCTGGTAAGCGTTCTCAGAATCTTTGCTCCGCCCTTTTCAATTTCTCTTTCCGCAGGAGGCACAAGGACAGTTCCCACCTGAAGGCAATTGTCGTATTCAACTATTACTTTATCGTTCCAGCCAAGTTTGAGATCCTGCGCTTCTGCGTCATGCAGTTTCCCGCATTCTCTAAATCGTATCTTTGCAAAATTAGCCGTCATCTAATCATCCCAGGTTAAAATTTTCCCGTGTCAGGCTGAGAATAAGGATGTTTTGGGCGAGACGCTTGTTTGCATTTTTTTTCATCATGTGTTCAAAAAATTCCAGAGAATGGATAATATTCCACAGCCTCAGTTTATCAATTGAACTGGCAGTTTTCCTTATTTCACCTGCCAGATCAATATTCCTGACCTTTTTTATTATAGAAAATTTCTCAAATAGCATGTCCAGAATTACCGCCTTAAATATGTAAATAGTTTTTATTATAAACTCCTTATTCTCCATCTGTTTGTCTGAGAACAGAGAAAATTTCTTAGTATTATACTCCCTGTTGTCCAAAACCTGAAGGAATTTTGATCTTAATGAGGTGATCTCCGGATCGTTGAAGGTTACAGCGCGAGCAGCGCTTCCATCCGCGAGCATGGACAGTATCCTTAGGCTTTCTTTATCTCCGCTGATTGTATGGCTTATAATTGAATGTATTATTTCAGGAGAGAGCGGCTTGAAGACTACGGTATGGCACCTTGAACGAAGGG
>DATBWZ010000102.1:0-7604 GCA_036514535.1 bacterium
TTGTGCCGACTTGATCAGTGTATCAATTTCGGCAGTGGATGCGGCGGTTCTTTCAGCGAGATTCCTAATTTCACCCGCGACAACATGAAACCCTTTTCCATGTTCTCCGGCCTGTGAGGCTATTATAGCGGCGTTAAGCGCCAGCAGGTTGGTTTGTTCTGCTATGCCGTTTATAACATTAAGAATATCTCCTATCTGCCTTGAGCGGACGACAAGAAGATCAATTATACTATGGGTCTCTTCCATGGATGTTCTTATACTATTTATCCCATTCGCTGTCTGCGATGTAACATTCTTTCCTTCCTCTGCATTTGAATTGGCTCTTTCCGCGAGGCCAGCAGCATCTTCAATATACCGATTAACCTCTTTGTATCCTCTGGTAATCAAAAGGATAGATGAATTCATGTTTTCCGTGTCTTTTGACAGAACCGGGGAATGATCCGCAACCTCCCGTATAGATGAATTTATTTCCTCCACAGCGCTTGATATGCTGTTCAACGCTTCTGCAAGTTCCTTCATGCTGCCATCTACATTTTGGATAGCGGCGCCGATATTGTTTATAGATAATGATGTTTCGTTGGCCATAGTATTCAGGCTTTCGCTTCGCGAGGAAAGCTCCTTTGCCTGTTTTACAAAAATCTCAAGGGACTTGATAGTATCAATCAGCAGGCGGTTCTGAATATCTACATCGCGCTTAACATGTTCATATTTGGAGGAGATATTCTCGCTTATGCTTGTTATGTCGGATGAAAGCCCCTTGACTCTGAAGATCATATCCTTTAATTTTCTGACAGTAGAATTATAAGCGTCAATAAACTTGTTTATTTCATCCCCGGTTTTAATTTTTGCATCATGGGATAGATCTCCGCTCTCCACTTGCTGTGTATGTGCAATCATTTTACTAATAGGAGCAATCACAATTCTGTGTATGTAAATTATGGCAGCGCCTGTTATTAAAAATATATATATCCCGAGAAGTAATACCTGCATTGAAATTGCCGAAAAAATTTTTTCTTTGATTAAACGCTGTGGCATTCCTGCAAGAAAGTAAGCCCTCGGTTTACTATCGGAATGGAGTACTGGTATGACCGTATAAAAGATGTCTTCTATTTGGATAACCTCGGCCGAATTAACAAGATTGCCTATTTTCTTTATATCCTCCTCCATCATCTTATGCCCTATCTGGGAAGATATGTTATGGGCGGCAATCTTTCCGTTCGGCTGAATAAGCATTAATTCAGTATAAATATCGGAACCATCAGCTATACTCTGGAGGTCAGCGGTAGCCGTCGAAAGCATTGACGGATGGAACTCTGTTGTTGAAATCTGTTCCTCAAGTTTTTTTATTGTTATATTAGACAGGGACTTAGATGCACTTTTAAAGTTGTCCAAGTAGGCTTTTTTAAGATCAACATAGGATAAAATCATGTTTATGACTAAGAAGATGCCGGCAACTATTATGCCCGGAATCAGCAGTTTCCATTTCAGTGGTAATTTTATTTCCATTCTGCTCCTTTCAAAATTTTCTCCCATATTATTCTAACCTGATTTTTTGTATTATTCAAATCTTTATTGTTATCAATCACAAAGTCGGAAAGTTTTTTCTTTTCTTCAAGCAGCATTTGGGAGTCAATCATGCTGTTTGCAATCCCTTCTGAAATTTTATCCCTTTCAATTAATCGCGTTATCCTTGTCTTTTTGTCTGCATAGACCAGCACCACCGGACTGATCCAGGCCTGCATCCCAGCCTCAAAAAAAAGGGGTATGTCAAGCACCAGGTATACGGTGCCTTTCTCCCTTTCTTTTTCTATTGCTTTATTAAGCATCGCCGAGATAGTTGGATGGATTATTTCCTCAAGGATTTGTTTTTTTTCTTTGTTGGTAAATATGATTTCTCTAATATTTTTTCTGTTTAAATTGCCGTTTTCTTCCAGAATCTCTTTTCCGAAAACCTTGACTATTTTGTTGTAGGCATCCTGTCCGGGCTCAACCGCTTTTCTTGCCAGATCATCTGCGTCTATCACTTCGGCTCCCAGTTCCTTAAGCATATAAGCTACGGTTGTTTTGCCGCTTGCTAACCCGCCTGTCAATCCTATTATTTTCATGTTGTTTCGGAACTCTCAAAATATTAGACAAAATATTAAGAAATGTCAAGAACATCCAGTACAATAATCCATTTGATAAATTATAAGTAGTAGCGCTTGTTGGTGAAAATTGTGTATAATATATCAGAGAGAGGCAAGAATGGCAAAGGGAAGCGGAAGATTTAAAAACCTTCCGAAACTAATAATGCTCCGCAGGAAAAAGGATCGCCGTCAGTTCAGAAAGGGAAAGAAGAAGTAACCAGCGCCGAAGGAATTTATATCTGCCGCCGCAGTGAAATTACCTGACAGTATCCTGAGAATACCGGAGGGGCGTTGCTATTGTGCCAGTTTCCGGTGCTCTTTCAGCATGCACCTGTCCATAACAACGAGGAGTCCAGCGGATTCTGCTTTCTTTGCTGCATCTTCATTTATTATCTCCTCCTGCATCCAGACTGCCTTAGCGCGTATTCTTATTGCCTCATCAACAATCGGCGGCACATCCCCGCTTTTTCGGAATATATCAACCACATCCACTTTTTCCGGAATGGCGGATAGAGCGGGATAGCATTTTTCTCCCAATATCTCTGTGACGTTTGGATTCACCGGGATTATTTTGTATCCCTGACGCTTCAGGTAATCTGCAACCCTGTAACTCGGCCTGTCTGCTTTTGGTGAAAGTCCGACTACAGCAATTGTCCTGAATTCTTTTAGAATTTTTGTTATCGTATCCATAATTCTATTTTAGCATAAAACAGGCCGAATGTTCAAGGCAATGGGCTAATTGCCTTGAAGGATTTCTTTAATTGTCTTTATCTTTAAAAGATTCAAGATTTCGGACCCATGCCAGTCAAACTTTACATGGTTTTGGAGATAATTTACAATCCCGTCAACCCTGGCAAGTTGTATTAACTGCTCGCGCTGTTCATTGTTCATATATCCGCAGATTTTTCTAACCATCAGCCCTGTCTTTATCTCCTTTCCTATGGATTGTTTCCACTCTTTTTCGTATTTTGATAAACGCCTGGCGCTGAAACTGGCCGTTTTGAAGGCATTGATTATAGTTTTGGCTGCCATTTCAGAGCAGAGCAAGCCAAAATAGATTCCTCCCCCTGTTGTAGTCTTTACCTGCCCGGCGGTCTCACCGACAGCGAGGACTCTTTCTGCGTATGTTTTTGAAACAAGATCCTGAGCTATTGGTTTAAACATCAATCCATCAGCGTTGTCCAGGCGCGAATATCTTTTCATCATTAAATCAAAGCCGTCTCTCGGATCGCCATCTGTCATAACCCCAGCGCGGGCAACGCCTTCACCGGCTGGGACAATCCATCCAAAGCCCGAGCTGGAGATATCCGTGCTGACAAAGATATTAACGTCTTCCTTATCTGTGGTTTTTACCAGTTTCTGTGCGGCGCTTACAAAATGCTTCGGATAGCCTAACCCGGTTTTCTTTGAGAGTTCTGTCCTGACACCGGTAGCGATTACAATCATTTTTGCCATATAATAATTATTCATTTCGCGGGTTAGCGATTTAACCTCTGCGCTGTCAGCGGATATTGCCGCATCCATAACCTTTTCGCCTGTCCTTATTTCAACACCCTCAGCGAGAGCGAGCCCCATAAGATGCCTGTCAAATTTCTTTCGGTCAATTACGAGCGCAAGGGTTTCAGGATGGGTGTAGATAAAGGGTATGCCGGAGTGGGAAATAACTTTAACCCGCTGTATCTTATTAATGATTGATTCTCTGGAGAGATTGAATCTCTGAAAGAGATCGCTGCTAACAACCCCGGTGCAAAGGATGTCATTGCCTACATGATCCTTCTCCTCAAGAACCAGGACATGAAGTCCTTCTTTTGCCAGCAGCCTTGCTGTGTTCAGTCCTGCAGGTCCAGCGCCAACAACAACAACATCATACACCTTAGTAAAATCAGCCATTCAGAAAACTCCGTCCAAAAGTTGATATTAATTTTATCATATTAATGAGCGGAATGGAAAGAGAAATGAAAATTTACTGATTAACTCAAAATTTGCTTTTTCTTGACTCCCATTTACCCCTGAATGTGATCCAAAAGGAGAGAAAAATCAGTTTTAGGTCAAGGAGGAAGGATTGTTTTTTAATATACAGGAGATCGTATTTAAACTTATGCCGCCTCGGGACATCCCTGGGAGCATAAACCTGCGCTATACCGGTAAGCCCCGGAAGCACCTTAAGCCGCTTATAATATCCGGGAATATTCTCCATAGGCACTGACTCGCCTGTTTTTTCTTCCACTTCAATCTCGCTTGGTCTTAAAGCCCTTGGTCCCACAAAGCTCATATCGCCCTTCAGGATATTCACCAATTGCGGCAATTCATCCATTGCGGTTGAGCGCAGTATTCTACCGACGATTGTCGTCCTCGGATCATTCTCCGCCGCCTGCAATGGCCCTGTGTTCTTCTCGGCATCCTTTATCATAGAGCGGAACTTCATTGCCTTGAATATCCGGCCGTCTTTTCCTATTCTCTCCTGCGGGTAAAACAGTGGAAAACCGTCCTCAAAGAGGATTGCTATTGAAATAATAAACCAGAGCGGGGAAGATATAATCAGCCCGATCATGGAAAATGCAAAATCAAATGGACGCTTTAGGAAAAGCAATTTCATAATTATCTGTATGCCTCAGACAATTGCCGGCGCAAATTTTATTAAGAACCGGTTAATCTATTGATGATCTTGAGATATCTTTCAGAGATAATGCTCCAGTTGTACTTTTCTTTTAGAATCTTTTTGTAGAATTCAGCCCTTTTTACTGAGATTCCATCGGCTGGATTTTTCTCTAAAAGATTTATTAAATCTTTCAGTTCCTCTTCGTTTTTAAAATAATATCCATAGGATTCCACTACCTCCCTGTTATACGGGACATCGTAGCACAGAATAAGATTCTCGCTTGCGATAGCTTCCAGCAGGGAAGGATTTGTCCCGCCGACGCTGTGCCCGTGGATGTGAGCAAAGGCGTATTTTCTTAACGCAAAAAGCTTTTCCCTGTCGTAAATCGGTCCTGTGAATATGACCCGTTTATCCGCCGAATGCTCCATGGTTTCCGGAGGAATCGTATCGCTTACGACCACCAGTTTTTTGTCGGTATCGGAATTCAATAACCCATTTATAATCATTGAAAAATTATTCTCCGGCACAAACCTGCCGACGGCAAGATAATAGGTTTTTTGAGAAAGATTAAATTCTTCTTTCAATTCTGTCCAGTTCTTTTCTGTAAAACTGCAATTCTCTGAACCGTATGGAATATATACAGACTCCTTTTGATATTCGGATGTTATATATTCGCCGATTGCTTTTGAATCCGCAATAATTACATCAGCGAATTTGACGCTGAAGAATTCCAGGGTTTTGAGTCCATAACTCAGTATTTTATTCCACCTTGATCTTGCCCATTCAATGCCATCAAAACTCAGGATAATTTTCTTGTTAAAGAGCCTGGGAAGCCATAACAGTGCGCCGCCGGTGGTGCTTATCCCTATTATTATGTCGACCTTTTCCATAAAGGTTGCATGAAGCAGAGAAAGAGAACTTAGCAGCAATTTTTCAAGGGATGGAATTTTTAAAGTCGGTATGAAAACTCTTTTTATGCCCCTGTGATTGAATGGTTCATTCTTTAAGTGGGACATACAATAGACCACTGTCTCAATATTGCTTTTGGATAATTCCATTGCTATTTTTTCTGCAAATGTTTCGAACCCGCCGTACCGCCCCGGGATACCTCTTGAGCCGATAATTGCAAGTTTAGTCGGTTTTTCTGGCATGAAAATTCTCTATAGTTTTTTTATAAATATCCAAAAGCATATCGTAATTTTTTCCGGGGGTGTATTTTGTTTCATATTCCTTGCGCGCTCTCTTTCCCATAAGTATTGCTTCGCTTGGATTCTCCCAGAGCCATTTGATTTTTTTTGCAAGTTCGCCTGGATTCCCTGCCTCAAAAAGCAAACCGGTTTCACCATCCTTAACCAAGTCTGCCATAGCGCCGAGGTTTGATGCAATTACCGGTTTGCTGCACGCAAAGGCTTCAACAATTGTAAGACCGAATGTCTCATACCAGAGAGATGGCATTATCATGAACCTTGCATTATGCAGCAATTTTATTGCTTCTGAATGTGACTGCATGCCCAGAAATTCAATATTTTTTAATCCCAGGCTCCCTGCTAAACTTTTAAATTCGTCCCGTTGATGACCATCTCCGAGGATTTTTAATGGGATATCTTTTAGTTCCTTCAATGCCGTCAATAGAATCTGAACGCCTTTCTCAAAACTCAAACGGCCCATAAAAATTGCGTAACTGCTTTTGTCAGAATAAATATCATGGGAACCAGCCAGAAAATTGGGCTTTACGACTATCTTGTTCTCCGGAAACCCGAACTCAATAAATTTTTTCCGTTCAGACTCTGTCAGGCATATAAAAAAATTAACCTTTCTCTTCCAGGTGCCGATTAATTTGTGAAACCACAGAATCAGAGCCACGATTGATGATTGAAACCGGGAGTTTTTGAAGCATCCATATTTTACACCTTTCCATAAACCGTCTTTTGCGCATTCCTCGCAAATACGGCCATCCCTGAAAAAAAATGCTATAGGGCATAAGAATCTGAAATCATGAAGGGTCTGAACAACTGGTATGCCCATCTTATAACAGGCATAATATGCGGACGGTGAAACCAGAGGAAATATATTGTGAAAATGAGCAACATCGGGCTTTTCTTTCAGGATTATTTTTTTAATATCCCTGTATGATTTTATAGACCAGATCGCTTGAATAAACATCGGTATCTTTTTGATCAAAGATGCGTTAAAAAGTTCGTCGTTATATCTTTTATAGACAACGACTTTGTGCCCTTTATCCTGAAGAAGCGACACTTCATTTTTAAACACCGAATCATCCCCGCTCGGCGCACCGGTGCGGTGATAATTATGCAGAAGGAGGATTTGCATCTCTTTTTTTTAAAACTTTTGCAGGGTTGCCTGCAATGATGACGTTTTCTTCTACAGATTTTGTGACTACGCTACCCGCTCCTATAATTGAACCACTACCAATAACGGTTCCTCCTAAAATTACTACATTAGATCCAATCCATACATTATCTTTTATTTTAACCGGAGTTTTTGCTATTCCCTGTTCTTTTATAGCGATGCTGTCTGTTCCATAATTATGTTCTTCGGATAATATAGTGATATTTGGACCCATTAAAACGTTCTTTCCTATCTCTATCCCTCCTGTAGCCCCTAAAAAGCAATTAACATTACACGCACTCCCGGTTCTCATTATAAAATAGCCATCATAAGAAGCTAAGTTTCCAGACCGAATAAAAGCATTTCTTCCTATAGTACAATAGCTCTCTATGACAACCCCATTCTCCGAAGACGCATCAATGTACGAAAAATCATGAATGGTAACAAATTTTCCAATTTTTATTCTCCCCTTGCATTTTAACTTCACGCCCTTACCAACAAAACATAATTTTCTGAATCGTATTAATCCC
>DATBWZ010000103.1:0-42220 GCA_036514535.1 bacterium
GCGGGCGTGGATATCCTTGCGCACCCAGGTCTGATTTCGTTAAAGGATGCGGAACTGGCAGCCAGGAAGGGGATATTTCTGGAACTGTCCGGCAGGAGAGGGCATTGTTTTGCCAACGGGCATGTGCTTTCCATGGCGCGACAGTGCGACGCAAAGGTTATTATAAATTCCGACACCCATTCTCCTGGTGACTTGATGTCTTCTGAAATGTCAAAGAAGATTGCCTTGGGTGCAGGGCTTACGGCAGAGGAGTACAGAGTGGGTTTAAAGGCTGTAAAATCTCTTATAAATAAGTATTAAAAACATGCTAATTCCATTTGAAGGTATTAATCCTAAACTGCATGAAAGCGTGTTCGTTGCGGAGACTGCATGCATAATTGGAGATGTTGAAATAGGTGAAAATTCAAGCGTCTGGTACAATGCTGTTATCCGTGGAGATGTAAACTATATCAGAATAGGGGAAATGACCAATATTCAGGATATGAGCATGCTCCATGTTACAAAGGAAACACATCCGCTGTTAATAGGCAGCGGGGTTACGATAGGGCACAGTGTTACGCTGCACGGATGCACAATAGCGGATGCGTGTCTGATTGGCATGGGGACTGTTATTCTTGATGGTGCGGTTATAGGGAAGGAATCAATTGTTGCTGCAGGGGCAGTGGTTACCGAAGAAATGCGGATAGAACCCCGTTCCCTTGTAATGGGATTTCCGGCAAAGATTAAAAGGGGGGTTACGGAAAAAGAGCTTCAATGGATAAAACAATCAGCAAAAAATTATATAAGTTATGTAAAAAGATACAGGGAAAGCGCCAAAATTTAATTTTTAAAATTTTCTTGCCAAATGGTTTAAAATATATAATATAAGTGTAATGGCGCACGTATGTCCAAAATAAAAGCTATGAAAGAAAATATATTTTTTAAAGACCTGTCGGACAAGGAAATTGCGATTATTTCACAGATAACAAATGAGAAAACAATTCCCAATCATACGCCGATATATGTGGAGAGAATGCTTGGGGAGAGCTTTTACATAATAAAGAGCGGCTCCGTGCAGATCAGCAAACAACTTAGCGGGACCGGAGATAAAGAGGTTTTACAGCTGAATGCCGGTGATTTTTTTGGCGAACTTTCTCTTCTTGACGGAGGATCCAGGCCGGTTTCAGCCAGGGCAATTGAGAATACCGAACTGTTGGTTATTGACAGAGATGATTTTCTGAAGTTAATAGAAAAAGAGCCCCTTCTTTGCGCTAAGATACTAAGTGCAATTATAAAACTATTTTCCAAAAGGATAAGGGATAATCTTCCCTTGTTAGATGAATTTCTTGAATGGTACATTAGAGAAAAAAAGAAAAAATAACCTCCCCCCCAAAAAAGTCATTGCGGTTATAGATGCAGGAACAAATACCTTCAGGCTTCTTGTTTCTGAGGCGACCATGGACGGTATTTACAACCCGTTTTTAATAGACCGCAGAATTGTCAGACTTGGAGAAAACTACTATTCAACAGGTATGATAAACAGCAATGCGGCAAAAAGGGCAATTAGTATTCTTAAGGGATTCAAAAGGATTATAGACAAGCATTCCGCTCAAGATGTTTATGTTGCTGGAACCAGCATATTCAGGGATGCCGGAAACTCTAAAAAATTTATAAAAGATGCAGAAATTAAAACGGGATTATCCATTAATGTGTTAACACCGGACACAGAGGCAAAATATTCCCTCCTTGGAGCAGTTTCTGCATTGCCATCAGGCCGGAATATCCTGTTGATTGATATTGGCGGCGGTAGCACAGAGTTTACTCTGTGGTCAGGGGATAAGTTGAATTTTTGTTTCAGTTGCGGATTAGGTGCGGTCCATCTCTATGAGGAGTTCATCAAGCATGATTCTCCAACGGAAGAAGAGATTAATTCCCTTGAAAGATTTATTGAAAAAACAATCAGAAAGTTCTATAATGAATTCAAAGGAGAAATTGGAAAAGTGAAGGGTCTGATGATTTTTGGAACAGCAGGTACAGTTACAACATTAGCCTCTGTCCTTATTGGATTAAAAAAATTCAACAGAAGTGCAGTAAACGGTTATAAGATAGAAAAATTCAAACTGGCTGGCCTTTACAGAAAATTCACAGAAATGACACATGATGAGAGATTGGCACTGCGCGGCATGGATAAAGGGCGTGAGGATCTGATAATACCGGGGGCAGCAATTATTCTTATTGCTTTAAGAATTCTGAAAAAGAAAATTATAACCGTAACAGATTATAGCCTTCTTGAAGGACTTGCAATAAATCTTATAAATAACTGGAGGGGCATATGAAATATAAACCAAGTTTATTTATTCTTTTTACATTGCTGCTGGTTTTGGGATTAATTGTTCACTCATATGCTCAGGAAGAAGAGTTTTTAACTGAGGAAACTATTACAGAAGAACTTTTACCGTTTGAGGAGGATCAACCAGCCGGAGAACTTCCGGCAGAAGAACTTCCAGCCACAGCGCAGGAGGAAACCGAGGAAACCCTGCCAGCAGAGGAAATTCCGGTGGCTGCGCCAGAAGAGATATTCCCTGCAGCGGAAATCCCTGTAGTGGAACCCGAACTTGCTCCTTTGGAGGCTGCACCTCAACCGGAGGCTCCTGCAAAGGCAGCGTCCACGTCGGAAGAAATTCCATTACAGGAGTTGCCACCGGCTGCTCCGGCAGCGCCTCCTGCTGTCCAGGCAGTTCAACCCGTTCCATCCGCACTTACTGAGGATGAGATGAAGGCAACTTCTGCGCCAGAAAAGAAGAGCGCAATGTTAGAAGGTATGATTCCCGTGCCGATACCAGGAACATTTATGAAAAGATCCCAGGGACAAATCAGCACTTCGTTTAAATACGATGTACAGTCAGGAGATGACCTGCATTTTCTGGCTGCAAGATTCTACGGCAATGCGCGGCTCTGGGAAAAGATTTACAATGCAAACAAAAATATTATAGGCAAGAATCCCAGCAAACTGGAAAAGGGGATGATTCTTACTATTCCGTCACAGGAGTAAAATTTTGATGGCTTCCAATGAACAAAATTTTCAATTAGCTCTTACATTTGACGATGTTCTGCTTCTGCCCAGGAAATCGCAGGTATTGCCTAAGGATGTTTCTCTGAAATCAAGGCTCACCCGCAATATTAAACTCGACATTCCGATTCTGAGTGCGGCTATGGATACTGTGACGGAATCAAAAACAGCAATTACCCTTGCCAAGGAGGGCGGGGTTGGAATTATTCACAAGAACCTTACGTTATCAAAGCAGGTTGAGGAGGTAAGGATTGTTAAAAAATATGAAAGTTTTGTTGTTTCCAATCCCATAATCCTTAATCCCGATGACATGATTGCCGATGCGATTGCTACTATGAAAAAATACGATATTTCGGGGTTTCCAGTGGTAAAGGATAAAAAACTTGTGGGAATTCTTACAAACAGGGATATTCGTTTTGAGACAGTTACAAATAAAAAAGTTAAAGATGTTATGACCAGCAAAAATCTTATAACAGTTAAAGAAAATACCACGATTGAAGATGCGCAGAAATTGCTCCATAGGCACAGGATAGAAAAACTTCTTGTTGTGGATAATAAATACCACCTCAAGGGACTGATAACAGTAAAAGATATTGAAAAAAACCTGCATTTTCCAAATGCGGCTAAAGACAGCTTCGGTAGCCTCATTGTTGGTGCAGCAGTGGGTACTGGAGCGGATGGCATAGGGCGCACAGAAGCCCTGCTTGAAGCTGGCGCTGATGTTATAGTTATGGATTCCGCTCATGGGCATTCTCAGAAGGTGCTCTATACAGTAAAAGAAATCAAACGCCTTTTTCCTAAATGTGAACTTATAGCGGGAAATATTGGAACAGCTGATGGCTGCAGGGCATTGATAGATGAGGGCGCTGATGCTGTCAAGGTCGGAATCGGCCCGGGTTCAATCTGTACTACCAGAATAGTGGCCGGGGTGGGCATTCCCCAGATTACAGCGATTATTGAATGTTCAAAAATAGCAAAAAAACATGGGGTCCCTGTTATTGCAGATGGTGGTATCAAATATTCGGGTGATATTACAAAAGCTCTGGCTGCGGGCGCAGATTCGGTAATGATTGGCAACCTTTTCGCGGGGACAGATGAAAGCCCTGGAGAGACTGTTCTGTTTCAGGGACGTACTTATAAGGTTTACAGGGGAATGGGATCTATTGATGCTATGAGGGAGGGAGGCAAAAACAGGTATTTCCAGGACGACTACGAAGATACTAAATTTGTTCCGGAAGGGATAGAGGGCAGAGTGCCTTACCGTGGACCGCTGTCATTCAGCATACATCAACTCCTTGGAGGAGTGAGATCCGGGATGGGTTATCTTGGCACAAAAAATATTGATGAATTGCATAAGCATGCTAAATTTGTGAGGATTACAAATGCGGGCTTAAAAGAAAGCCATGTGCATGATGTGATTATTACGAAGGAAGCACCGAACTATAGAATAGAATGAGCAGATCACAATTTTTATCAAACAGAATAGTTATTCTTGATTTTGGTTCGCAATACACTCAATTGATTGCGCGAAGGGTTAGAGAAGCAGGTGTTTTTTCCGAGATTCTCCCTCATACAGCGCCATTGGAAATTGTGACTCGCAATGGTACAAAGGGCATAATATTCTCCGGTGGCCCTGCCAGCGTTTTTAAGAGAGCAGCCCCCAAATGCGACCCAGGGATATTTACCGCTGGGATTCCTATCCTGGGCATCTGTTATGGGATGCAACTTATGGCTCATATGCTTGGCGGAAGTGTAATAAGGGGTGATAAAAGGGAATACGGTCTTACGAAGATCTTTTTTAATAGACGCAGTCAGCTTTTTAACGGATTAGTAATGGACGCGGCACTTACTGTATGGATGAGCCACTGGGATCAGGTTATCAGGATGCCTGAGGGGTTCAGCGCTGTTGCCCATTCGGATAATACAGATATTGTCGCAATGGAGGATGATAAAAGACAGTTTTATGCTCTGCAATTTCATCCTGAGGTAATGCATACAGATAGCGGCAGGGATATTTTAAACAACTTTGTCTATACGATCTGCAATGCTGAGAAGACCTGGTCGCTCCAATCCTATGCAGAATTCTCAATTGAAAATATCAGGGGAGTAGTTGGGGACAGCCGTGTTGTTTGCGCTTTAAGCGGCGGTGTGGATTCAAGTGTTACAGCTATTCTTATCCACCGGGCAATCGGAAACAAGTTGAAATGCGTTTTTGTTAATAATGGGGTGCTTAGACAAGGAGAACCGGAGAAAGTTGTCAAGATATTTAAAGAAAAATTGGAACTTCCATTAATCTATTTTGATGCTTCAAGCAGGTTCTTGCGAAAATTAAAAGGTATTAATGACCCGGAGAAAAAACGGAAGATTATAGGATCTGAATTCATAAGCGCATTTGAATATGTTATAAAAAAAAATAATCTGTCGGATGTGAAGTTCCTTGCTCAGGGTACCCTGTATCCCGATGTTATTGAGAGCACATCCTTCAGAGGCCCATCCGCAAAAATAAAATCCCATCATAATGTTGGTGGATTGCCGAAGAGACTTAAGTTTAAGCTTATTGAACCGCTACGGGAACTTTTTAAGGATGAGGTCAGGGTAATCGGCCGGCACCTTGGCGTGCCTGATGAAATTCTTAAGCGCCATCCGTTCCCTGGTCCGGGATTAGCTGTCAGGATCATCGGGGAGATAACAAAAAAACGGCTTGAAATTCTTAAAAGGGCGGATTTAATTGTTGAAGAAGAACTGCGAATGTCCGGTGAATATGATAAAACCTGGCAGGGGTTTGTTGTCCTTCTTCCGGTAAAGAGTGTGGGCGTAATGGGAGACAAAAGGTCCTACAGCAATGTTGTGGCATTGAGGTGCGTAAACAGCGTTGATGGCATGACAGCCAACTGGTCAAAAATTCCCTATGATATTCTTGCCCGGATCTCTACAAGAATTGTAAATGAGGTAGATGATGTTAACAGGGTAGTTTATGATATAACAAATAAACCGCCAGGAACTATTGAGTGGGAATAAGCCCGTGAAAAAAGAGTTTGTTCATCTCCATAATCATACAGTTTACAGCCTTCTGGATGGCTTTCTGAAAATAGATTCTCTGCTTGAGAAGACAAAGGAATTAGGAATGCCTGCCGTAGCAATGACAGATCATGGGTCGCTTCACGGAACAATTGAGTTCTACGAAAGAGCTATGGAAATAGGGGTTAAGCCGATTATCGGTTGTGAGGTATATGTTGCTTCTGGCAGCAGGTTTGAAAAGACAGAGAAGGGGACTTCCTCCGAGGGTGCGTTTCATCTTGTTCTGCTTGCAATTGATGAAAAAGGATACAGAAATCTTGTTAAGATTGTTTCGTCGGCATATCTTGAGGGTTTCTACCGTAAACCCAGAGCTGATTATGAACTCATCAGGGAATGCAATTCGGGATTAATTGGGCTTACATCCTGCATGCATGGACAGATACCCTTTTATCTTTCAATTGGGGAGAGAAAAAAAGCTTATGATCTGGCGAATACATTGAGCCAGATCTTCAGTGATAAAAGGTTTTTTCTTGAACTCCAGATAAACAAAATTCCAGAACAAAAAAAAGTGAACGATGAACTCTTAAAGATGTCAAAAGAATTAAATCTGCCGGTTGTCGCCACTAATGATTGTCATTATATAAATGCTGCAGATTACAGTACACACCAGATCCTTCTGTGCGTTCAGACCGGGAAGACCCTCGATGCGCCGGATAAATTTGAATTTTCTACGGATGGACTTTATTTAAAATCGCCGGACGAAATGTACGAAATGTTCAAAGATATACCCGATGCATTGAAAAATACAGTTGAGATTTCAGAACGATGTAATGTTAAATTTGAATTTGGTGCTGTCAGGATGCCGAGATTTGCGATCCCGGAGGGAGAGACGCTTGACACCTATTTTGATGCTCTTGCGCGGCAGGGACTTAACAGAAGGCTGAAGAAGCTGATGGATGTTCAGGGGCATACAATTGATGAATCTAAATATATTCAAAGGCTTAATCATGAGATAGATGTGATAAAGGCAATGAAATTTTCCGGCTATTTTCTGATAGTTTCGGATTTCATCCAGTTTGCAAAAAAGCATGGGATTCCTATCGGCCCTGGCAGGGGATCCGCTGCAGGCAGCGTAGTTTCCTATGCCCTGGGAATAACAGACATTGATCCGCTCCGTTACTCCCTCATATTTGAAAGATTTCTAAACCCTGCCAGGGGCAACATGCCCGACATTGATGTTGATATCTGCAAAGAGAGACGGGATAACATAATAGAATACATGCGAAATAAATACGGGACAGACAGGGTGGCTCATATTGCTGTTTTTAATACCTTGAAAGCCCGTGCGGCTGTGAGGGATGTGGGAAGGGTGCTTGGAATGCCATATAAGGATGTTGACAGAATAGCAAAATTTATTCCTGATAACGCAGAAAACATCAAAGATGCATTGGAGCATGAACCGACTCTCAGAGAATTGATTAAGAGTGATTCCAAGATCAAAAATCTTCTTGAGATTGCCCGGGCAGTTGAGGGGATTCCGAGGCATGCATCCATGCATGCTGGTGGTGTGGTTATTTCAAATGAGCCGCTTACTGATGCATTACCGCTCTTCAAAGGTAAGGAAAGCGAAGTAATTACACAGTTTTCAATGAAAGACTTGGAGAAGGCCGGTTTTGTAAAATTTGATCTGCTCGGACTTGAGACCCTGACCGTGATTGACAAAACATTAAAACTCATAGAAAAATCAACCGGAGAAAAAATAGATTTTGATGTAATTGATACCTCCGATCCTGACACATACAAGTTGATTTCCGAAGGAGACACATCAGGAATATTTCAGCTGGAGAGCAGCGGCATGACCCGCATATGTATGAGATTGCAGCCGAGGCGGATTGAGGATCTTATTGCGCTCATTGCACTGTACAGACCCGGACCAATGAGCATGATAGATGAGTTTATAATGAGGAAGCAGGGGAAGATTTCTGTGGAGTATGAACTGCCTCAGATTGAAGATATTCTTAATGAAACATACGGGATAATGGTATATCAGGAACAGGTTATGCAGGTAGCTGTCAAGGTCGCTGGTTTTTCTATGAGCGATGCCGATGACCTCAGATACGCAATGTCCAAAAAAAAGAAGGACATGATTGATGAATTAAAAGAAAAATTTATTGAAGGCGCAAGACTGAATGGTATCTCAGCAAGCAAGGCTAAGAAAATACTGGAACAAATTGAAAAATTTGCCGGCTATGCCTTCAATAAATCCCACAGCGCTGTATATGCAATAAATGCGTTTCGCACTGCATACCTGAAGGCTCATTACTACCTTGAATTTATGTCCGCTCTTTTGACCAGCGTTGCTTCTGATCAGCCCAAAAGGGATAAGTTGCCGCTTTATATTGCACATTGCAAAGAGCATGGCATAACAATTTTGCCTCCGGATATAAACAAAAGCTTTCTTGAATTTACGCCTGAAGAGAATAACATCAGGGTAGGGCTTATTGCAATTAAGAACGTTGGGGGCATGGCGATCCAGTCTATTTTGGAAGCCAGAGAGAAGGATGGCCCCTTTAAATCGCTTGAGGATTTCATTACAAGAGTTGATACAAGAAAGGTGAATAAGCGGGTAATAGAAAGCCTGGTTAAGGTCGGATCTTTTGACTTTATCGGCAGGTTCCGTACTCAGATTTTTGAGGCAGTAGAGTCATGTTTGGAGTTTACTTCCAGGATTAATAAGGATAAGGAAAACGGACAGGAGAGCCTCCTCTCGGATGCGTTCGATAAAGAGGGTGGCGCCGGCATCCGTTATCCGGAACTTGATGAATGGCCAGAGGGCATCCTGCTTGGTTTTGAGAGGGAACTTCTTGGTTTTTTCACCACAAGGCATCCGCTGGACAGATATGTCTCGGATATTGAAAAGTACACTAACTCCACTTCGGCATCATTGGATGATATGGTTGATGATGCTGAGGTTACTATCGGCGGAATAATTCTGACGACCACTATAAGGAACACAAAACAGGGAGATAAGATGGCAAATCTGATTCTTGAAGACAGGAGGGGAATTGTTGAAGTAATAATCTTCCCTCAATTATTTAAAACATCAAACAGTTTGCTCAAAGGGAAAAGCCCCATAATTTTAAAGGGGCGAATTGATAAATCAGAGGAAAAAGTGAAACTTGTAGCCCAGGAGGTATATCCGATAATAGAGGCTAAGGAAAAATTCACAAAAGCGGTTCATTGTTATCTTGGTTCTGAAGAACCGTTAAAAGATAAATTTTTACAACTGAAGGAGATACTTGAGAAGAACAGAGGATACTGCAGGGTATTTCTCCACTTGAAAAAAAAGCAAAATGATGAAACAATATTACTATTAAGTGATAAATTTTCGGTTACTCCTCGTGATTCGTTTATTATGGAGATAGAGGAGAGTTTTGGTAAAGGAAGTATTGAATTGAACTAAGGAGGTAGAAATGGCGCTTAAGTTTAAGATCGGAGAATCATCCGCAGTAAAGAACTCTGAGACTGTCATTAAATCTGCTCAGAGCGGTGCACCGCAGAAGGGCATAATAAACATTCAGGATCAATTTCTTAATTCTCTAAGGAGAGAAGGGAAATATATTATTGTTACTCTTATGAATGGAGAAAAGATGAATGGCAAGATTTATGGATTTGACACATTTTCAATAATTCTTGAGAGTGATGGGAAAACTCTGATCTATAAACACGGGATCAGCACTATCACTGTTGACGGCAACACGGATGGTCAGCAGGAAAATAAAAAGTCTGGGGAACGGTGATACTCCGCTTATTTGATAAACCGGTCAAAAACAGTAAAAAGACCCTAAAAGAGAAGGCTATTCTTGTTGGCGTGTATTGCAGTAAATTGAGCAGATATAACCTGGATGAATCTCTTTCTGAGTTAAAGATGCTTGCTGACACAGCCGGGGCAGAGATAGTAGATATGGTTACGCAGAAAATGCGGGCACCGGACAGCAGGTATTTAATCGGGAAGGGAAAAGTAGCGGAAATGGTAGAAAAAGTGGCAGAAAAGGATGCCGATATTGTTATTTTTGATGAGGAACTTTCTCCATCTCAGCAAAGAAATCTTGAAGAATCCCTGAATGTCAGAATAGTTGACAGAACAGCTTTGATACTTGATATATTTGCGAGCAGGGCAAAGAGTAGGGAGGGGAAACTACAGGTTGAACTTGCCCAATTGAATTATCTTCTTCCAAGGCTGACAGGGCATGGGGTTCTGATGTCAAGACTTGGAGGGGGAATCGGTACAAGGGGCCCTGGAGAAACCAAGTTGGAGATCGACCGGAGAAGAATTCGGGAAAGAATTTCCACTCTCAAAAGAGAAATTTCATCATTGCGCCAAACAAGACATCTTCACAGAGAGCGAAGGCATTTTATCGGAGTATCCGTAATATCAATAGTAGGTTATACTAATTCTGGCAAATCTACTCTGTTCAACAGGCTTACCCGCTCCAATGTGCTGTCTGAGAATAAGTTGTTCGCCACCCTGGATCCTACGGTAAGAATGCTAAGGTTTAAAAATGGGGAAAGGGTATTTCTCGTTGATACTGTTGGATTTATAAAAAAACTGCCGCACCAGTTGATTGAAGCATTCAGGTCCACTTTTGAAGAGGTTACAAAAAGCGACGGGCTAATCCATCTTATTGATGCCTCGCACCCTAATTTTGAAGAGCAGATAGAAATTGTAAATAAAACATTGTCAGGAATGCTCTCCGGCCAGCTTCCAGTGCTCCATGTTTTCAACAAAATTGATATTGTGGAAAACCGGGAGCACCTGGAGAGGGTTATTTCCGGATATCCAGGATGTATAAGTATTTCTGCATTGACGGGAGAGGGCATAGAAAAATTTTTAGACCTGGTCAATATAACTTTCAGGGGGAAGAAAGATGGTTTCTCGCATAATTAGTTTATTTTTATTTGCGGTGGTGCTTCCAATTATGGAATCGTCGCTACATTCGCAAGAACTGAAACAGGTTCAGACTGATGGGGTATCAGTGATAGAAGAAAAAAATGTTGCAAAAGCAAAAGAATCGGCAATTAATGATGCATTGAAAAAGGCCGTTGAGCAAACAATTGCTTCATTTATTCCATCGCAAACAATGATAGATAATTATCAGTTAATGAATGAAAGGATTTATAGCCGGGTCCTTGATTTTACAAAGAGTTATAAGATACTTTCAGCCGAGACAGATGGTAGTTTAATGAAGGTGCGGATTAATGTTGAGGTGTCAAAAGATCTGATAAGAAATGTCCTTTCTGATATAGGACTGCTCAATATTAAGAGAAAATCGCCGAAGGTGCTTGTTATGATCGTTGAGCAGGTATTTGATAAAAAAATGCCAGGATGGTGGGAGTCGCCTCCTGATACAGGTGCTTTAACCGGTTCATTCAGTGAATCCGCATTAAAAAATATTTTAGAAGAGAAGGGGAGTTCTCTGATTAATTCCGCTGACGTTGTTGTGAAAATTTCTTCAGATCCATCATTTAAAAATACGCCCCTTTCAATAGAATCAGCTGTTAAGGCTGGCGTGCTTGCAGGTGCGGATATAGTAATTTTTGGGAGTGCAGAGGTTAAAAAGGGCGAGGATGTAGAGGAATCAATCCTTCATGCAGCTTATTCTCAGATTACAGCAGAAGCTGTATATGTTAATTCTTCCAGGGTGATAGCAGCCGAAAAAAAATCTGCGGCAGGCATACATAGAGATGAAAATATTGCGGCTAACAATGCGCTGAAGAAGGCGTGCGAGAATCTTGGGACAGTGATTGGAGACAAGATACAGGCTTTTTGGGAAAAGGATGTGTTGAATTACAGAACAATTTTAATTACGCTTCTTAAACCCAGAAATTATGCTGATGTACAACGTATCAAGGAAGCAATAAGAAAAATAGAGAATGTGATAGATGTTCACGCAAGCATATTTACGCCAGATTCAACTGAGATTGAAGTTACTGTGGAAGGTGTTGAAGCCTCTCTGCTGGCTACAAGAATTGTAGATGCGATGGATCCATTAAAGATCAAAATTAAGAGGATTACACAGGATAGAATTGCGTTGATCATAGAAGAACAGGTTAATCAATAGGGATTTTTACTTCTTGACATTTATTCTATATAAATAATAATAGAACAACCCTATGCGTAGATTTGAAAAAGCCTGGATGCTTATAATTCCGTGGCTTATCTTAACCGGTTGTTCTGTGCATCAAGAGGACGTAAATGTAATTTTTTCTATTCCTGCTTTCAATAAAACAAATTTCCAGGCTTCTTCTTTTCCCGTGGGAACATCATTTACCATAATGCTTTCCTGCGCCGGGGAAGGGATGGTTACTGTGGTCAAGGAGTTTCCTGTGGATCTTAACGATAAAACAACAGGTTATGAATTTACAATGAAGGTTGCCACGGGCAAGTCCAGGCATTTTTCCGCAATGCTCTATGCTGCAGGCACTGATCCGTCCGTGCACCCGAAAACATACTTTTTGGCGGGCGATGGTTATTTTGATATTTATCAGTCAAAGCAGTCTGTGGAATTGAGCATGATATATCTCTATCAGTCCGGATACAACAATAATATTTTTATTGATTCACGGGACAGAGTATGGTTTGCGGTTAATCCGGTTTATCTGTATGAAAATAATGAGTTAATCATTGGAACCTTATCCCCTGGAGGAATTGGTGTTTTTGACGGGTTACAATGGTTTTTTGCGCAGGTTGATACACCATTACATTATGAAGTTACATCCGCTGATGGGAACGATGAAAAGATATGGCTCGGGTCGTCAGAGGGGGTTTTTGAATTCAATGTACCACTGATGCAGTTTACTGATTTTTATGACGTAGATATTACAAAAAAGATACCTTTTGCCAGTGACTATGATGATTATGCCTACCAGGTTATGGTCAAGCGCTACCGGCAGGGGGCAGGTTCTGAGATTTGGTTTTTAATGAGCGGCGGTATTGCTATTTATGATCTCATTTCAGGAAGATTTTCTGTAATCAAGGATTCCATAGGAAATTATTACAATTTTATTGCTGAAGATCCGACACAGTCAAGGCTCTTTGCCGGTAAGGACAACGGTTTGTATGCCTTTGATTGGAATTCAAATGCCGGAACATGGGAATTAAATCCGTCTGTGTATCTTGCAAATCCACAGACAGATACGTTATCTATGCATTTTGAAAAGGATGTTCAGGATGCTTCGGTCCCGGATAAATGGATCACAGGCTATGACACCGGAAGCACAAGAGATATTATTTATCACAGCAGGGATCTGAGTTCAGACCCGACACAGCCAGGGAATTATTTTTATCTCACCGGGGCAGGCGGTTTAACCCTGAATGGCATCGGATACCACTTTTTTAATTATGATATTACGGATAGTAACACATTTGGGGCCATTGTGTATTTTGGTTCAAGCGCAGGTTTGATTGTGCATGATAAAAGTTCGGGCGCATGGAGCTTGCTTGAGGAAATAAATTCATTCCTCCTGTCAAATTATGTCAGGGGTATAAGGCTTACATCTTCAGGTGAAGCATGGTTTACCTGCGGGTCATTCCCCACGGTGCTTCCGGCTGGCGTAATGGATGGATACAGGGAGATTGGTCATCCGCAGTTCAACTATTTTTATAATAATGGCAAAAGCAGGGACATTCTCCAGATTACAAGCGTTGCGGACTGGGTTCCTTATGGTATTGCGATTACAGGGGATGGGCAGAGAATTTATACTGGGGGACGGAATTATCCCGGAGGAAATGGCTGGATTGCTGAGATTAACCTTAATAATAAAACTGTTTCTCAGATTCCCCTTGATGCAACCGCATCTCCATACATTGTCCGGCTAAGTCCTGATGGGACAAATCTGTATGCATCCGACTCTCCAGGTAAAAAACTCTGGGTTGTGGATCTTGCAACAAAAACATCAGATTCACATACACTTACATTCAGCCCGTTTCGCTTTGAAATTTCAGCCGACGGGACAAAGGGGCATTTTTTGAATGATACAGCTCCGTATAGTTTGAAGATAGTAGATCTTGCCACTTGGCAAGAATCCAATATACCTCTTACCGGCGCAGGCGGAGTGAATGACATGGCAATTTCTTCAGATGAGACTGCTGTTTATGTCAGCGATCAGGCTGGCAGGAAGATTTTCAAGGTGGACCTGTCGAATAATACTGCCCGGGAGTTTTATGTTTTTCAATCAGCGACATTTTCACCCGAAAAATTATTGCTGGATGAGGAGAATAATTTAATTATATCCACCGGGTTGTATAATTCTAATAATACAATCGTTGCAATCCCCATTGCTGATCCGGCTTCTTATATAGTAGGGCTAACTTTTTCTTCCCCCGCTAACGATATGCTTATTACACGGGATAAGGCAATGATTTTTCTTACATACAGTGATTTTAATTATTTCCACGTTATTGATGCTAAGAATTTGTATACATTAAGAGCTGATCCTCCGCTTAGCAACGACTACAAGGGTGGACCTATGGTATCTTCACCCGACGGAAGGACTGTATACGCAATAACCTATACTCCCGGCGGGGCGGCTGGCTGGGAGCTGTATTTGGAGGTTATACGATGAGTAATGCATTCAGGTATGTTTTGCAAGCCGCCCATTTGCAAAGAATGCATAGTTCAGTGCGCCTACCAGCATGCTGGATATGGTTAATAAAAACGGCAATGCACATGATTGTATCCTGCTTATTCTTTTCCGCCACCCTTTACGCTCAGCAAATCACTGTTGGGACAGGGGAGGGCGAGATCTATCTTGCCAGGGGAATTGTCCAGTATATGCAGGAGAATTACAGGACAGCAGAAGAAGAATTTTTGAAAGGAATCAATGTCGATCCTGAAAATATCCAGATACTCCTTATGCTTGGCAAAACCTATGGAGAGCTTAAGGATTATGTAAGCGCAATAAAATTTATTGAACAGGCATACGAAATAGATAAAATGCGTACAGATGTGAAAAAGGAGCTTGCAAGGCTTTATTATTCAACGGGAGAATACGGAAAATCAAAAATGCTTTTGGATGAGCTCCTTATTTTAAATCCAGATGATTTTATACCGAATTACTATATGGGTTTGATTTTTTATGAGGAAAAAAATTTCGCCGCTTCTAATGATTTTTTCAACCGTGCAAGCAGCGCCGGTGATAATCCGGAGGCATACTATTATCTTGGGGAGACTTATGAAAAACTCGGGGAAAAGGATAGGGCAAGGGAGAGTTACACTAAGGTAATTGAGTCTGCCAAGGGGACTGAGATTGGAGTCCTTGCCACGGAGCGTCAAAAGGCGCTTGATAAGAAAAACTTGAACGCAGGAGCTTCCGCCGGTTTAGAATATGACAGTAATGTGATATTGCTTCCCGAAGGCATGGCGCTGCCAGATGAATATTCAAACGCGAGTGGAAGCAGGTTTGTTCTAAAGGGGGTTGCTGGCTTAAAACCTATAAACAGAACGGGCGCTGAATTTTCTCTTGATTATAACCTTTATCAAAATCTTTATTTTTCCTCAGGTCTTTCTGATTTCAATACACAGAACCACAACATTTCCGCTGGATTTTCCAAAAGGGATTTGAAATATAAAGTGTTACCGTATATTTTAAATGTAACTACTTCATATTCTTACACTTTTTTGAAACCAGAGTTTGAATCATATCTCGGCATGCTTTCAGTATCTCCATCAATAACTACTCTGGAGAGCAAGAATCTTGCTACGGTTCTGAATTATCAGTTTAATTTCATGGATTTCAAATTATCACCTCTTATTAAAGAAGATGACAGGGATGGGATTCACAATTTAATAAATCTCAAGCAGGTAATTGCCAGTAATTCATGGTCAATTACACCGTCAATCGGTTTTGAGGCAAACAATGCCGGGATAAATTACGATTATCGCGGATATTCTGCAGGTTTTTGTTTCAGGGGTAAATTCTATTCAGATTTTAATGGGGAGTTATTTGCATTGGCAGCATACAGGGATTATTTTCGGCATACCTTCAATAGAAGGGATACGGAATTGAACAGCGGAATCAAGATTTCAAGGATTTTTGGTAAATATCTGACAATTGAATTGAATGTCATGCAGATTGTCAACAATTCAATTAATGAATATAGATACAGAAGGACAATAGTAGGAATTTCTGCAACAGGGAGCTATAAATGAATCTGACGGTTTATGGAATTAATCCGGGCCAGAAAAGGATAAGTATAATATTAATAGCATTTGTTATTCATATGATTCTTAATGGGTTACTCTATGCAGAAGCAGAGATAGGTTCTGTTGTTATGATAATGGGAAAGGCGTACATAACGAGGGGGGAAACAGAATTGCCTGCGGAGCAGGGTGATCCAGTATGGGAACATGATACTGTGAGGACCGAGGGAACGTCTAAAATAAAAATATACCTGAAGGATGATTCGGTCATTACTCTTGGCGAAAATACAAAATTATCTGTTGAAGAGTATATGTTTGCGCTTGAAGAAGGCAGGCGTTCTGTTGTTCTGAATCTGATCGGCGGAAGACTTAGGGTGATTGTAGGGCAAATTCTTGAAGCTGTTGGTTCAAAGTATGAGGTTAAATCTCCCACAAGCGTAATCGGTGTCAGGGGGACTCATTTTTATCTATATGTTATATCAGGGATTACCAAAATAGCTGTGTTCAGCGGTGAGGTAGATGCAAGCAATGTTCTTGAGGTGGTAAAGGGAATTGTGCGCATAAAAGCAGGACAGATGTCTATAGTTCCGGAGAATGAACCCCCTGGCGAACCTGTCCGGATTAGCTCTGAGGAACAAATTAAATTAATGCTTGAAACTGAAATCTATGATGAGGACAGCCTGATTGAAAAGGAAACGCTCCCTCTAATAAAAATTGAAACCGAAGAAAAAAACGAACTTTCTGATGCAATGAAATCGGGGCTGGAGCCTGCTACAACCAGCGATTTTTTACCTCCTCTTAATCAGGAACCCATCCAAGCGCTCTCTGAGGTTACAGTCAGGATAAATTTGCCTGTCCAGCCTTGAATAAAGTATATACATGTATAACACCATGGCAGAGCAAGTGCCAAGTTAAGGAGGCGGCTTTACCCTGTATGAACGAAAGTAGGATAAACAATGATATTGTAGAAACTATTGTGCATGCTAAGCATCTTGTTGCCTTTTCAGGCGCCGGTATTTCGGCGGAGAGCGGAATTCCTACGTTCCGCGATCCAGGAGGCCTCTGGGATAAATTTGATCCTAAAGAGGTTGGCACAACTGAAGGATTATTTTCTCTGATAAACAAAAATTCAGAAAAACTGCTTGCCTTTCTGCGGGAATCTTTTAATGCCATCAGAAATGCGCAGCCTAACGATGGACATCTTGCTCTTTCGGCAATGGAGAAAACAAATCTTTTAAAGACGGTTATAACGCAGAACATTGATAACCTGCATTATGAGGCAGGCAATACAGATGTTATTGAATTGCACGGAAATCTGTACAGGCTTAACTGTTTGAGATGCGGTGAAAGAAAAAAATTAAACAAAAATGGTTTCTTCAAAATAGCAGATGAAATATTGTCGGTTGACAAGATTGACATTCAATATATAATTTCTAAGGCTCCAAGATGCTTCTGCGGCGGGATTATGAGAATTGATGTGGTCCTGTTCGGAGAATCTGTTCAGGATATTGATAAGGCTTACGAAGTTGCAGCCAAAACAGATGTTATGCTTGTTGTAGGGACATCGGGGGTTGTTTATCCTGCCGCTTCCGTGCCATATATTGCAAAGAGAGCAGGGGCAAAAATACTTGAGGTTAACTACGGTATAAGCAGTTTTTCTGATATTGCGGATTGGTGGTTAAAAGGCACAAGCGCAACGCTTTTAAGTTCTTTATTTAATGAAATAAAGAAGATTATCTGAGATATTTGATCATTACTTTAGATAGATTAATTCCATTTCGCTGAATGAAAGAATGGTGTTTACGCAGTCCTTCATGGCGGTATGAAAATTCACATCAAAATTTTCTGACATTTTTTTTGCGATCTCAAAAGTACTGTTGGCGCCATTACAGTTATTCCAGATAAAATCACCAGCGGGGTTAAATCGCAATTTTCTGAAGTCTATCTGTTTTCTTCTGCCTGGGGTTAAAAAAAGAACATCAGGTGAATTGGAAACTGCTGCCGGAGCTAACGGTATAATTTTTAAAAAGCTTCTACGGTTCATTTTGCTCTCCTATAATGCGGAAGACCCTGGCTGACATCGACCTGCGGTACCTCCGGGCCTGCACCTTGTGGCGGCGGTTCCTCCTGTGCGGCATTCACTTATGACAGCGTTTCCGCCGGTTCTGCATTGTCCGGCAGGCGTTCCTCCGGCGGTGCAAATCTGCGCCAGAGGAATAAGGGATTCCCCGCCTAAACTGTTTATGCTTGGAGCTTCATATTTTAGTTTTAATTTTGCCATAAGTTTTATTATACCATAAAATATATCAAATCCCTAATTTTTTTAAAATAGAAAATGTCTTAGTCTTAAGAGTCAATTCTGCAGTCATAATAGTATCAACTTTTTTGCACAGGCCGTTGATAAATAAAAAGCCTTTTTTCTTAATTTCATCGGGCATCAGGTGCAAGTAGGGAATATGCGGTATTATTTGGGATACAGAGTAAGGGTATGGGCAATCCCTGAAAGCGGTTTTCTTTGCTTTTGTCTGGAGAAAAATTGCTTTGACTTTTGTGGGAGTGGAAACATAATTCATCTCCCTTGATCCGAAGGGCGTTCTGATCATCCAGTATTCATTTTTTATCTTTTTTATAGACACAGCTTCATCGCTCAGCACATTTAGTAAACCGAATTTCTTTGCCAGAGTTGTTTTCCCGGCGCCAGATGCTCCAGCGAAAATTATTCCATCTTTCCCTACTGAAATACCCGCAGAGTGGATAAGGCACGCATTATTTTTGAGATGGATATAGGATGAAAATAAATAAAGGGCGGCAAAAATAAATGGATACAAGTGCTGGTCTTTTAATACAACCTCTGAATAATTGCTGTTTAGCGTCATAGAAATTTTTGCCCCCGGGTTTATACAATAGCCTTTTAATTTACCGTTTTTTTTAATAGTTAAAAAATACTTGTTTTTTTCCACAGTGGTAATAAATGGGAGGGTATCGGCCATATATTGAGGGATTTTGGGATTCAAGCCATCAATTCCCACTGAAATCTTCTCCCAGCCTGTTGTAATATTAAGGTATTTCACGCAATCTCTTTTCAGGAAACATTCCCTTGTTGAATGCTTCTTCGCACATCCAGGAGGGAGCAAGAATATCCTTGCTTACAGAGAAGGCGTTTGCTCTGCAGAATCCGAGGCAAATATTTTTAAACATGCAATTGCCGCAGACCCCCTTCAATCTATCAGGAATTTGCTTTCTCATCCTAACCAAAATAGGATGTTTCTTCCAGGTCGTATCCAGTCTGTCCCTTCTGATGTTTCCCATTACCAGTGCCTTTTCCGTTCTGCCTATGCCGCATATAGAAAAATCGCCGTTTGACAGAATACCCATAATATTCATAATCCCGCACTGGTTGTCCCTATTTTTTGTTATTGAATGGATTGATTTGAATGCCACAGGAATACTGAAATGAATATTTATTTTTTTATCTTCCGAAAAATTTTTCTCCAAAAGTTTATTGAATTCAAGGAGGGTTTTTATATCGGGAGCTAATCCCATCTTCTGGATTTTTAGCCCGCGGCCTGTTGGAATAATTGTATTAAGTTTTACATGTCGCACCCCAATGTTTTTCATAAGTTTTATAAAAATAGGAAACTCATCAATATTTATATTGAATATTGACATTATTACCTCTGTTGAAATTTTATTCTTCACAAGAAGGTCTATTGCGTTTAATGTTTTTTGAAAAGAATTTTTCAAGCCGCGCAATTTATCGTGCTTTTTTTCTGTTGCAGCATCAAGACTAACGCTGATTCCATTAAGTCCGTTTTTTTTCAGCTTTTTGATTTTTTCTTTATCCAGCAGACTTGCATTAGTTTCAATATGCACTTTCAGGTTGTGTCTGGTTATTATACCTAATATTTCAAAAATGTCTTTACGAAGAAAGGGTTCGCCGCCTGTAATCTTAATGCTCTTTAACCCAAGAGGCATTGATTGTTCTATAATGCGTCTGATTTCCGTATCGCTTATTTCAGTTTTCAGAGGCTTAACCGTCTCAAATCCAGTTCCTGTATAGTCTGGATTGAGCCAGCAGTGGATACATTTCATGTTGCACCGTTCAGTAAGGTTAAGGTAAATTGTTGTCAGTGCCGGGACAGTATTATCCATTGAATATTTCTTCTCCTCTAAATATGCGATAGCAGGACAGGGGATCCCTTGCTATGGTGTTTCCTGTAAGTGCAAAGGATACAGCCGGGCATCCGCCGGTACACATTGCTTTGTATCCGCAGGAAGAGCATTCTTTTATATCGTTCAGGGTCTTTTTGAATCTTTTTCTGAATAGTTTAAATCCTTCTGAATGCAGCCAGATTTCTCTGAGAGTTTTCTCCCTGATATTTCCCGCTACAAGACCCTGCAGTCTGTCACACGGAACTACACTGCCATCCGGCAGAATTGCGCAGCCATTCAGGGTTGCTCCACAGCCATTCAGAGAGGGAGGATCCTTAATATTTTGCGAAGAGGAGAATATTTCGCAGAGATCAAGATATGTTCCTGTTACAAACCCGCCGTATTCTGATTTAAGTTGTTTTAATTTTTTAATCACTAATTTTCTTTCTTCTGCATTAAGTGAAAGATCTTTGTAATATTTAAGCCCCATTCCTATTGGGAGTAATTCGTTGAATTTTACACCTTCAACCCCCATTTTTTTTGCCATAAGAGTAATTTTTCCTATTTCCGTGAAATTCTTTTTTATAACTGTAGTGTATATGCTTACACATTTGAAATGCTTAAGCAAATATTCCATTCCGCGGACAGTAGCATTAAAACCTCCTTTGCCCCGCAAAAAATCATGTGTTTTTGCCGTTGCTCCGTCAATGCTGACCATTATATCGTCAATCCTGGGGGCAAATTCGCTCAATTGTTTTGCTTTCTTTGCGGTTATGAGCATTGCATTGGTATTAATTGAAAGCCTCATACTGCTTTTACAGATTTTCTCTATAATTTTAAATATATCTTTTCTTACAAAGGGTTCGCCGCCGCTTATCCTTACAGTAAAAATTTTAAGCCCCGAAAGTTCGTCTATAAGTTTAATTAATTTGTTTGTTGCAAGTTCTTCTTTGCCGCAGGTGGCAGGGTAAACGCTGCAGTGAATGCATTCAAGGTTGCATTTATGTGTTATTGAAAGAAAAATATCCAAAGGTGCTGATAGCAGATTCATTTTATTTCATGTATTTGTGTGTTTTTAATATTTTTATAAACCGCTGGATATCCTGTTCCAGTTTGCTTTCATCTTTACAGTCAAATCGCGCTTTCAACAATTTAGTCATTGAGTTGAGCGTTACGCCTTTGATGCATGCTTTCCATATGCAAGCGCCTGTTTTGTTCAATACCTGGATGCTGCCGTTATCCGGATTAAAGAGGAGAGCTCCATCTTTTTCTTCCCTGAAGACTATTTTTTTTGCAGTTAGTTTATATGTTTTTTTTATCATAATCAATTTTCAGTGTTTTTA
This sequence comes from bacterium, assembly GCA_036514535.1. Taxonomy (GTDB): domain Bacteria; phylum JAMCPX01; class JAMCPX01; order DATBWZ01; family DATBWZ01; genus DATBWZ01. The sequence continues at coordinate 21,765 of DATBWZ010000103.1, forward strand.
GCAAGTTGCATAATTTTTTGAATAGCATGCCGGTTTTGTTTGTCATAATAAAGAATTTTTCTGTATTCTTTTAGTGCATCTTCAGTTTTTCCCCAACTTTCAAATAAAGATGCCCTGAGCATCATAAAATGCAAATCTTCTTTTCCAAAAGTACTGGGATCTCCCAGTGCCTGCATTGCTTCATACTCAAGCCCCATTCTAATATAAATATCGTATAAAAGTTTCCTGAATTTATTGGAATTGGGATTTTTGCTTAAGCATGCTTTTGCATATTTAAGTGCGTCGGCATATTGCTCAATCTCAAGATATGCTTTGGCTCGGTAGCATAATATTTCAGGAATCTCAAATTTTTTCTCCGATTCTGAACTCAGTATAATAAGATCGTTATAATTTTTTGCACGAAACATTATTTCCATCAGTTCCAAATAAGCGCGCTTATCATCCGGAAAGTTACGAACAGCAATCTTTAGAATCTCCATTGCCTGATCCGTAGAATTTTTTATGGATAAATATCTTGCTGTATAAATATAAAACTCCGGAGATGAAAATTTGCGGCTATTGTCAATGTGACCAAAAAACAACGCCAGGTAGTTGTCCTGCAAGTTTTGGTTTGCAAAAAAATGGAGAACAGGTTCAAGTAATTCAGGGTTTTCCAATACCAAGGTGCGGGTGAAATCTTCAAGTTCCCATTTATTTTTCAACATGCTTTTCATAACCAACGGCAGGTTATCCAAGTTTTTTTTGATTATTAAGTTATATATGTTTTCAGCTTCCCTTTTTTCTCCCGAACGCAAATAAAATTCCGCTAAACTGAGGCTGAAATAAGGACTATTCGGGTCAATCTCTGATGAAAGTTTATAGTAATGTTCCGCAATGTTTTTGTTGCCAAGTTCCTCAAAAACAGTTGCGGAATCAAGGGCATAAAAAGGATCAAAAGGATCAATCTCCGCAGATTTTTGGCATTTCTCGGCTGCAGTTTTCAAGATTGAGGGATTATTTTTCAGCAAGCCTTTTTTGTTTAATATTTTGCAGTGAAGGCTGTAATATTGAGGAAGGTTTAATGGCAATTGTTCAATTTTGGTTAAAATAGCCTCTGAATCTTCCCAATTGCCTGCAAGGTAGAGATTGGACGCTTTTCTGTACAGGATTTCTTTATAGATAAAAGATACCGCAATCACAAAAAAACAGAGAGATAACAGAAATGCAAAAACTGTCGCTGTTTTTTTTATTGCTGCATTGTTAATATATTGAATAAGATAAAAACCGATTTTGCCCTTTCTCTCTGTAAATGTGCTCACGATGAATATGGCGAATACTGTTACAAAATATAAAGCGTTGGATGGAATCATGAGATTGAAATCCACAACACTATGGAATATAATACTTAAAACAGCAAAGGCGCTTGCAACGCCAACATAATATAGGAAGGGATTGCGCCTCCTTTTGACTTCAATTAAACCTCCCAGAAATATCCCAAAAAGCACAAGAAGTAAAACGGTCCAAACAGGGATGCCCATTTCAGCAATTGTTTGCAGATAATCATTGTGTGCATACGATACAATCCCCTGTATGCCGTCCCTGTGCTGCAGATAAGCACCGCTGTAATTGCCCGCTCCCCAGCCTAAAAGGGGTCTGTCCATAATTCCGAGCAAACTGCTTTTCCACAGCAACCATCTGTTATCGGTAGATGATGATATGCGATCATAGGATAGCCTCTGCCACAATGGTTTTAAGCTGATTGCCATATATATCATAACCGCTGAAACAGACGAGAGTGAAAAAGAAGTTTTATAATTTTTGAAATAGATGATGTTGATTAGTAGAAAAGCCAAAGCAAAGCTTCCTATTCCTCCGCGTGAAAGGGTTAGAAGCAAAGATGTAAACAGAAATATCGCAAGCACGCCGATTGCTATATTAACGGTTTTATTTTCCGTCCTTATAAATATAAACATAGCTAACGCAAAAGGTGCGGTTAGTTCCAGAAAACCAGCAAAGTGATTGCGATTATAGAAAACATATGTAAATATGCTGCCCAAATCCGTAGTTATCTTAGATTCTGTTGCAAAAGCCTTTGTTATACTGTAAAGACACATACTGACAGCTGAGATCAGAATGATTGTAATAAGTCTTTTTATTCTGTCAGATGAAGTATAAAAATTAATAAGGATAAAACCAAACAGGATCAGACTTGAAAAAAACATAAATGAAACAGATCCCATCTCTGGTCTTGGAGAAATCAGGGTTGAAATTAGAAAAAGGAGAATCATTATCAATAATATTTTGAAATATCTGGGAACTATCACCTTCTCTGCGGGTTTCTTGAGCAACTTTATAGAAAATATTATGCCTGTAAGTGAAATTCCAGCAATAATCAGAAACTTCCATAGATTCTCAACGCTGCCGTAAGGGATTGGTGAAAGCAGAATAATTAGATAAATTAGTACCTCGGATGCATTTCTAAAAAAACTCAACTTTATTCAACAGCCTCCTTCTGCAACATATCTTTCCCATATCCGACCTGGGAAGAATAATAATAGTAGTAGGATGATTTATAAATATCTTCTTTTTTTAAGTTATTCAAAACTGCTCCATAAATATGCAGCCTGTTTTGATTTAATAATCTAATTCCCTTCGCGGCTATAAAACGGTCTGTTTTACCAGCAGAAAAAACAATAATTATTCCGTCAACAAGATTTGAAAGGATTATCGTATCTGAAACCATACCCATTGGAGGAGAATCAATAATAACCTGATCGTAGTTCTCTAAGGTGTACTGTATAATATCCTTGATATTACCGGATTCAAGCAGTTCTGAAGGGTTCGGCGCAATTATTCCGGTTGGCAGAATGAACAGATTATTTACCGGGGAGGGACTTATAGCATCTCCAAAGTTTTTTATTTCTCCTATAAGCAGATCTGTCAACCCTGCTTGCCTGGACAAATTAAAAATATTATGAAGCTGCGGTTTCCTTAAATCCACATCAATAATCAGAGTTTTACTGCCAGACTGGGCAAGGGTTATTCCAAGGTTTACCGAAGTAGTTGTCTTTCCTTCATTGGGTGCTGTTGATGTTATAAGGATGCTGTTTGACTTTTTTCCAAGCTGAGAAAGTTTCAGATTGGTCCTGAGAATTCTGTAGAATTCTGCCTCTGTTGATTTTGCGCTGAAGCTGTTAATTGTTTGTATCTTATTATTTCCATCAGTTTCCATATGGGGGATGACGCCTAAAATAGGTATATTGAAGTATTCGCTAATCTGCTCCTCGTTTCTTATTGTCCTGTCAAGATATTCTCTTATGAATGCCATAAATATTCCGATGATTGTTCCAGCCAGAATTCCAATTATTATTGAGAGACCTTTTTGGGGTTTTACGGGCTTGCCTGGTTTTTGTGCGTATTCAATTACAGAAACATTGCTCTTTTTAACCTCTGATGCAATATCAAGTTCTTTTAGTTTTTTCATAAAGGAATTATATAATTCCTTGTTCAAATCCACTTCTCTTTTCATTATTGAGTACTTAATTGTTCTTTTGTTATTTTCAATGATTTTTTGTTTTTCTTCTTCAATTTTCTTTTTCAGTTCTGCTATCTCTGCCGATAATTTTTGAACCTTCGGGTGTTTCCCCTTGTATTTAATAAGCAATTTGCGATATTCCAGTTCTGTATTCACAAGTTTATTATTCAGATCCTCAAGTAAACGGCTTTGTTCCGGTGAATAAGTTTCGGAATTGCTTCCGGGTAAAACTGCTTGCGGTGTAGAGATGATTTTTTCTTTTTCCACATAATTCAATAGATTCAACTCGGATATTTCCACCTTTTTTTTCAGATCTACGAGCTGTTCATTCAGCCAGGATAATGAATTCCTGTATGATGATATTTTTTTATCCAGAACCGATTTTATATATACATCTACTAATGTATTAGCAATTTTTTGAGCCATATCAGGGTCTGTGTTGGCGGCGTTTATAACAAAAATCCTGCTATCCTTTGGTTTTTTAACGCTTATCAGTCCGGTTAGCATATCTGTTGTTCTCTTGAATTTATCAGGTTCATCCCTCTTTGCAAGCCCAAGCGACTCAACAACGTTTTCCGTTAAAGGTCTGCTCTGGAGTATCTGTAATTCTGTTTCAATATTAATCGCTTCCAGGTAATAGGTATCTATGTAGGCGCTGCTGTCAGGAAGCAGAAGTTCAGAAAAGTCCGGAGAAATTGCTATTTTTGCAGTAGCAAGATACTCGGGCTTGGCAGTGACTACCAACCAAAAAGTGGAAATTAAAACAATAACAAAACTGACTATTGCTGTCCACTTTCTGCGCTTTAATACTTCAACATATTCAAAGATGTTTAATACTGCATCTTCATCATGGATGTTATCAATTTTCATTTTTGACCTCAATTATTTTGAATCAAGAATGGTTATCTCTACTCTCCTGTTTGTGTCCCTGCCACGTTTTGTTATATTGGGCATAAGAGGTATATCGCTGCCAAACCCCTGGCTGTTGATCTGAGGAGAGGGGATATTAAATCTGGAAACAAGAAAATCCCTTATCGTATCAGCCCAGTTCTGTGTCAGAACCTTGCATTCATCTGGAGTACCAAACGGATCAACATGGCCGTCAATCCTTATTTTAAGATCTGGCCGGGACTGAAGAATCTTTCCAAAATCATCCAGGAATGCATAAGAAGACGGATCTAATGTTGAAGTGTTTCCAGCGAACTTTATCTCTCTTGTAATAATGCTTTTCCCTTTAACAAACTTCTTTGATAATGCTATCAGTCGAGGATCTTTCAGTCCTGGAGCAGATTTAATTTGCGCTGTTCTGGTATCTGCAGATTTTGCCATAGCAAGTTTGTTTTGCACAAGTTTTTTCCATCCATCAGAACAGACAAGTGCTATCTTGCCGTTGGGAGGAGGTGCTTCATGGATGGGGTATATTGCTTTTTTTGCAACAATTTGAGCAATCCGGGTTAATGGGTCCCGCTGTGTCAGAAATATGTCATAACTGGTCCTTGTATAACCTGAAGTCCATAACACATCCCCGTTTTTTACATCAATTAATCTGAATGTTGCGCCTACCACCGGTTCTTCTTCGCTGAATTTCTGTCGTGCATTTCTGTACCAGAACTCGGTTACTGTCCCGATAATAACCCCTTCAACGCTCATCAGCTCGCCGATACGGCGGGCAAGGCTTGAATCTATTTCATTTCCAAGAGTAATCCCCATATCTTTTGCAAACCGCTGGACCTCTGTGCGTTCTATCACACCAAATCTCTGTGTAATGTAAAGCTCCGTGGCTATTATATCAGCCATAATATTCCCAGCTGATGGATGCTCCGTCAGATTCTGGAATGGGATAATTGCAACACATTTGATGTTTGACCAGTTATTGGAAGGAATTAAAGTGATATTTCTGAATGTATAGCCACATGATGTTGTCAGCGAAAGGATTAATATTATTTGTACAAGGGACCTTTTCACGGTAGTTTTCCTGCAGCGGCTAAATTATTTACCATTTTCAGTACGATTATCTGAGCAATTCTGTTAAGCGATTCTCTTTCAACGGCGAACACTGAATAGCTTGATCTGCTGCAACTTGATGCCCATACAACAGCTCCTGACGATGTATCAACAAGCCTTGCATTGACCCCCACGGCAGGTTCTTCCTCTCTTGTTTCTTGAACACGGACCCTGTACCAGTATTCAGAGACAGAGCCTATAAAAATTCCATCTACACCAAGTACTGCGCCTATCTCCTGTGCGAAACTACGATCTATCACCAAAGGAATCTCAATGTTTTTTTCCTCAAGTATTTTCTTTATCTGCAAGCTGTCAATTACCTTGAACTGCCCGAGCGAGTATAGTTCTGATGTAAATAGTTCGGATATTATCATTCCCGCATTTGGAAATGCTGTCAGATTATCAAACGGCATCACCGCAACCTTTTTCATTTTTTGAATGGCATTGGGCCATCCGATATAGAAACGATTATATGAATGACCGCATGAGATTAGGAGAATTAACAGCAGGGTTAATATTCCAAAAGTTTTTTTAATCATTTTAATTTCAATCATCCTGCTTCAGATTTTTAATACCCCGCTATATTCCTGAAGGCAGGATCGGACTTATGGGTTGCGTGTATGGCGGCAGTTCTTTTTCAGAGGGCAATTTTGGGATTTCCTCTTCATCTATATAAAAAAATGCATCAGGGCCCTTTGATTTTCGTGTAGCAAATATAGGATTAAGAAGATTAGCCACTGCCGCCTCTTCTGAAACAGTTGAATTAATCTCTCCCTCAATAGGATTTAATTTTTTGAGCAGATTCATATAATGCATTGCATTTGTATCCCTTTTTACCAGAAGTATCTTGTTGTTTATTTCGCCTTTGGTTGTTTTTAATAACAAAGTGTGTTTTCCTTTTTTGAAGGGCAATGTTCCTATTTCCTTCCAGATCGGTATGTTATTTGTAGAAGCAGAAATAAAAGACATATACCAGCAACCGTCTATCTCCCATTCAGCATCCACAGAGGATTTTGCTTGGGCGTATATAGTATAGATTCCGGCATCCTGGAGCAGAAATTCATTTAAATCCTTCTTGGATTTTATTTCAAATGTAAACGATTCATGCATTGGTAAGCGGTCTTCCATATTCAAAATCTTAATAATTGTAACTGCCTTATCGGTAAAGGTTAAAAGTTTTTCCTGTTCCCATCCGCCCAATGGTTCCACTTTGGGCATGCATGGAGCAATTACGTTTATTGAGTTAATTTTTTCGTTCTCATTTAAAACAGCCGAAAGAACATGTTCTCCTCTTTTAAGAACAAACCGCCCGCCATTCAGACGCCCGCTGTTTTCTTGTCCGTTGCTTATTTGCCGGACCGTATCATCTATCCCTATCATTATACTTTTTATATTTGTTTCAATAACCAGTGTGTATATTCCGGAATGCTGTAAAGTCAGTGGCAAATTTACAGTATTTCTATTTTTGCTTCCAGCTGTAATCTCTATTTGGGTATTTTTTCCTCCTTGAAGGAGTGAAATGTAATCGTTGACCGTCGCATTTTCAGGTATTCCTTTTTCTTCCAATCCAATGGTCTTTACGAGCCTTTTTGCCCACTCGCCCTGAGTAATGCTATCTCCGTACAACGGCATATAAAACAACAGCACTGCGGAATGCATAATGAAAATTTTTAAATAATAACTCATTATTCATTAAGAATAACATTTAATTAGCCGCAAGTCAAGCAATATCAATTGACAAGGGGATAATTTCAAAATAGAATTAAAATAGTGCCTGAAAAAGCTATTTGGAATATTATTACTGATCTAAGCAGAACCGCTGCCACAGGCCTGCTTATTGTCAGGATTCCGAATATGGAGAAGCGGGTATATTTAAAACTCGGGTTTCTGCGACAGATAGATTCAATTCCGCCTGATCCCAGGGAAATGTTCGGGGTGCTTCTTAGGAGCCAGGGGAAGCTAACCGATGAAGATATACGCAACTCGCTTAAAGTTATGGAAGAAAAACATGTTTTTCAAGGGGAGGCTCTTCTCCTGATTGGCAAGTTAAAGCTTGACGAACTGGATAATCTTCTGACTTGGCAGCAGAATATAAAGTTATTCAATCTGCTTTCCGCCAATGAATTTCACTGGGAATTCAAAGAACTGCCAACAGAGAAAATCCCAAAAGGGTGCAACATTAATCTTTTCGGAAATGTCTATCTCTTTTTAAAAAAAACACTTAGCATCAGCGATGTAAAGCAATATATTGATGATAATGTTCAAAATTATCTTCTGCCTGTGTTACCCCCTCCGTTCAATCCAGATGAGTGTTTTGTGAAGAGGGAGGATAAAAAATTTTACGAAATTATAGCAAAGACATCTCCTCCGATACGAATTCAACAGGTGTTTGACAGATCGCCATTTTCCAGGAATGAGACTTCTGTGACAATTTATGCCATCTCAAAAATGGGATTTGTAAATATTCAGCAGAAAATTGAAACAACAGACTTTGATATAAAAAAATACAAGGAACTCTGCAAAGAATTTACGGAAACAATGAACTATTTTGAGATTGTGGGAGTCCACTGGAGCTGCTGTATGGATGAGATCAGTACAGCCGATGAAAAGCGCAAAAAAGAATTCAGTATCAGGGAAAAGGACACGCAGGAAATAGTAGAGTTGAAAAAGAAAATTCTTAACAAGGTGGATGAAGCGTATAATTTTCTGAAAATTGAAAAAAACAGAATTGCATACAGAAAGGAGATCCTTGATAAATTCAAAGTTGAATCAGGGGCGCTGATTCTCTTTGAAAAAGGAGAGATCAGCCTTGAACTCAGGTATAATCTGGATGAGGCATTTGAACTTTATAATTCAGCCCACGACCTTGCTCCCAATAATATAGATTATGCTGCTGCGTTTGGATTTGTAAAGCACAAAAGATTTAAGACCACTAATACCGCTCTTTCGCGGGAAGGAGAAAAATTGGTTGAAATGGCTGTAAGCAAAAACCCAAAATCTTACTATACCCGTTATTATAGAGCAAGGCTTTATGAGGAAAAAGGAATGATTCCTCAGGCAATACAGGAGCTAAAAGCTGCAATAGATATTAATCCTTCCAAATTGACTGCAAGGGATATGATGAAGCGGCTTTTGAAGGGGTCTGGGTGAGGAAAATAACAAGCCTTGTAGTTCAGATTGATGAGTTATAACATCCTATTTCAGAATATTGTTCTTGTTTTATTAACGGCTGTGACTGTTGGTTTTATCATGCACAGGTTAGGGGTTCCGAGCATTGTCGGATATCTGCTTGCTGGCGCCATGATAGGGCCTCATGGATTAAGCATTCTTAAAGAAACTCATATGGTTGGATTAATTGCGGAAATCGGCATTGTGCTTTTAATGTTTACTATTGGTATTGAGTTCGCTCCTGCAAGACTATTGTCACTGCGTAAATTTGCCCTGCTTGGCGGAGGAATTCAGGTTATCGCGACAACAATACTGGTTTCGCTTATAGGTATATCGTTGAATCTGAGTCCGGAAACGAGCTTATTGGCAGGGCTGATTATTTCTTTTTCAAGCACTGCAATAGTTTTAAAAATAATCTCCGAGCGAAATGAAGTGAATACTCCATACGGTGGTATTTCAGTAGCAATGCTGCTCTTTCAGGATCTTTGTGTTATTCCTGTGATGGTAATTTTTTCCGGCAACGGTCATAACTCGCTTTTTGATATTTTAAAATCTTCAGGGTATACCATCCTGAACCTTATCGGAATATATATTGCATCGCTATATGCAGGCAGATACCTCCTGCGGATTGCAGCAAGGACAAAAAACAGGGAATTTTTTACGATTTCTGTAATTTTCATTACTCTTGGAACTGCATGGTTGTCTCACGTACTCGGCGCCTCTCTTGGAATTGGAGCATTCATCGCGGGATTAAGCTTATCCCGCAGTGAATACAGCCATCAGGTTGAGGTTGAAATAATGCCGTTCAGGGATGTTTTTATAAGTATATTTTTTATATCTATCGGAATGCTTGCGGATCTTGCATTTTTTAAAAATAATTTAAAGGTTATCCTCCTGCTTTCCGCAGGAATTGTATTGCTGAAGGCAGCAATCAATGCTTTGACATTAAGAATATTGACAAAATCCTTAAGATCCATCTATTTGTGCGCCATCGGACTTGCGAATATCGGAGAATTTTCATTGATATTGTTTAAAACCGGAAACGAAAACGGCTTTATTCATAATGATATTTATCAGACATTGCTTATCGCATCAATGCTTACAATGATACTGGCGCCTTTTGTGATTCAGTTTTCACACCGGAGTATTTTTAGGCTTCAGAAATTTATTAAAGATCCTGAGGAAAGCGAGTTTAAGGATTTTATTGAGAAAACCAATCTGAAGAACCACATTATAGTTTGTGGGTACGGGCTTAACGGGAAAAACCTCTCCAGGGTTATAAGGGAAGTAGGACTGCCTTATGTGATTCTCGACATCAACAGCACTGAGGTCAGTTATGCCCGTACCGCAGGCGAACCTATTTTTTACGGGGACGCCACAAGGGAGGAAGTCCTGTTGAAGGCCGGGATAACCTCCGCTCGTATGATTGTTCTTGCGATTTCGGATCCGGTTGCAGCACGACGGGCGGTATGGATTTCCAGACAGTTAAACGGAAATGTTTTTATTCTTGTGAGGACCAGGTTTTTAAACGAGGTTGAAGAATTGTTTGCTTTAGGTGCAAATCGTGTAATTCCGGAAGAGTTTGAAACATCTATAGAAATATTTGCGCATGTTCTGAAAGAATATCACATTCCCTATAATATAATTCATCAACAGATAGAGATGATAAGAATGAAGGGGTATGAGGTCCTCAGAGGTCCTTCTATTCCTTCTGACAGGCTTGAAGAACTAAATTCAATTTTTGCCCTGACACTTACGGAGTCGGTTCTGATACAAAAAAATTCTCCTGCAGTTGGGAGGACAATTGAAGATCTCGGACTCAGGAAAGAATCCGGGGCAACAGTTATAGCTGTTATTCGTGATGGCAAACCAATTACGAATCCAAAGGTGGATTTCAGGATAATGCAGGGGGATGTTCTGGTTATTATTGGCAGTCATGCTGAACTTGACCGGGCAATAGATCTGTTGACAAATTAGATTAAAAGTCTCTGTTTAACGATGTAACAATCCGACTTATTTTATTATGTTGCCAATCCTTTTAGGGCGGAAGCCGTCTTCACCCAATGACCAATATATCATAAACGCCTTCCCTTTAACTGCATCTGTTTTTACAAACCCCCAGACTCTGCTGTCGCTGGAATTATCACGATTGTCGCCCATTACAAAATAGGAATCTGTCGGAACAGTAACAGGTCCATATTCCATTGAGAGCATGGATCTCTGGTTTTTATGAAGAGTACGGTGTTTTGTTGAGTTTATTTCCTCTATGAATAAAGTGCCATTTTCATCAGGCGGCATTGTTGTTCCATCCGGCGCTGGCTGTTCTCTTACCGGCTGGGAATTAAGCCAAAGGGTGCCGGCCTTGATCTCTATTATATCTCCGGGTAAGCCAATCACTCTTTTTATAAAATCTTTCTCCGGGTCCTTTGGATATTCAAACACTATAATATCGCCATGTTTTATATTTCTAAGTGCTGCTGAGGAAAAGGGAAGGGGGGTGTGGTATAAAAATTTTTCAACAATTATATGGTCTCCTATTAAAAGAGTAGGAACCATTGACCCCGAAGGAATCTTGAATGCCTGGAACAGGAATGTTCTGATTATAAAAGCAAGGATGCCTGCTACAGCAAATGCTTCAATATATTCCCTGATGGTGCTTTTTTTCTTCTTTTTATTATCCATTAAAACTCCTTTCTTATTCAATCTTCAGGATAGACAGAAAAGCCTCCTGTGGAATTTCCACATTGCCGATCTGTTTCATTCTCTTTTTGCCCTCTTTTTGCTTCTCCAGGAGTTTTCTCTTCCTTGTTATGACGCCGCCGTAACATTTTGCGGTTACATTCTTCCGGAGCGCTGTTCTTGTCTCCCGTGCAATAATCCTTCCTCCGATGGCAGCCTGTATTGCAACCTCAAACAGTTGCTTTGGGATGGATTCCCTTATCTTATTTACAAGAGACCTTCCTTTGTAGTACGCTTTTTCTCTGGGAACTATTGTTGAAAGAGCATCCACCATCTCTCCATTAAGCAGGATGTCCAGTCTGAGAAGATCTGATTCCCTGTAGCCCAGGAGTTCATAATCAATTGTAGCGTAACCCTTGCTAATGGATTTCAATTTATCATAAAAATCAAAAATGACTTCATTAAGCGGGATCTCGTAAGTAATCACTGTTCGTTCTGAAGTCGGGTATGAAATATTTTTCTGTATTCCTCTTTTCTCTTCACATAATTTTATTATATTTCCCACAAATTCTGCCGGAGTGTATATAGCTGCAAGGATGATGGGCTCTTCAATTGATTTCAATGATTGAGACGGTGGTAACTTTGTGGGACTTTCTACTCTGATTGTTTCTTCTGAAAGGGTGACTGCCTTGTATACAACCGTGGGGGCGGTCGTTATAAGATTAATATTGAATTCCCGTTCAAGCCTCTCCTGCACAATTTCCATGTGGAGAAGTCCCTGGAATCCGCACCTGAATCCGAGTCCGAGCGCAAGAGAGGATTCAGGTTCAAAGGTAATAGATGAGTCGTTTAATCTTAATTTATCAAGAGCATCTCTAAGAGACGAGTAATCTGCGTTGCTGGTGGGGAACAGTCCGCTGAAAACCATGGGTTTTATGTCTTTAAATCCGGGGAAGGGGATTGTTGTGTAATTATCAGGTGCTGTAATGGTATCACCAATTCTGCTTTCCCGTATCTCTTTGATTCCCGCGGAAATTATACCTACTTCTCCTGCAGAGAGCGAATCAACTTCAATAGCATAGGGGTTATAGATCATTACCTTTTGAACCTCAAAGCCCTTTCTGCTTGATATAAACATAATCTTGTCGCCCTTTTTTATAACACCATCAATCACTCTTATGAGTATGATTACCCCTTGGTATGAATCATACCAGCTGTCAAAGATGAGGGCTTTTAAAGGGGAAGCGATATTTCCGACAGGAGGCGGAATGTTTTTTACAATGCTTTCCAGGAGTTCCCTGATTCCCCATCCTTCCTTTGCGCTGACAGGGTAGATCTCCGTGATGTCAATTCCAATTATATCCCTGATCTGTTTCTTTACTTTTTCAGCGTCGGCATTTGGCAAATCCATTTTATTTAAAACAGGTATAATAGCAAGGTTGTTTTCAAGAGCGAGATAGGCATTTGCAACTGTCTGTGCTTCAACCCCTTGCATAACATCAACGACAAGCAGCGCCCCCTCACAGGCAGCCAGACTACGGGACACCTCATAGGAAAAGTCCACGTGGCCTGGGGTGTCAATAAGGTTAAAAAGGTAGTCGTTACCATCGCTGGCCCTGTATATAAGCCTCACAGCCGACGCCTTTATGGTTATTCCGCGTTCCCGTTCCAGTTCCATTTGGTCAAGGAATTGCTCTTTTTTATCCCTTGGCTGTATAGCCCCGCAAAATTCAAGGATTCTGTCTGCCAGTGTGCTTTTGCCGTGGTCCACATGGGCAATTATTGCGAAATTCCTTGTTTTTCCTATGGTTGGCTGGGTCATCGTTGTTTTCTGAAATTTGCTTTGAAGTAATTCACTGTTTCCTGTATGCCGTGTTTAAGAGTAACATCAGGCTTCCAGTCAAGAATGGAAAAAGCCTTCTTATTGCTGATGGAGCTTCTTCTTTGTTCTCCCGCCCTTTGAGGCTGAAACAAAGGAGACAAGTCCTTTTTCATTGCATTTGAAATGAGCTCGTAAATTTTAATAATATTTGTTTCCATAGATGTTCCGATATTTATTATAGCAGATGAATCAGATTCTGTTGCCATAATATTCGCCTTTGCGACATCTTTCACAAAAACAAAATCCCTTGTTTGCATTCCGTCTCCGTAGATTATTGCTTTTTTGCCATCCAATAATTTATTGATAAATATAGCCACCACGCCGGCTTCTCCGTGCGGATCCTGCCTTGGTCCATAGACATTGGAATAGCGGAGACAGACAAATTCAATGTTATGGATAGCATTGAAGTATTTAATATAGTTCTCCGCGCAGAGTTTTGATGTTCCATAAGGGCTTACAGGATTAGTGGGGTGGTTTTCATCGGCAGGGAAAGATTTCTGTTCGCCGTAAATTGCACCTCCAGTGGAGGCAAAAATAAATTTCTTCGCTCCGTATTTTACCGAAAGTTTTAATAAATTTATTGTACCAATAATATTTATATTCGCATCATAAGACGGGTCAGCAACGGACTTCCTGACATCTATTTGAGCTGCGTGGTGGTTTATAACATCCGGCTTGAATTGAGAAAAAACCTTCTCCAATTTTTTGTTGAGAATGCTTAATTTGACAAAGTCAGCTTTTTTGTTAATATTTGATTTTCTCCCGCTGCTCAGATCATCAACTATCAGGAGATCATGACCCTTATTGATGTATGCATCAACAATGTGCGAAGCGATAAAGCCTGCCCCGCCTGTAACAAGAATTTTCATGTTTTTTCCTTATGCGATAAGAGACGTTTGAAATAATCAAGTGTTCTCCCAATGCCTTCTTCCAATGTAACCTTTGCGTTCCATCCCAACAATTTCTTTGCAAGTGTTATATCGGGTTTTCTTACCTTGGGATCATCTTCAGGAAGAGGTAGAAATTTTATCTGGCTTTTTGATCCGGCAATTTGGACAATTTTTTCGGCAAGTTCAATAAGTTTCATCTCGGCAGGATTCCCAAGGTTTACCGGATTTGTATAGTCCCTTTCAAGCAGTCTTAAAATTCCCTCAACGAGATCATCAATATAGCAGAAACTGCGTGTCTGGGAACCATCTCCATAAACAGTTACATCATCGTTTTTTAGCGCCTGACTGATGAAATTGGGAATCGCCCTGCCATCATTAATTCTCATCCTTGGGCCATATGTATTGAATATTCTAACAATTCGCGTTTTTACTTTGTGGTATCTGTGGTATGCCATTGTCATTGCTTCTGCAAACCTTTTTGCTTCATCATAGACGCCTCTTACTCCGATAGGGTTCACGTTTCCCCAGTATTCCTCGCCCTGAGGATGTATAAGCGGATCGCCATAGACCTCTGATGTGGATGCGAGGAGAAATGTCGCGCCCTTTTCCTTAGCAAGCCCAAGAGCCTTGTGCGTCCCCAGCGAACCTACCTTAAGGGTCTGTATCGGAAGCTGGAGATAATCTATTGGGCTTGCTGGAGAAGCAAAGTGCAGGACATAATGCACTTTGCCCTGGACATGAATATAGTTTGTAATATCATGTTTTAGAAATAAAAAATTATTTTTTCCGAACAAATATCCAATATTATCAATATTCCCTGTAATAAGATTGTCAATACACACAACTTCATGTCCCTGCGAAATAAGCCTGTCGCAGAGGTGTGAACCGATAAAACCAGCGCCTCCGGTTATAACATACCTGTATTTATACATCATCTCTACCGATGGAGTAGTACTTGAATCCCATTTCCCGCATTTTTTCTGTATCAAAAATGTTTCTGCCGTCAAAGATTACGGGGGATTTCATAAGTTTTTTAATATTTGTAAAGTCCGGTCTGCGGAATTCATAACACTCTGTTGTAATAAGCAATCCCGAAGCCCCGTTGAGA
The DNA here is from genome assembly GCA_036514535.1 of bacterium. GTDB lineage: Bacteria > JAMCPX01 > JAMCPX01 > DATBWZ01 > DATBWZ01 > DATBWZ01. The sequence goes on from DATBWZ010000103.1 coordinate 37,010, forward strand.
GCATCATACTGATTTGTGAAATACTTAATTGAATTTCCAAGGACTTTTTTCGCTTCTTCATTCGCAACAGGATCGTAGGCGTTTATTCTGACTCCTAAGCGCAAAAAGGACCTTATAATATTGATGGAAGGAGCCTCCCTTATGTCATTTGTTCTTGGTTTAAACGACAACCCCCAAATACAAAAGATCTTATTCCTTAAATTATTTTTGAAATGTTTTTTAATCATATTGATCATACATTGCCGCTGGTATGAATTTACGCTGTCTACTGCTTCAAGAATTCGCATAGGGTGGCCGTGTGTTTGCCCCATTTTTATTAACGCTTTTACATCTTTTGGAAAGCAAGAGCCGCCGTATCCCAATCCAGGGAAAAGAAACTGCATCCCTATCCGGCTGTCTGTTCCGATGCCTGTCCGCACAAGATCTATATTGGCGCCGAGATGTTTACAGAGATTGGCAATCTCATTAATGAAGGAAATCCTCGTTGCAAGAAATGCGTTTGCGGCGTATTTAGTCATCTCTGCGCTTTTCACATCCATGCAGATAATCGGTTTGCCAGTTCTTACAAATGGAGCATATAATTCTTTCATAACATTCAGTGCCTTTTGACTGCGGCTTCCGAGTACAACCCTTTCCGGCTTGAGAAAGTCGTCTATCGCAGCCCCTTCTTTCAGAAATTCAGGGTTGGAAACAAAATCAAATTTGTTGGATGTATATTTTTTTATGGTTTTTTCTATCAGTAATCCGGTGCCTACAGGAGCAGTGCTCTTATTGATAACAATCTTGGAATTATTCATTGCCATCCCTATTACTTTCGCAACCCTGAGAACAATTGAGACATCAGCAGAGCCATCCTTACTTTGCGGTGTTCCGACAGCGATAAATATTATCTTTGACTTTTTAACAGCATAAGGAATATCAGTGGTAAATTCAAGGCGTCCCTCCTGGATATTTCTGGCAAGCATTTCCTCCAGACCAGGTTCATATATTACCGGATTTGCCTGTTGTAATGCCTGAATCTTTTTTTTATCTATATCTGCACCAATTACATGATTTCCAATATCACTGAAACCTGTAGCTGTGACAAGACCTACATAACCTGTTCCTATAACACAAATCCGCATGGGCACCTCAGGGCTTCAATTTTAAATCAACACCGCACCTTTAGATTTTAAAAAAAAAATCAGTATAGTCAAGAGGAATCTGTGTGACCGACCTGGAGTCTCAGCCTTCTTCTATGCCAAGTTTTTTAATCTTTTCGTTCAGGGTTGAAGCAGGTACACCAAGAAGTTTTGCTGCATCTTTTTGTTTTTTTGTTTTCTTTAGCGCTGTTATGATTACTTCCCGTTCTACCTTATACAGAAGGTCCTTCAGTGAGAGGTTTGTTTCATTTAATAGATTTTCCGTTTTGAGAATTTCAGTTGCTCCCGGCGCCAATCTATCAGATGTGGCAGGTGAAATAAAGATGAATTTTTGTGGTGTTGTTTTTGACTGTGATCCGGATACTAATTTTTCAATCTCCATTTTTAGTTCCAGGACGTTTCCCTGCCACATTCTTTCGGTTAAAGCAGATCTGTAATCCTGGGTAGGGGAAACATTCATGTTGTATTTAAGATTGAATATATCAAGGAAATACTCCGTAAGTACAGGGATATCTTCCTTTCTGTCCCGGAGCGAGGGTATATAGTAGGAGAATACATTTATAGCGTTGTAGAGTGATTTATTGAAAACCCCCTGGTTGGAAAGGCTGTCAAGGTTTCTTTTTGATGTGGAAATATACCTTGGCTTGAATATAATACCAGCGCCATTTTGAGATCTAAGAGAACCTGTTTCAATGATTTTGAAAAGCGCTAATTGGGAAGAAGAATCAAGCAGATCTATATTCTGCAGAATAACCGTAAGCATGGAGGAATCATTAGCGTTAGCATCAACGTTTTCTGCAAGAATAAATTCTATGTTTTTATCTTCAAGATTGGCGCAGTTGATTATCTTTAATTTTTTCTTGTTGCTTATATGGTGGATGTATTTGGCAATATGCAGTTTACCGCTTCCCTGCCCTCCTGTTATAAGAATTGGAAATTCAAGTAGCGCAACCCTCTGGAGCTTTAACAGAATGCCTTGCATCTGCTGCGATTCAGCAATAACGGCGGATTCATCAATTATCACAGGAGAAGATCCCTGGTTCTTTTGTGCAGTTATATTGTTAGTCTGATGAATTATGCTGTTTTTGAGGTGCTCTATAATGTCTTCCTGAGCTTTAATGATGTTCATATAGACTCTTGATTGTTCCTGCTGCCGTTCTGATTCAAAGAAAAGGTGTTCTTTTGTTTTCTTTAATTCTGTTTCCATTTTCTCAACCCTGCTGTTGGTTTTTAATTCTCTCTTTTGGATTTCCGCAACCTTTTCTGCAACGTCCATAAGGATCTCAAAGTCAGTCTTTGAAAAGAATTTATGAGACAGGGATTTGTCCAGCGTAAGCATGCCTACGATTTCGCCTTTATTCATTAAGGGTATAACAGCATAGGTATTTAATTTATTTAACTCTGCATGCACATTAGTGTCTCCGGGTTTATCATTTACGACAATGGGTTCTTTTTCCTTCTCAAGTTCCCTGAGTATAGTACTGTATTCTTTATGTTCGGATAAAAAATTAAGTTTGACGCCCTCTGGAGTCACGGTCTCAAAGTACTCCCCGCCATTCTTAAAAATGCAGGTAAACCCGGTGCCCACAGCGTAAGACAGGGTTTTTAGGAAATTTTTAATATCGGTAAACTCGGTGATGTTCTGCAGGATTTTATTAAGATTATGCTGCAAGCGATATTTTTTGCTTAACTTCAGATTTATGGTTACTTCGGTCTTTGGAAGTGTTTTTGCGAGGAAAAAATATGATGGCAAGTAGAGTAGGAAAAAGTCTGCCATGGCAAGTATCCTTGTATCAATACCTGGCAAAAAATAACTCTCTAAATAAAGCAGGAATGTGAATGCCGACACAAATATTATCAGCGCTCCGGAATAAATCATTCCCCTTGTTACTGCAAGTTCCACCTCAATAATTCTGTTCTGTATAACCGCATAGGTAAGTATCATGACATATATTATAAGCATAAGCGTGCCAAGTGGATAAATAGAGATCCCGTACATGGGAAGAATGTTTATTATGTTGCCCAAAATACCGATAGCACTTCCAAAAAATATAAATTTTATCTTATTCCGGATAGTTGCATCTATCTTCATGCTTTTTACCATAAGGTATAGAGAATAAAAAATATAACCCAATAACAGCACGATAAAAATTGGATAGAGGCTCCCTGATTTAAGATAATATCCGTATTCATACCTTAAAACTCCCGGAGTGAAAACAGGAAACCAGTTGAGAATATAAAGAGAAACCGAACTAAGATAAGCAAGCAAAAGAGGAAGTTTGTGTCTTTCCCTTTGCCCTGTGATAGATAGGGTAAAATCAAAAAATGTGGAATAAACAAATAACAGTCCGAATCGCAGTATCTTGCTTATAATCAGGGCAGAACCTTCGTCTGGCGATGTTATTATTGAAAAGTTTGCTAATTGCCACATTGCAAGGGAGAAGAGGAATGCAACCAATTTTCTGTTCTCAATTCTCTGCGAATTCTTCAAATAAATAAACACACAAATGCACAGTATGCCAATGGATGATATTAAAAATTCAAGTGCATGGATATTCATACGACCCTCCTAATTGATTCCCTTGTTTTTATATTGATCTGGAAGTTCTTTTTGTTTTTGTGCGACAATAAAAACATGGCTGTTATTCAAACAACTCTCTTCTGCTGATATTATTTTGAATCCGGCGGAGATTAAAAAGTCAATCAGTTCTGTTCTGTTGAAGCACCGGAACTTATTCTTCTTCATCCTTTGAATCAATATATTGGATGTTGTAACAATTATCATGCCGGCAATAATAGAAGCTAATTCCTGAATCTTACGTCCTGATTTTAATTCCTTTTTAAGAGAAAAAAGGGATTCTTTCAATATTTCCCTGGCAGACATCCGCCTGGAAGGATCGCAGATGATAAATATGCCGCCATCATTAAGAATATCATATACCCTTGCAAGAAAAGAAGATTTATCTCTGAGCGTATAAAAACTGTGAATTGCTATTGCGCCGTCAAATCTTTTCCCGCGGGAAAAGGCAAATTCCCCCTCAATGTCAGCAAGAATAAAGTTGCATCTGTCTCTAAATGGAACCGCACAAACTTTTCCTGATGCCATTTTGAGCATTGCATCTGATCTGTCAATTCCTATAGCGGTAAACCCTTCTTCAGCAAGCGCCATGGTGAAATTCCCAGTTCCGCACCCGGCATCCAGAATTTTCTGATTTTCGTTTTTCAAATTGTAATTCATAATATTTGTCACGTTATAAACTAACTTTTTGTATTGTTCATGATATTTAAGTAGTCCATCATACTGTTTTGCATAAATCCTCCAGAGAAAATTCTCAAAACTAAATTTTGTTCTTTTATAATTATACCACATAGTCAGGCTTTTCTGTCAAGGAATTTTCTTAGAATTAAAACGCTGTTGTTTCCCCCTAAACCGTAGGCATTTATGGCTGCATGCTGAATTGGGCGTTTTTTAGGGATATTGGGTGTATAGTCAATGTTTTCAAAGCCATCATCGGGCTCCTTGAAGTTTAGGGTAGGGGGGACTGTATCAGAGAAAACAGCCATGGATGTGGCTGCGACCTGCAATCCGGATGTGGCTGCGAAACTGTGGCCGATATTCCCTTTGATTGAACTAATGGAAATTTCCCTTAGGTTATCAGCGAAAACATTTTTTATCACTGCTGATTCTTTTTTATCAAGCGCCTTGGCAGAACTTGCATGGCCGGAGATATAATCTACATCTTCCGGCATTATATCACTCCGGGATAATGCAATATTAAATGCCTGGGTTGAGCCGGTTATATCGTGATGGTCAAACATGTTAAGTTTGGTTGCGTCATTTGTCATTCCAAACCCTGCAATTTCTGCGTAGATTTTTGCGTCCCTTTTTTGTGCGTGTTTAAGGCTTTCAAGCACGACCATGGCACAACCTTCGCCTACCACAAACCCATCTCTGGATCTATCATAGGGCTTGCTTGCAGTGACTGAATCACTGTTGCGGGTAAGGGTTTTTGCAATATTGTAAACGGTGAATAAAGAAGGGAAAAGAGGCGTCTCCACTCCGCCGCAT
>DATBWZ010000104.1:0-24580 GCA_036514535.1 bacterium
AAGACAATCCTCACCTTTGTAGGCGATCACGGGATTGCCGAAGAAGGGGTGAGCGCGTATCCCAAAGAAGTAACTCGCCAAATGGTTTTTAATTTTCTCAGGGGAGGCGCCGCTGTCAATGTCCTCGCAAGGCATATCCGCGCAGGGGTTAGGATTGTGGATGTGGGCGTGGATTACGATTTTGGCAAAACAGAAGGGTTAATTTCTAAAAAGGTGCGGAGGGGAACAGGCAATTTTTTGAAAACTCCGGCAATGACAAAAAAAGAAGCAGTCATGGCAATTGAGGCCGGAATAGAGACTGCCATAGCGGAAACAGAATGCGGGGTGGATATTGTAGGCGTCGGGGATATGGGAATCGGCAATACTAGTTCCGCTGCAGGAATCACAGCCGTAATCACAGAAAAACCCGTGGAAGAGATAACAGGCAGGGGAACGGGAATAGATGACGCAGGGCTTAGGCATAAAATTGCAGTGATAAAGAGCGCTATCGCTCTCCATAAACCGAAGCAGGACGACCCAATAGATATTATGAGAAAGGTTGGCGGTCTTGAGATCGGCGCCATTGCCGGAGCAATTCTTGGTTGTGCTTCAAGAAAAATACCCATTGTTCTTGATGGATTTATTGCAACTGCGGGAGCCCTGATTGCATTCTTATTGAACAAAAATACGGTGAAATATTTATTTGCGTCCCATCTTTCTAAAGAGAAGGGGCATATAGCGGCGCTTCGGTACTTAGGATTAAAACCCCTGCTGGATTTGCATCTCAGGTTGGGCGAGGGAACAGGCGCCTGTCTCGCTATAAATCTTATTGAGGCAGGAGTGAAAATCCTTAACGAGATGGCCACATTTGATGGCGCAGGGGTTTCCAGAAATGATTTATAAATTTTTGCTTGCAGTCCAGTTTTTAACCATTATTCCTGTAAGGCTCAAAAGGCCGCCGTCTCCGCAGGATAAAGCAGATTCAGCAATTTTCTTCCCGGTCGCGGGGCTGATAATCGGAATAATTTTATATGCAGGATATATTATTTTACATAAAATTTTCCCGCAATTCCTTGCGGATATTCTTATTCTCATTTTCTGGGTTTTTGTTACGCGCGGTATGCATCTTGATGGGGTAGCAGATGTTTTTGATGGATTTTACGAAGGAAACGGAAGGGAAAAAGTTCTTCAGATAATGAAGGATCCACATATAGGCGCAATAGGCGCGCTCGGACTGCTTCTCTTTGTTTTGCTTAAATTCGGAGGAATCCATTCCATGCCCGGAAACATAAAGCCGGGATTTCTACTCGTTGTCCCATCCATTGCGCGGGGCACTATGGTTGTTCTTGCCTATCTTCTTCCCTATGCGCGCATTGATGGAACAGGCAGGGATTTTGTTAATGGGATAAAAATAAAACAGGCGATCGCTGCTATTTTAATCTCCGTAATTTCTATATCTATTTTAGGCATGAGAGCCGCAGGTGTTATGACAATTAATGTATTAGTTGTATTTATGCTTTATCTGTATTTTAAAAAAAGGATCAACGGAATTACCGGGGATTGCCTTGGTTTTACCTGCGAAGTCTCAGAAATAAGTTCCATGCTTGTTTTATGTGCCGGAGGGTAATGTAATGGCTCGCGTTATATTGTTGCTCTTAATTATTTTTCCAACGCTTATTTTTTCAGAAACCGCTGTTATGGAGGAAGTGGTTGTTACCGGTAAAAGACTTGAATCAACAGAAGAAGATACGCCGGCATTTATTTCTGTATTAAAACCCTCGGATGGACTCAACAACAAAGAGGGGATTTTTGAGAAAAAGCCCGGGCTTTTTCTTAATTCCTATGGCTCCTCCGGAGATCTGCTCACACCATCCATAAGAGGCTCATCCTCAGACCAGGTATTGATTCTGATTGATGGAATGCGGGTCAAGAACAGCACATCTTCCAGCCTCTCTCTGCTCTCCCTGGAAGGCATTGACCGAATAGAGATAATGCGGGGCGGGGGATCGTCCCTGTATGGCTCAGATGCGGTTGGCGGTGTGGTTAATATCATTACAGCAAACCCAGGGAGAAAGCCTTTTGATATAAATCTCGGCTACGGTTCCTTCGGAACATTTTCGGCTTCGCTCTCTTCATCGTATGAATTCGCTGATTTCGGTTATTCAATAAATGCGAAACACACGCAGTCTAAGGGAGATTTTAAATACACTTACAGGGATGAAAAACTCACAAGAGAGAACAATGGATTTATAAGCGATGCATTTCAGGCAAAAGTTAGCAGGAACAGCAAAAATATTAGTTTTACATTCAGCAACCGTTTTGAGGTGCAAAAAAAAGAGGTCCCGGGTTCCTACTTTACCCCAACACCTGAGGGCATTCAGCGGGAGTGGGAAAATCAAGCGCATTTAAGCGTTAAAAAACAAATGAAGGATCTCACTCTTGCCTTTGATGCCTCGGACAGTTATCACTACCTTTATTATCATGATAATGTTTTTGTCCTGGCTGACAGCCCCTCTGTTTCCAGGGGGAACAACCCTCAGGCGATAGTCAAAGTTGATGCTGTTGTAAAAAACAACATAGTCTCAGTTTCACCGGAATTCAGGGTAGAGGTTATTGACAGCACTTCAGCAGGAAGGCATGCAAGGACGGTTGCAGGAATCTTTATTCAGGACGAAATAAATATTTTGGATAACCGGTTTATTGTTCTGCCTGCAATAAGAGGAGAATACTACTCTGATAAGGGAGGAATAGAGACAGGAAGGCTCGGCATCCGGGTTAAACCATGGGACTTTTTATGGATAAAGGGGAATGCGGCAACATCGTTTCGCATGCCGTCATTTTTAGACCTTTACTGGCCGGAGGATGCGTTCGCCAAGGGCAATCCAGCCCTTGTGCCTGAGCGGGGAATGGATGGAGATATCGGCGGAGGCGTAAGATACGGATTTTTACGCGGAGAAATATCATATTTCCACAATTACATCAGGAATATGATCCAATGGCAACCGTCAGACAGCGGGAAGTGGACACCGAAGAATATAGGGATTGCCGAACTCCAAGGCGCCGAGGCGCAGTTGAGTTTCAATGCGCTGGATTTCGTTACTATCGGGGTTTCTTATACATACCTGCATGCGGTTGATCTAACAAAGGGATTGCCTTCCTACGGAAAAAGGCTTATCTACAGGCCCGAGGATGTGCTGAGCATTAATTTAAGCATACCTGTCCGGCGTTTTAAATTCTCGTTGGATTACATTTATAATTCCGGACGGTTTACTGATATGCAGAACGATCCGAATAACAGGCTGCCTGCGTATTCCCGCATAGATGCGGGCATAGGTTATTCAGATGGCAGAAATTTTTCTGCTGAGCTCTCTGCAAAAAATATTGCGGATAATCAATATGAGGAGATACCGGGCTATCCGCAGCCGGGAAGAAATTTAAATTTTACAATAAACTATAAAATATAAAGGAGGCAAAAATGAGAAGGTATGTTAATTTTATTCTGCTTGGGCTGACGGCTGTATGGGCGATTGTCGCAGGATGCGCGCAGAGTTCGCATGAGTGTGTTGCATCGGCGGAGATATGCGATGGCGTTGATAATGATTGCAATGGCGGGATTGACGAGGGGAGTGTATGCAGTATTCCAAGGCTTGCAGCGCTGATTCAGCCCGCAGGTTTTGTGAAGGGATCTCTGGATTTGTTTGCAATTGCGGATGGTTCATTGTCAAAGGATGTCCTCTCGGGGGGAACAGGCGAAATCCCCAATCAGATTGTAAAAGACGGAGATAATTTCTATATTGTAAATTCTGCGCAAAATTCTTTACAGAAGGTGGATGTAAAAACAATTAAAACCACGCGCTGGTACTACCTTCCGCAGGGTTCAAATCCATGGAGCGTGGCGGTCTATCAGGGGAAAAAGGCATTTGTCAGCGCCTGGCTCTCTCATACAGTTGAGGTTGTGGATCTGGAAACCGGTTATATAAAATCCATTCAACTGCCCGACCCGGAAGAGGGTAAAAAACCATATCCGCTCGGAGTAACTATTTCAGGAAACAGGGTATATGTTGCAGAATCGGCAAATGACGGCGCCTGGCCCTCTGCGTATAAAACAAGGGGCGCCTACGCAGTAATTGATGCGGATAATGATTCCCTGATTGAAACAAAGGACTCCGGTATTGATGCGTGCATAAATATACAACAGGTTGTGGTGGATGAAAGCTCAATGACCTTTATTGTGTGCGCGGGGGATTTCGGCACAACACAGCTCGGAAGGGTTGTGGTCAGGGATGGTTCCGGAAATGTAACGGGAAACATTGCAATTGGGAATGCCCCCACAAAGATATATTTTAATTCTGGAAAGGGATACCTCACAGATATGTTTGGTCCGGACATTCTTGTGATTGATGCTGTCAGCCTTGCCGCAATAAGAGACGCAAGTAATCCTGTTGCTCTGAAGCAGCACGGCTATTCAACCACCGCGATTGCCTTTGATTCCACAGGCACAATTTACGCAACGGTCTGGGATTCCACAGACAACCGCAACCTTTTTGCAATAAACCCGGAGACATACGAGATTCTGAGTAGTTATGAACTGTCTGGTCCGGCACAGGATGCGGTGTATGTGGAATAGAAATAAAAATTTTGGAAGAGGCGATGCCTTGCTAATCTTCTCTTCCCCATATATTGTGTTATCCACAAAGTTATGCACAAGATGTGGATAACCTGGATGGGTTTGATGTATCAAACCCGGATGAAAATATTTGCAGGGGCGTATGACCGTACGCCCTGTTTTGAAAAGGCATAGCAATGAGGGAAAAGGTAATTTTTGTATGGAGCGGGGGCAAAGACAGCGCCCTCGCCCTCTGGAAATTAATGAGGAGCAAAAAATATCATGTTGAGGCGTTGCTTACCACGATCACTTCTGATTATGATAGAATAAGCATGCATGGTGTGAGAAGCACATTGCTTGAGAGTCAGGCGGAATCAATAGGCATTTCCCTTAAGAAGGTGCTTATTTCAAAACATATCTCAAATGAAGAATATGATCTTAAGATGGAATCGGCCCTGAAGAAGTTTAAGTCCAAAGGCATAAAAAAAGTGTGTTTCGGAGATATTTTTCTTGAGGATGTAAGGAGATACCGGGAAGAGAATCTTTCAGGAATAGGAATGGATTGCTTGTTTCCAATCTGGAAAAAGGATACGAAGAAGCTTGCTCATTTTTTTATTACCTCTGGCTTCGGGGCTGTTATTACCTGTGTTGATACAAAGGTGTTAAATGCTGAATTTGCCGGCAGGGAGTTTGACATTAAATTGTTGAATGACCTGCCGGATGGTGTGGATCCCTGCGGGGAGAATGGAGAGTTTCATACATTTGTCTATAAGGGCTCCATTTTTAAAAAAAGGATAGAGCTTGTTAAAGGAGGAAGAATCCTCAGGGACAACCGGTTCGTTTTCTGTGATTTAATTCCATTAGAATCAGGGAAAACAGAGAGGATAACATGAGGCGATTAACAGCATTCTTTTTATTTTTCTCTCTTTTCTTCAACCTGAGAAATTTATTTGCGGATAAGGTCTTCATTGATGAAATCGGCGGAGAGGTGAGGGTTGATGGAATTCCCGGAAGCATAGTCTCCCTTGCGCCGAGCATAACCGAGATATTATTTGCTCTGGGCGCCGGGGAGCGGATTGTCGGAATAACGGATTTTTGCGACTATCCTGATGAGGCGAAGAAAAAGGAAAAGATTGGGGGCTTCACTAATCCCAATATTGAAAAGATTCTTTCCCTGATGCCCGATTTGGTCATAGGGACAAAGGATGGGAACGACCCGGCGACGGTAAAACGGATAAAAAATCTTGGAATTCCTGTGTATATCGCGGATGCAAGGGATTTTGAAGGAATAAAGAAAAGCATTCTTAACATTGCCAGGGTTGTGAACAGATTGGAAGAGGGGATTGAAATAGTAAATGATATGGACAGGCGCTTAAAAAATATAACAGCGGATAAGAAAAGAAGCGGTAGAAAAGTCCTGTTTTTGTATGGTGTTAATCCGCTGATCGCATCCGGGAAGAATACCTTTGCTGATAATTTGATCAGCCTTGCTGGCGGGGTTAACATCTTTTCAGATGCAGCCACGCCCTATCCCAAGTTAAACATTGAGGAGATTCTCAAGCGAGACCCTGATATAGTGGTTATAAGCGAAATGAGGAAGAATCCCGGCGGAACAAAAAGGCTTGCCGGTTTGCTTAAAAAAAAGGTTTACAGAATAAACGGCGATATAGTTAACAGACCCGGACCAAGAATAATAGAAGGCCTTGAGAAATTAAACAGGATTATAAATGGTTCGCCGCAGGAGATCTGAATGGAAAGGAAGCCTCTCACAGCAAAAAAAATAGCGAAAATATTAACATTATTGAGTATGGCGCTTATTCTATCATTTCTCGTCTCCATTGCGAGCGGTGTTTCTGATATTGGTTTTTATAAAGCCATTTCCTCTTTTTTTTCGTCCGAAAAAAATTTAGCCAAAACCATAATATTCAACATCCGGTTGCCGAGGTTTGCAATCGGCGCCATGGCTGGCTGGGCGCTTGGCATTTCTGGCGCTGTTTTTCAGGGGATACTGAGAAACCCTCTGGCGGATTCATATGTTCTTGGTGTTGCGTCCGGTGCTGCCTTCGGAGCAGTGTTAAGTATCTTTCTCGGCATTGATTATGCTTTTTTTGGGATTCCGTTGTATTCGCTTCTCGGGGCGCTCTTCTCAGTTTTTGTTGTTTATTACATCGCCAGGGTTGACGGCAAGCTGAACACCGGAAGAATGATCCTTGCAGGTATAATTGTCGGCACATTCTTCTCTGCCGGGGTGAGTTTTATCATTTCGGTGGTGCCGTATAGCATGCTTGGGGGGATAGTATTTTGGCTCCTCGGCGACCTGTCAACGCAGGACATGGGGGTTGTAAAGGCTATTGCTCCTTATGTTACTGCAGGCTCTGTGCCGCTGATTGTTTATTCAAATCATCTTAACATACTCAGCCTCGGCGAGGATGGCGCGGAGCAGTTGGGACTAAAGGTGAAAAGATCTCTTGCAATGTTTTTTCTCTTTGCGTCTCTTTTGACCTCCACAATAGTTTCGGTATGCGGTATAATAGGGTTTGTTGGTCTGATAGTCCCGCACATTATCCGGATAATCTTTGGTCCTGATTACAGGCTTCTTGTGCCTGCTGCCGGTATAGCAGGGGCAGCCTTTCTTGTCTTTTCTGACATTCTTGCGCGTACAGTCATCGTTCCCCAGGAGCTTCCCATCGGGGTTGTTACAGCATTCATCGGGGCGCCATTCTTTTTGTATCTTCTGAGATGGAAGCGGCGCTGAATGGATATACATGCGGACAGGATTTCATTTGGATTTGGGGAGGAAAATGTCCTTGAGGAAATATCGCTGAGCGTCAAAGCGGGTGAGTTCTTCGGAATTACAGGGCCAAACGGATCTGGTAAAACAACGCTCCTGAGGCTTATGGATGGATTGCTTCGGCCGGACAAGGGTGCTGTTTTCATTGAGAGCAAAAATTTAAAGGAATTTAAAAGAATATCCCTGGCAAGAATAATTGCTTATGTATCCCAGGAGCATGAACTGCCCTTTGCTTTTACCGTAGAGGAATCTGTTCTTATGGGGCGCTACCCCTATCTCGGAATACTTGGGCTTGAGGGAGACCGGGATTTTGCTGTTGCAGAGGAGGCAATGCGGACGGCTGGGATAATACATCTTAGGGGCAGGCTTGTGACCGAGTTGAGCGGGGGCGAAAAGCAAAGAGTGGTAATTGCAAGGGCGCTTGCACAGGAGCCGAAGATAATGCTCCTTGATGAACCCACTGCGCATCTGGATCTCTCCGCTTGCGTTGAGATTATGGAATTGCTTAATGGCCTCCAGCGGGAGAGGGGTATTACAATAATTACAGCCTCGCACGAACTTAACCTACTTTTGCAGTTCGCCGATAAAATGGCCTTTTTGCTGAAGGGCAGAATGATTGCCTGTGGGGAGCCATCCGGGGTGATAACCGGAGAACTTCTGCGATCTGTCTACGGTGATAGCTTCAGATTGATTTTTGATACAGATGGCAGACGGCCGATTGTGGTCCCAGGCAAGCAATAAAACCACGGAATAAAGAACAGGTAAAATTTGGGAAAATCCTTCTGAAGAAAAAATATTTTGCATTAAAAAAAACTGCTTGACAAAAAATTTTATATTGATATATATAAAAAATGCCTTCAGATATAAGGAGATATTCGGTAAATAATTTTGAGGGAGGACAATCTTCTTCTGCTGTATGGGCAGGCTTCAGTGTGCTGTTGCTTGTCATACTGCTGACAATGTATTCATTGAATTTTTCTGTTTTTGCTTACGGATACCTCGCTTTTATTCTTTTTTCCCAGCTCATTGCTGACCGGTATGTTGCCTGCACAAAGTGCCCGCATTACGGGGAAGCATGCGCTTCCATACCGTATGCCGGCAGAATAACCGCAGGTTTATTCAGCAGAAAAAAAGGCTTCTGGACGCAAACTGACTGGAACATTATTCGTGTAATTTACATGATAACCCTTTTCACCGGTCCCATGGTTACATTCTTGCGAGGAGAATGGGTATTTTTTGTTATCACATCGTTGGCAGGGGCATCGTGGTATATTGTCCATTCCGAGGTCGCCTGCAAAAAGTGCCATAATAACCTTGTGTGCCCAAAGGGGCAGATGGCGCTTGTAGGAAACCATCAGATCTATTTTCTTGCAGCGCAATTTATATATTTCATTGTTTTTGCAAGCATAATAAAGAGAGTGATATAGAAGATTCGCAATGGAAGAGTTAAAAAGAGTAGCTATAACAGGCATTGGCGGATATGTAGGAACAAAACTCATGCACATCCTTGAGGAGCGGAACTATTGCGAGAAGATAATAGGAATTGATGTCAGAGAGCCGAAGCAACTTCTGAGCAAAACTAAATTTTACAAAATGGATATCAGGGATGAAAAACTTCAGGATATTTTTAAGGAAGAGGGGATAACCGCTGTTGTACACCTTGCGTTTATTTTGAATCCTATTCACAACCAGTTTCTTATGCGCGATATAAATTATAATGGAACCGCGAACGTTCTGAAAGCTCTCCGGGCATGCAGAGCAAAGAGATTTCTGTATTTCAGCAGCACGACAGCTTATGGCGCCTGGAAGGACAACCAGGTTCCGTTAAAGGAAGACGCCCCCCTCAGGGGGAATCCGGATTTTGAGTATGCCAATGACAAGATATGCGTTGAAGCGATGATGGACGCCTTTAAGAAAGAAAACCCGGATGTTAAAATTACTATATTCAGGCCCTGCGTTATTATAGGCCCAAATGTTGACAATTATATTGCCGCTGGATTCCTGCAAAAGGTTTTTCCGCTTATGTTTAATGCTAATCCCCCATGGCAGTTTGTTCATGAGGATGATGTTGTAAATGCAACAGTTGCTGCGCTTGAAAAAGGCAAGGCTGGCATTTTCAATCTTGCCGGCGATGGCACACTTACGCTGGAAGAATGCGTAAAAATGGCTGGCGGCATAGTAGTGCGTCTGCCAAAGTTTATAGTATATATCATGGCAAGCATTTTATGGGATCTCCGTATTCCCTTAATCCGTTCATCTGCCGGAGTGCTTGAATACCTGGAGCATTCCTGGATTACTGATAATTCACGGTTAAAAAACGATCTTGGCTACCAACCAAAATATACAAGCAGCGAAGCTTACCTTTCTTTTTTAAAAGCAAAGAATAAAATTTAAGCCATTAAAAAATTTTACTTGACATGACATTTTAATTTTAATATTATTTAAAAAACTTTAATAATGCTAAAAGGAGAAAAAAGATGAAATTATGGTCAAGAGGATTAGGACGATCCGAACTGGAGATGGATTTCAGGTGCTACAAGATCCAGGGCAATCCAGAAAATAACGGAATAGCCGTGTATGGAATAATAAACCCGGTAAACTGGGAATTCAAGATAACCTTTGATCCGGAAGATGTCCCGGGAATGATAAAGATGGCATTGAACAGAAAAATGATTTTCATGGTTATTAAAAACATTTACAAATATTTTATCTATCTGGTTAAGAGAAAACAGTTCCAGGGCAAGGATTATTCAATTATTGACCAGAAGGTTTCAAAGGCTTATGAAGATATGATGAAGAGAAAGCGTTTGTCAATATCGTAATGAACAGGGAGATGACTATGAAAGATTTTGATGTGATTGTAATTGGGGGGGGAGTTAACGGGCTTGCCTGTGCGTCGTATTTAGGCAAGGCAGGATTAAAGACCCTCGTTCTTGAAGCAAAGGGGGAATGCGGAGCGCACTGCGATACATCTGAGCCGGGAATCCCGGGATTTCTGCACAATCTTCATGCTACATGGCTGATCACGGCGCTAAGCCCTGCCATGGATGATCTTGAACTGGAAAAATACGGGTTGGAACTTAGAGCCACGGATTATGCCTATGGAAAAACCTTTGTTGATAACAAATGCGCTCTCTTCGGTGTTGATCTACCTGACACATTCAGCAATTGGGAAGGGCTTTCCAAAAAGGATACGGACACATTAAAAATCGCCACAGAGGTGTTTTTTACGAGATTAGAAGAAGTCCTTGATGTGCTGCACAAATTTTTGTTTACAGCTCCGGATTGGAACATAATGCGCAGTTTCTCCTCGTTCATTGAAGAGGTTTTCGGAAGGGTAGGAATAAAATTGACCTTTGAGGATATTCAGCAGATGAATGGGTTTCAGCTTCTGGATTTGTTGTTTGAATCAGAGCACGTAAAAACCATGATTCAGTCGCTCTCATGGATAGGGGCCTATCCGCCGATTCACAGAGAAGTTGGCGCTGTCGGCGCAGTCGCGCTTTCGCCGCTTACCGGCCCAATCATTCCGGTCCATCAGGCAAAAGGCGGTTCTCATGCCCTTACCCATGCCCTTGTGAAATGCGCAACCGCTAACGGGGTAAAGATACTGACATCCTGCCCGGTGAAAAAAATTATAGTGGAAAAAGGGGTGGCAAAGGGTGTTGTTTTATCTGAAAAGGCTATATTTCCAAACGAAACGATAAGCGCAAAGAAAATAGTAAGCAACCTTACTGTCGTTCCTACCTTTATTGATCTTATAGGAGAAGAGCATATAGGAACGCAGAGGGCAACGTCTATTAACAGATTCCTTTACGATGAACAGGTTTTGTTTGGCGTATATTATGCGCTGAAAGATGCTCCCCAATGGAAATCCGCGGATTTTAATGAAGGGATTCAAAGTTGTTTTATGGGATATTTCGGAGGAGAAAACACCGATGAGATGGAAAAATACGCTGTTAGTCTGATAAATGGCAAAATTCACAACGAAGTGATTGCAAACTGGTTTATCCCCACGCTTGCTGATCCAACCCAGGCGCCCGAGGGCTGTCATACTTCTTTTGTCTGGTTTGATGTGCCTCCTCTGCCTACAAAATGGAATGAAAGGAAGCTTGATGGTTTTAAGGACTGGGACAAGATAAAATTTGATCTTGCGGATTCGGTAACCGATACCTATGAAAGATTTGCGCCTGGATTTAAAAACCTCATTCTTGACAGGATTATATATACACCGGTTGATATATACAGAAACAATCCTTCTGCAATAAGAGGAAACTGGTGCGGCGGAAGCATGGTTCCGGAACAGTTCTTTGTTAACCGGCCATTGCCCGGGATTTTAAAGAAGGGCGGGTCAAGGTCATTTATTGATAATCTTTATCTTTCAAATTCTATAAATCCCATGGGTGCCACTTGGTTGGCATCGGGATACCTTGCGGCTTCCGAGGTTGCCGAGGATATGGGGGTGCGGGAACAAAGCTGGTGGCAGGGGAAGGCGTGCCAGTGGTATCTGAGAAATATCACGAATATCCCCAGAAGTCTTGGAGTAAGGAGAAAGAAATGAAGGACAATCTTTACGATGCTGTTATAATCGGCGGCGGACCCAATGGACTCATCTGCGCGGCATATCTGTCAAAGGCAGGCCTGAAGACCATTGTGCTGGACGCGCGGCATGAGACAGGCGGAGGTTTAAGCACCGAGGAATTCGGCGGATTCAGATTTAACATCCACGCAATATACCACCTTATGGCTGAAATCATGCCCGCATATCATGATTTTAAATTGTGGGAGTACAATGTTAAATATATTTACCCTGAGGTTCAGTGCGCGTATGTTTTTAAAGATAAGAAACCGGTGATTTTATACAAGGACCCGAAAAAAACCGCAGAATATCTTGCAAGTATTTCTAAATCCGATGGCGAAAAATATTTAAAGATGTATGCGGATTTTAAAGAAATGTCAGAAAAAGTCCTGATCCCGCTTACATATGCCGCTCCACTTCCGCCCGTGGATCAGTTTCAGGCAATGCAGAATGCAAAAGATAAGGCAGGCAAAATGGTCGCAGAGATATCGGAAATGAACGCCATGGAGGTTATTGATGGTTATGGTTTTAGCGATGGAGCCAAGACAGCGCTGCTGAATCTTTTTACAATGTGGGGGATTTCTCCTTTTGAAGCTTTGGGGTATCTTTTTCCATTGTATGTTTACCGGATGACGAATGTGGGGCTATGTATGGGGGGCTCCCACAGATTGTCGTCTGCGCTCTGCAAGGTTATAATTTCGGCTGGCGGGGAGCTGTACGAACGGGCTGAGGTAGTAAAGGTTTCAATGGCTAATGGAAAGGCATGCGGAGTTTATCTTGCCGACGGAACAGAGGTTAAGGCTAAATGTGTTATATCAACCGTTGATCCGCACCAGACATTCTTGAGATTCTTTGATGATGGAAGCATATCCCCTGACTTGAAAGAGAGCGCAAAAAGATGGAAATGGGAAGAAGCATCCTTTTTCGGCATGCATATGGGTTTAAGAAATAGGCCTGATTACAAGGCCGCGGAGCATTCAAAGGATGTAAACTCAGCGCTGATATGTTTTCTTGGCATTAACAATATGGAAACTTTGTTAAACCATGTTAAAGCCATAGAGGGTGGCCAGATCTCAGAAGATGTTTATGGGCATGTTACCTGCACATCTGTGTTTGACCCCCTTAGCTCTCCGGAGGGTTTTCATACAGCGAGGTGGGAATCTCTCGTGTCTTACCGGGATGACTGGGATAAGACAAAAGATGAATATGCGAAGAAATGTTTGGCAAAATGGAAAGAGTATGCTTCCAATATTGATCCGGTCCATACATATATATATCCCCCGACCTACATAGAAAAGAAAATAAAGAATATGGTAAGGGGTTCTTTTAAACACGGGGCATACATTCCGCTTCAGATGGGCTATTTCAGACCCAACGACCAATGCTCAGGTGTGCGGACCCCTGTTGAAAGTTTTTATGTCTGCGGGGCAAGCACATACCCGGGGGGCATGATTATAGGCGGTCCCGGCTATATAGGCGCCCAGACAATCGTTGATGATTTTGGTGTTAAAAAGGTCTGGGATGAACCGGCTTATTTAAAAAAGGCACGGGAGATAGGTTTGATGGAATAGGTATCATGAGCGGGACAATAAATAAAGGGAGGGACCATCATGACGGAAAAATATGATGTAGTAATTATTGGCGGAGGACCAAACGGCCTTGGTATTGCAGCCTATCTTTCTAAATCCGGATTGAAGGTATGCCTTTGCGAAGAACGGCTGGAGGTGGGCGGCGGCGGAGAGAATACAGAGCCAATTCCCGGATTCAGGATTGACCCGCATGCGACCTATCTCTATGGTGCGGCGGCCCCTGGCTTTGAACAATTGGAATTGCATAAATACGGATTCAGGATGGTGCATTTCAAAAATATAGGCGGAGGCGTAACCTCTGATGGCAAAGCTATAGCATTTGGTATATTTAATCCAGAAGAGACATTAAAATCCCTTAAGCGGTATTCGGATAGAGATGCCCAGATCTGGACGCTTTTTCACGAAAAACTTTTTCCTAATCTCGTAGAATTTCTGAGGTCAATCTATTGGACCCCGCCGCCTCCATCAGGGGTTGAGGTTGAGCAAAAAGATTATCCCTGGTCGCAAGTTTTAAAAAAATGTCTTCCTGAGATTTATGATGATTCATGGAACGCTCTTTCTACATTTGAGCTTCTTGACGCATTATTTGAAACCGAAGCGCTGAAGGTCTCCTTTGGAATGGGTTCCTGGTATAACGGTCCCCATCCGTCATGGAGGGGAACGGCAATAAACGGCTTTGCGTGCAATCTTTTAGCAATGTATTCCTCTGGTTCGCCCAGGGGCGGGATGCACTCTTATATGCACGCTCTTGCACGGTGTGCAATAGCAAACGGTACAAGAATTATAACAAATTCCAGGGTTGCAGAAATAATTGTGGTGGACGGAGAGGCAAAGGGGGTAAAGCTGGAGGACACGTCTCCGCTTGGAAACAGGACCATCTGGGCAGATAAAGCTGTTATATCAGCTGTCCATGTAAAAAATACCTTCCTTGACCTGATGCCCAAAAGACATTTAGAGCAATCGTTCGTTCAAAAAGTAAAGGATATAAACCTCAATGGCGGCAGCCTTTTTGTCCTTTCTCTTATAACCAAAGAACTTCCGCAATACAAAGGAGAAGCAAAGGATATTATATCCGGCGCCAATTACCCATCCTGCGTATTTATTCCAGTGGATTCGCGGGAACCGATGATCAACCAGATGAAGGATGTTTACTCATTCAAAACACACCCCGCGAAGAAAGAAAGCATGATTATTCCTGTCTGCGTTCATGATATATTTGATGAAACCAGAAGTCCTGAAGGCTATCATGTTCTCTCTCCGATTTACCTGCAGGTTCCGCCGCCGGAATACCACCGGGACGGGCCACTCGCGGTAAACAATGCCAAAGAGGAAATCTCCAATCTACTTATTGAAACGCTCAGGAGTGTAGCGCCCAATATGACCGATGACAAGATTGTTGCAAAATTTGTAAATACTCCGTATGATTCTTCTTTCAGGAACATGGCGTTTGTGGGAGGCAACTGGTATGGCATAAGGGAATGCGAGGACCAGTGGTGGAATTTAAGGCCCCTTCCGGAGCTTGCAAGATATAGAACCCCGGTGCAGAAACTCTATCTTTGCAACCACACATCTTATCCCGGCGGGCTATGCCTTATGGCAGTCCCATATAATCTTATGCACATATTGATTGAAGACAAAGTAGTGCAGCCTGGCAAGTGGTGGTATCCTTCTCCATGGTATATTGCAGAAAGGAGGTAATAGTATCATGAAAATAACCCCAAAAGAAACAACCTTTAAGCCCTCAAAAACCATTGTTCCCACAGTGCCTGAATCCCTTGAGTGCGATGTGGTTATAATCGGCGCTGGTCCTAATGGTTTAATTACAGCAGCGTATCTTGCAAAGGCGGGATTAAAAGTGGTCCTTTGCGAAAGACGGTATGAGATAGGAGGCGGGCTTGCTACCGAGGAAATAATGTTTCCCGGGTACTATGCAAATACCCACGCCACTTACCATATGATGGTTGATTATATGCCTGTGATTAAAGATTTTGAGATGGGAAAACTCGGGTTGATGTGGATTAAGCCAAATTCCCAGACAGGCATTATTTTTAAGGATAAAAAAGGACTGCTTCTTTCAAAGATGCTGGGAGATTCTGTTGATTCGCTCAGAAAGTTTTCAGACAAAGATGCGGAGGCATTTGAAAGGGTATTCCGTATTTATGAAAAGATTGTTGATGAAATTCTGGCGCCTGCTACCTACTGGCCTCCTGTTCCGCCCATTGAGTTTACAACATCCATGGAAAACACAGAAATAGGCAGGGAGCTGGCAAAG
The DNA here is from genome assembly GCA_036514535.1 of bacterium. Lineage (GTDB taxonomy): Bacteria > JAMCPX01 > JAMCPX01 > DATBWZ01 > DATBWZ01 > DATBWZ01. The sequence continues at coordinate 15,817 of DATBWZ010000104.1, forward strand.
GTATCCGAAAAGAGTCCCATAGAGGTAATTGATGAAAATTTCACAGATTCCCGTATAAAGGCAATACTGACTTATATGTCCTGCATGTGGGGGATTGATCCCACCGAGGCGGGCATGGGATTTATGGTGCCGTTGCTCGTTGTAAGAGGTCTGAATAAATGCATATGCTACGGCGGCTCTCACAAATTTGCCGGAACGCTGAGCAAACAGGTAATCCAAAACGGCGGCTTGATTCTGGAGAATGCAGAGGTGTCAAGGGTTATTTTGGAAAATGGAAAAGCCGCAGGGGTGGAGATCTTTGATGGCAGAATAATAAAGGCAAAGGTTATAGCATCCAGCCTGGACCCCCACAACACTTTTAACAAATTAGTAGGGAAGGAAAATCTTCCCGAGGATTTGAAATCAAGCGTTGAAAAATGGAAATGGGATAAATGGAGCCTCTTTTCAGTGCATGTTGCCCTGAATGAGCCCCCCCAATATGCTGTGGATGATAAACAGCTCAATGGGTCATTTGTCAACATCATTGGATTGGAATCCCACGAAGACGTCCTTTCGTTCTTCGGAAATATTATGAAGGGGGAGATGAACAAAATAGGAGGGCATACCACATGCGAGACACTTTTTGATCCTACGCTCTCCAGAATGCCTGGCAAGCACACTGCGTTCTTCCAGATGCCTGCTCCATATAATTTACGGGGGGGCTGGGAGAATAGACAAGACGAAATCACTAAAGCGGCGCTAAAGGTCTGGGGAGAGTATGCTCCCAATATTAAAGACAGCAACCTGCTTATGACGGTAAGCGAAACGCCTCTTGACATAGAAAGGCGCATTGCTTCCATGATCAAAGGGTCTATCAAACACGGAGATTATAATCCTCTGCAGATGGGTTATTTTAGACCCAGCGATACCTGCTCTGTCAGCAAGACGCCGATAGATAACCTTTACCTCTGTGGTGCGTCAATGTATCCGGGGGGCTTGATTATTGGCGGCCCAGGATACATAGCCGCAAATGTTATTATAGACGACCTTGGAGTTAAAAAATGGTGGAAGATTCCTGATAAGATCAAGAAATTCGTGGAGACCTATATAAAATGAAAATCCTTATAAATTCCATTCTGATTGCGGGGATGTTTTCTTTGGTTAGTTGCGCAACCTTCCGGACAATGGGTGTGAATGCCATAGCCCCTTCATTTAATGAGATAATAGAATCCGCTTACAAGATGAACGATTCGCTTATCTTAAAGGAAGGGATTCCTTCTAACATTATATTGTTGGAAGGGTTGCTCGGGTTTTCTCCTGACAACAGGAATCTTCTTGCACTGACAGCGCAGGCTTATTGCAGTTATGCCCTCGGGTTTATTGAAGATACAGATCCTGAGAGAGCTAAAAAGTTGTATCTCAGGGGGAGGGATTTTGGACTAAGGGCTCTTAAGGTGAATAAAAAATTCAGAAAAATTGTGAATAAGGAAAAAGATTTCAAAAAAGCTGCGGCTGTTCTTGATGAGGAATATATTCCCGATCTCTTCTGGACCGGGTTCTGCTGGGCGAGCTGGTTGAATCTTTCAAAAAAAGATCCCGTCGCTTTATATGATATATCCAATATCGTCGCATTAATGGAGCGGGTCAAGGATCTTGATGGTAAATATTTTAACGGCGGACCGCACCTTTTCTTTGCGATGTATTATTCCGGTCTGCCGGTTCCGATGGGTGGCCCGGAAAAGGCGCAAGCCGAGTTTGACAAGGTTTTTGAAATAACCGGCGGGAAGTTTCTCATGGCAAAGGCTTTCTACGCAAGATTTTATGCTACGATTATCAAGGATGAGGAACTTTTTGACAAAACAATTGAAGAAATTCTTAACACACCCTCTGATATTGATCCGAACCTTGCCGTTATGAACGAAATAGCAAAAACGAAAGCGAGACATTTCAGAAATCAGAGGATGGATTTCTTCTGAGATGGTTATCAGAAAATTTATTTATCAGCTCGTTGAAGGAACCGACAGGATTGCGGAAACAATTGAATCATTGTTTATATATCTTGGGGTCTGGGTTATGGTATGCCTTGCATTCATCCAGGTTGTGGGAAGGAATCTGTTTTCCTTCACTTTTAACTGGGGCGAGGACCTGCTCCGGATTCTTGTATTATGGACGGGATTTGTGGGCGCCTCTCTTGCTACGCGGCACAGCAGAAACATTAATATTGATGTATTGACCAGGCTGCTTTCCGGCATTGCGGCACGGAGAATGAATTTTATCGTAAATCTGTTTAGTGGAATAATATCCATACTGCTTCTTATTGCCGCCTGGCAACTTATACGTTTGGAGCGGCAATTCCCGGATTTTATCTCATCAATTAGAATACCCATCTGGTCGGCTGAAATAATCTTTCCGGTCGTTTTTGGAATAATTTCCCTCAGGTTTTTATCCAACGCATTGAGAATCTTGTTAGGAATGCCAGAAAGCAAACCCGAAATTCTGCCCGGGAGAAAGAAGTGATTACAATTATAGCAGCTGGACTTCTTGTTTTATTTGCACTCTTTGGAACGCCTCTTTTTATTATTTTTGGAGCCGCTACGCTTTTCGGCCTCCATTTTATAGCAACGGTTCCCATAGCAAGCGCCATAACCGAAATGTACAAGCTTTCCACCCAGGGATTCCTTATCGCCATTCCGTTGTTTACCTTTGCAGGTTGCCTGTTAGCTGAAAGCAGGGCGCCATATAGGCTCGTAGATCTCTCCAGGGCTTTTTTTGGATGGCTTCCCGGAGGGCTTACAATAGTAGTGTTGATTGCATGTCCGATATTTACAGCCCTGACCGGTGCATCAGGGGTTACAATAATTGCCCTGGGAGGCATTCTGTACCCTCTTTTACACCAGGGACAATATCCCGAGAAGTTTAATCTGGGCCTGATAACCTCTGCTGGAAGCCTGGGTGTAATGTTTCCCCCCGCGCTTCCACTTATTATTTACGGATTAATAGCCGGCGTAAGCGTTGAAAAACTATTTGTCGCTGGATTAGTTCCAGGGGTTATCACTGTAATTGCTTTGGGTGTTTACAGCGTGACAGAAAGTTTGAAGTCTGACATAAAACGCGATGTTTTTACTTTTAAAAACGCAGTAAGTTCGCTAAGAAAAGCAATCTGGGAGATCCCTCTTCCCATCATCATTCTTGGCGGAATATTCGCAGGCTTTTTTACTGCCGCAGAGGCTGCCGCGATAACGGCGTTTTATGTTTTTATTGTGGAAGTTTTAATATACCGGGACATCAAATTAACCGATCTCCCAAGAATAACAAAGGAAGCAATGATACTGGTAGGCAGTATTCTGATTATACTGGCAGCAGCCCTTGGCTTTACAAATTTTCTCGTTGATCAACTCATACCAATGAAGCTCCTGGTATGGATGAAACAGCTCTTTTCTTCCAAACTGGCTTTCCTTTTTGTTTTGAATATCTTCCTCTTGATCGTCGGCTCTCTCATGGATATTTTCTCGGCTATTGTTGTGATTGTTCCTCTGATTGCGCCAGTGGCAATGTCCTTCGGAATAGATCCGGTGCACCTTGGCATTATATTCTTAACAAACCTGGAAATAGGATACCTGACCCCGCCGGTAGGAATAAATCTCTTCATTAGCAGTCTGAAATTTTCTCAGCCCGTGATAAAACTTTATACTGCCACAATTCCTTTTCTTATACTGCTGTTGATAGCGCTCGGAATAATCACCTATGTGCCTTCGCTGAGTTTAAAACTTGTAGAGTTGGCGGGAGTAAAATAAAAATTTGGTTATTATAAACAAAGGAGGTAATAGATGCACAACGCTAAGATTAAAATAAACAACTTTATATGCTTGACGGTGTTCGTTACGATTATATTTGTTTTTATGACTAAGCCTGCTTCTCCGGCGGAAAAACCAGATTTTGTGCTGAAGTTTGGAACGCCAGCTCCAGTAGGGACCTCATGGGCGGAGATTGAAGACGAGGCTTCAAAAAAGATATTTGAACGGAGTAAAGGGAGGCTTAAACTTATTTGGTATCAGGGCAATGTAATGGGCGATGAGCCGGACACAATAAGAAAGGTCCGGGTTGGACAACTTCATGGAGGTTATTATACAATAATGGGATTTGCCGTCGGTGTGCCAGAGATGGCTGTCCTTTCGCTGCCCCTCCTCTTCAGAAATTATGATGAAGTTGATTATGTATTACCCAGAATAAAATCTACCACAGTCAAACTATTTAAGGAAAGAGGTTTTGTTTTTACCGGATGGTTGGAGGTGGGTTTTGTGCAGCTTTTTTCAAAATCAAGCAACATAAGAACACTGGAAGATCTTAAAGATCAAAAGCTTAAATTATGGCGGCCGCCGGCTCCGCCAATGTTTGCCGATTTTTTTAATCTTGTTGGTATATCCGGTTCTATTCCAATGCCCTTGTACGATGTGTTGATGGGCATCCAAACAGGGATGTTGAATACCGTTCTACCTACATATTATGTATGCATTGCCTTGCAGTGGTGCTCTCATGTAAAGTATATGAATACAACTCCGCTTGCATATACGCCGGGAGGGGGACTTATTGATCAAAGGGCCTTTGATTCCATGCCAAAAGACCTTCAATCAATACTGCTGGAGGAACTTGAAGCGCATAATCAGAAAACTCTCAAGGCTATAAGGGAAGATAATGAAAGATCATTAAAGGCAATTACAGATAAGGGCGATATCCAGATAATTAATTTAACAGAGAAGGAAAAAAGAGAAATGGAGAAAATCTCCTGGGATATATATCCTAAACTGGCGGATAAGCATTTTCCAAAAAGTTTTTTTGATGAGATTACTAAATATCTTAAAGAGTATAGAGGACAAAAATAAAACATGCTCTTAGGGCGGAAATTTACAGTTTCCGCAAAACATTTTTCATTATCCTTGACAAGGATATTTTATTATGATAAACAAGAAAAGATTGTCAAGGAAACGGTAATGAAAACGAAAATTTTTTTTGTTTTGTTTATTCTTCTGACCATAATAGTTAAGAGTGTTGGATTTTCGGAAGAACTGGAGGAGGAAAAGGCCGTCAATCTCTCGCTCTCGGGCTATTACAGGGTAAGAGGCATATCGTTTAATAATGTAGAGTACCTGGATCCTTCCCTTAATTCTGTGGTTAAAGACAGCAAAACAGCATACCTTCAGCAAAGACTAAGGCTTGAGCCGAAATTTAGAATTGCAGAGGGGGTATCCATCAATATGCAGGCTGATGTCTTGGATGATGCAATCTGGGGGGATAATTCGTGTTATGTGAATGGTTCTTATGACCCGACTGTTCCGGGATGCGGGGTCCCGGCGCTTGCCGGAAACCCGTCAGCCCTTGGATGGAATTATCTCTATCAGTATGAGAATCGCATGTTTGTCGTTAAGCGGGTATGGGCGGAAGCGTCAACACCATTGGGGGAGTTGCATTTTGGAAGAATGACATCGCACTGGGGGCTGGGGATGCTTGATAATGACGGTAACGGGTTCCGCAATGAGTGGGGCGATGCACATTTCGGCAATACTACGGATCGGATTGAATTTCTGGCGAGACCTGCTGGTAAGGAGAAACCATACCGCATTGCGGTTGGCTATGATAAAACCGTTGAAGGCATAATCCCCCAGAAGCCCGGCGAGCCAATAGATGATATTGACCGCTGGTTCATCAAGCCGTACTACTGTGGTGCTGACTGTTCTGCGGGATCCCCTGACAGATTTATAGGCGCCTTTATTGGATACAGGGTGCAGCCGAAAACCGAAACAAAAATACTTGAAGCTGATGCCTATCTTATGTTTAAATTTCTTGAAAACTATATAGTTAAATTTGATATGCTGTATCTTGTCGGCGCGAGCAATGCCTTTGGCGATCTGCAGGCTGGCGACGAACCGGATACAGATCCCAATGATATTATACCTGATAAGGTTACAGTGAACGCTCCCAATGCGGTGTTAAAGTTAATTTATGATGAACAGCCTTTCCAGTTAGGACTGGAAGCTGGTTATGCCAGCGGAGATAGAAATGGAGGATATAATTCCAACAAGCAGCTCAACGCTTATACATGGAATCCGGATTATAATGTCGGACTTCTTATGTTTGAAGAACTGATTGCAAGGCAGAGTTCAGCCTATGCACAGGGCATCGCTGAGTCAACAGATGTCAGCCTTGTTCCTCTTGTGGCTACAAAAGGCGGTGTCAGGAATGCCACCTATGCCATGATCACCCCGAAGTTTTATCTTATAGATAACTTTGTTGAAGCAAAAATGAATGTTCTGTGGGGAATGCTTAACGAAAAATCCATGAATCCGTTTGGCGGAAACTATTACGGGACAAACACCGCGGGTAAAAATCTAGGTCTTGAACTTGACTGGGGCATTGAGATGGGTATGAATCTTAAAACAGGAGTTCAAGTAGGCTATTTCTGGCCTGGTAATGCCTTCAAGGGTCCTAACGGGAATCATCCCAATATGTTTACTATGCAAATTAGGCTTACGGTACCTTTCTGATGTTTTTGCCCGCCATGTCTTTTCGTGGCGGGCATTTAGCTTTAGAAGTGCGGTTATGACTGAAGTAAGAATGATCGATATTTCGGATAAGCCCATAACATACAGAGAGTCCCGCGCCTGCGCAATTGTGAAGATGGGAAAAAAAACGATTAACGCTATCAGGGCTGGAGGGATAAAGAAGGGCGATGTGGTTGCAGTTAGCAAGATTGCCGGAATTTCTGCCGCCAAAAAGACCTGGGAAATAATACCATTGTGCCATCCGATTCCGGTGACAGGAATTGAAGTAGATTTTCATTTTCAGGACAAAACAACTATAAAGATAGAGACATTTGCAAAAACCACGGCTGCTACAGGAGTTGAGATGGAGGCGATGGTAGCAGCAACAGTATCAGCCCTGACAGTTTATGACATGTGCAAGGGCATAGACCCGGAGATAAGAATAGAGGCAGTTTATCTCATTGAAAAAAAGGGTGGTAAATCCGGCCACTGGTTTGCAAAAAAGAGTTGAGCGCCGAGCATGATAAACTTTGAATGTGGTCAGAGGGAGAGCATATGAAGAATCTGGTTGAGTTAATTGCCAAAGCAATAGTTGACAATCCGGATCAGGTGAAGGTCCAAGAAGTAAACGGAGATCAGACACAAATAATAGAATTGAGCGTTGCCCAGGATGATATGGGAAAAGTTATTGGAAAAAAAGGCGCACGAATCAACGCAATCAGGACTGTATTGGGCGCTGCAAGCAAAAAACAAGGAAAGAGATACATTCTTAACCTGCATAAATAAAGGGACAAAAAACCATGCCTTGACAGATTCCCTTTTTTATGTATAATTAAAAAATGCTCAGGAGGCAGTGTTAAATGTCTCGCAGACTTGGCGAATTACTTGTTCGCGAAAACCTTATTACACCGGAACAGTTAAGAAAGGCATTGGCGGAAACAAAGGACGCAAATGTCAGGCTGGGCACAAGCCTGTCAAAGCTTGGCATATTAAATGAGACTGAACTGGTTGAGTTTCTATCAAGGCACTATGGTATTCCTGCCGTCAATCTGGATGAATTTGATATTGATGCCGAGATATTCAAGCTTGTTCCGAAGGACATTTGCGAAAAACACACCATCGTTCCTGTTAACAGAGCAGGCTCAACCCTTATTATTGCCACCGCGGACCCTTCCAATATTTTTGTGGCCGATGATATAAAGTTTTTAACCGGTTATAATATTGAAACGGTAGTCGCACCCGAAAGCCAGATAAAGAATGTCCTGGAAAAGCAGTACGGCACACAGGCAGCAAGAAACCTCATGAGTGAAGTGATGGCAGAAATGGGAGATACCGAGATAGAGTCGGTATCAGATGAAGAGGATATTGATGTAAAGGATCTGGAAAAAGCAACCCAGGACGCTCCCGTTGTTAAGCTTGTCAACACACTTCTCGTTGATGCCATTGGCAAGGGTGCAAGCGATGTCCATGTGGAGCCTTACGAAAAAATGTTCCGCATTCGTTTCCGTGTTGATGGAGCCCTCCATGAGGTTATGCAACCCCCGTTAAAGTTGAAAAATGCCGTTATATCAAGATTAAAAATCATGTCGTCCCTTGATATTGCCGAACGCAGGGTTCCGCAGGATGGAAGAATCAAATTGAGGGTCAAGGATAAGGAGGTTGATTTCCGCGTCTCAACACTGCCGACACTCTTCGGAGAAAAGGTGGTTCTCAGGATTCTTGATAAATCCAACTTGCAGTTAGATTTAACCAAACTTGGTTTTGGAGAGGAGCAGTTAAAAATTTTCAAGGATGCGATAACCCAGCCTTACGGAATGGTTTTGGTAACAGGACCTACTGGAAGCGGAAAAACAACCACTCTCTATTCCGCCCTGATGGAACTCAATCAGATAACCGATAATATTTCCACGGCAGAAGATCCGGTTGAGTATAACCTGCCCGGGGTAAATCAGGTTCAGATTAATGATGAGGTAGGGCTTAATTTTGCCGCCGCTTTAAGATCATTTTTGCGGCAGGATCCCGATATAATTCTCGTGGGAGAGATCAGGGATTTTGAAACTGCCGAAATTGGGGTTAAGGCCGCGCTGACAGGACACCTTGTTCTCTCTACGCTTCACACCAATGATGCTCCCAGCACTATTACCAGATTGCTTAATATGGGAATTGAACCATTTCTTGTGACCGCATCCTTGAACGCTATAATAGCCCAGCGGCTTGTAAGAAAAATCTGTTCAAACTGCAAACAATCC
>DATBWZ010000105.1:0-3755 GCA_036514535.1 bacterium
CGGAGAGGCGAATGCATACGACAGCGTGTTAAGAAACGCTGCCGGAATCCCACTAGATAAAAGACTGGTGCTCTATCAGGGGGGATTTACTCAATACAGGGGACTGGAAGAACTTATAGAAGCCTTTACATATCTTGACGAAAGTTTCTGCCTGGTTTTCATGGGATACGGTAAGATTAGGAATGAACTGGAGGTTATAGTATATAGCAAGGGATTAAATAACAGGATAAAATTTTTGCCTGCGGTTCCGCAAATAGAGCTTCTTAAATATACTTCTTCCGCGGATCTGGGCGTCATCCCGTATAAACCCGTATCTTTGAATAATTATTACACATTGCCTAATAAGCTCTTTGAGTATATCAACGCCGGCATACCAATAATAGCCAGTGATTTGCCGGAGTTGAGACGGATAATAAAAGGGTATGATATCGGTTATTTATTTGACCCTTATAAATCAGAGAGCATTGCAGATGCCATCAAATATGTTTTCTCCGATAAAGAGAGGTATGCTGCAATAAAGGCTAATACGTCTAAAGCCGCCGGTGAATATAACTGGAACAAGGAGTCAAAGAAACTATTAGAATGTTACAGCCTGTTATAAAAACGCTCATCAGGGGTTCTTGAAATGTCAAATAGAAAAGCAACTATTTGTATTATTCAATTAATCTTTATTACGGCAATAATCCTGTTTTCCCCGGTATCCTTTTCTAAAACAACAGGGGAGGACGATCTTTCTTACGATGTAAATAAAGTCTCCTCAGCCTGGCTTTATGAAAAACTGCAGCTTCCGGAGCCTTATGCCAGGCAGGCAAAGCCGGCCCTTGACGATACAAAAAAATTCGAAAAGGTACTCAGGGACTATTTTTTAAGCCGGCCAGTTTTAAAAGGACTTCCTCAAGAGGCATCTGCATCAACGGTTGATCAATATAAGAAAGGAATTCTCGAACTCAATCCTAATCCACCGGTTCCATTTAAACTGCCAATGGACTGGGGGAGGAAAGACTTAGGAGCAAATTTTTTGTCTCAATTACATTCCTTAAGATATTTGCCGGCTTTGATGGAGGGATATAAAAGGAATAATGACATTGAACTCTTTCAGGCAGTGGAAAGAGTTTTTTTAGATTGGATACGAAGAAATCCATATACAAGTCCTATGCACCCCCGTGCGTGGCATGAGGGTGCAGTAGCTGCACGAATACGGGTTTTTTTGTATCTGCTCAATTTTTATAAATCAACAGGTGGCCCACGTGAGGCTTCACTTACGCTATTGTTATCATCTATTTATCAACATGCACAGTTTTTGACCAAAGACGAAACCTATAAATCGGGAGGAAATCATGGGCTTCGCCAGGACTGGGGGCTGTTAGCAGCAACTCTTGCAGTTCCGGAGTTCAAGCGCTCCCTCCGCTGGGAGGAATTGGCATTAACCAGGATGAAAAATAAGCAGATAAACATTACTTTCTCTCCTGAGGGGGTCTATCTTGAGCACTCCCCGAGTTATCACGAATATACGGTTCTCATGATTAAAGATATTACAACTCTGCTGCAGGAAAACGGTTTGCAAAATGAATTTGTGGAGTTTGAGGAACTGATAAAAAAATCCAACCGCTATCTCACGCACGTCCTTACTCCCCTTGGGAAATTTCCACCTGTAGGCGACAGCGACGAAGTAGAGCTGTCTTACGAAATGAAGTCAATTGTTAATGATCAATATCTTAAATATTCATCTACCTCTGGTAACGCGGGTATCCCTCCGAAAGAACTTGACGGCTTTTATCCCCTTGCAGGGGAGGCTATTTTCAGAGACACATGGGGGATCGATCATGCCACAGCCTCCAAATCAATTTATATCCATATGCATGCTGCAAACCATCTTCCGATCGGACACCGGCACGCTGATGAGCTTTCATTTGTCCTGCATGGATTCGGCCGCTGGTGGATACTCGAAACCGGCAAGTATACATATGACAAGAATGACTGGAGGGAATATGCCACCTCGGCTAATGCACACAATGGATATACATTCAATGGGAAAGGGTTAGATAGTAACAGGCGGACAGGGAATTCTAAAGATGTCTATTTTGAAGAAAGCTATGTGTCCACTCCTGAGTTAGCTGCTGTCCGGGCGCATAATTCCCGTTTCTCTGAGATAGGAACCAAAGTAAGCCGGACATTTGTTTTTCTTCGCAACCGGAAGACGCTAGTACTTCTAGATGATCTGAATACGCCGAAAACCGGCAAATGGGAGGCATACCTGCATTTGGCGCCGGAGCTTGAAGTCACTATTGATAAACTTCAGATAATAGCCTCTGAGCCTGGAATCAACGATACGTTACTAGAAATAATATCCGAACAAAAAGGTACGCAAGCAGTTACATTGGTAAAAGGGCAAAAGGAACCGATTCAGGGATGGTATTCGCCTGATTATGGTAAAATTATCCCTTCGCCGGCATTGATCTTTGACCGCACGGGAAAGGATGGAGTAGTTTCTACTTTATTGCGATTTCGTAACGATACGGAACAAAAAATTGAACGCCTGAAAACCGAATTAAGAGGAGATTACTATTATATAACATGGATAGAAGGCGATAAAAAAGTTGGCATTAAAATCAGTAAAACTCAACCGTTACAAGTGCAACAACTTTAATATTATATGCAGGGAGATTACTTCATGGTCATGAGCAAAATGATTTTTGTGACGGGCTTTGCGCGCGGGGGTACGAGCTGGCTGCGCGACTGCATAGATGCTCATCCTGATATAGCAAAGATACCGGGGGAAATGGTCTTGTTCAGGGACATTAAAGACAGGGAAAGCATTGAACAGGCCATAGAAGAGGCAATCCTTCAAAACAATCTCAATGCCCCTTTTTATGTGAATAAGGCTCCTGCAAATGCGCCTTATATTGGCAAGGCTTGCAGGCTTTTCCCGGAATCGAAATTCATTTTTATCATCCGGGACCCGCGAGATGTGTTTATATCTCACAAAAGGGGAAAGCGGAAGTGGATGGGCGGGAAAAACAGTACAGTCAAAGGATGTATGGAGAAAATAGAAAAGTACTATAAAGGCTATCTTGACGCACGGGACTTTCATAATTTATTGCTGGTACGATATGAAGATTTGCATCAGGACTTTAACAATACAATGCAAAGGGTATACGGGTTCATAGGCGTGAGCCATAGCCCCGAGGTAATACAGGAAGTTTTCAAAAAGACCAACTTTATTGCAGTTGCAGGCGGACATAAAGAGAATCGGAATTCCGTTACAAGAAAGGGCGTGATCGGAGACTGGGTTAATTTCCTTTCCTTTTGGGAAAAATGGTGGTATAGAACAAACAAGTTCTGGAAGAACTTTCTTGACACTTACGGGTACAGTTGGAATCCTCCTACGTATAAAACAATTCTTTCTGCCATGAAAAATGCCGGGGTTGTGGATTTAACGGAGGAGGACCTTCTGTCGTTGAGGCTTAATCCGGATTCTCCGAACTTGCTGCTTCTGCACGATATCGATTTGTTGAACACGAGGAATGCATGCAAGAGCGTTCTTGAAACCGCCCGTATAGAGGGGGAACTCGGTATTGCAAGCATTTTTAATTTTTTGCCTCTTGACGATCAGCGGTATACTTCTGCCGGTGAAAATAAAATCATCAGGGTCATCCACAAAATCAAGTCGCTGTCTCCACGGGCCTCTATCGGCCTGCATTTAAACGCTGCCGAACGGTTCTTCCCGGCAGAAATGGAGGATGCAGGAGACGATC
>DATBWZ010000106.1:0-5445 GCA_036514535.1 bacterium
CCCATAGCAAGCCAGTCTCCATAAGTTATAATTATGCAGTCGCCTTGGCATTTCTGCGCTGCACGCAACAATCTACTGAGCCATCCTGTGCCGCTACAGACACAGTATCGGGAGTGCAGCTCTACGCATAAATCTATCTTCATATCAAAACCTTAACAAGTGTAGCCTGCATTCTCGCCGCAGCCGTAGTAACATTCAGCCATTAGCGTATACCTTGCGATAACAGTTCAGCCAATGTTTTTCATGGCCGTTTTTAAGCGCCCATTTCAGCAGGTATATTTGGTGCTTTGGGTTTTTCCATCGCAGGTATGGCTTCCCTGCTTGTTGTTTCATCCATTGAAAAGTTTTATATTGAAATTGCGCCGGCCCAAAACTGAGACCACCATCGCCCCAAACATCGTATCTATGTGAGGATTCGCAGGCAATAATCTTTTGAACGATTTCCTCATATTTTAATTCCTCTTCAAGATGTTGGATTGATTTCTGTAAAGAATCAACTAATAATTTATTTTCATGGATTTCTCGTTTTAGATTGATAAGCGTTAAGTGATTATGATAATTTTGCCAGGCGTAGCCGGCCATAATGCCAAATAAAAAAATCAGAAAAGATATAAAGATTTTATTCATATATCCCCCTTTTTATTTTTGTTTGTCTCCCAACCTCTCGCATAGGCATCGGCTTCTCGCTCCAATGTTTTTGCGCCGGCCCAAAGGAGACGGAGAAAACATCCGCCGCTGGCGGAGATAAAAACAGTGAGTATCCATAATGTAATGTCCATGCTGCCTCCTTGTCATTCTGGATTCCCGATAAAAACTTCGGGAATGACTACAGGTACAAGTTGATATAAATAGATGCTTGCGCCGTCTTGCGTCCTGCCGCTAAACCTGCAGGATATGTCCATGCCCTTGGGCCTGATGTTTCGTCTGAGCTCGCCGATAGATGAGCCAACTGCCTCCAGATTAACTGCCTCGCCGATTTCCCGCGTTGAATGGGGCTCCCTGTCCGAAAGATATTTATAGAGCCTTTGCAAACGCAACGATGTTTCCAATTTTGAAAACCGCATCCCTTTTGCCTGCATGAGTTTCACCCCCTTTTTGTATGCTTCTTGATAATGCGTTTTTTTGCATTCAGGCGAACAAAAAACCATATCAACCCTTTTGGGTGCAAATGCCTTTCCGCAAGGCTTATAGAAACACTCCGATAAAGTGTTAACTCTTGATGGTGGGACTTTATGGCTATGCTTGATGTCATGGCTATGCTTCACTTCGTAAAAGCTCCTCTGCGTCCCCTGAATCAATTGTTTCAAAACATGCCCCATGGTCGCCATTACAAAGAATGCCTGTAAGACGGCACTTTGAATTATCGTGCCATTGACAGGTCGTCATATTCTCCTTTCCGCCAGAGCCTTGCGCGGTTGCGTCTTGATTCTATCCATCTATCCAAATCGTATCTTTTCAGTTTTGGCCTGCCGATGTCATAGTATGGTATTTCCCGCTTTTGTATTTTCTTACGCAGAGTTGCGGGCTTCATCTCAAAGCCTTTGGCGATGAGATATTCAGACGCCTGTTTTATGCTTAAGAATTCGGTCATACTAATTTCCGTCCACCTCTGCGAGCAGCCTTTCTAAATACCACTTTGCCTTTTTTAAATCCTCCACGGCGCTGCCCTTGTGCCGATACCTTGCGATATATTTGATTATATTACCGTCCATATAGCCCATCTGCTGGTCTGCGATAAAGTCAATAACCTCAATCTTGCCCTGCGTGTAATGCGGCGGATGATTGATCGAGTCCGCTCCCCGATAAAAACATTCGGGGACAAGCTTACTCGTCATTCCCGCAGGCTTTTCTTTTGTCATTCCCGCAGGCTTTAAGCGGGAATCCAGTTTTATATCTTTCTTTTTTCTTTTCTTGCTTTTATATGAATATGCGCAGTCCTTACACATCCCTCTTTTTTTTATAAATGTCCTAACCTCTGATGCCTTCCTGCCGCACTTTGGACAGCATGGCTCATCTATCTGCCGTTGCACAGGCTGGCTGTTCTCATGTTCAATCTCTCCCAGCGCCTTTTGCTTATGCTTAAAATGCTTCACGCAAAATCCTTCTATTTTAGCTTCCTTCTTGCAACCTGTGTATATGCAATCGCTCATAATGCCTCCTTACTCATTCAAAACCTTTCTCAAGTCCTCAAGTTTCTTTCTCCGCATATTTATTTTTGTGGAGAGTTGAAAATAATGTTCGATATCACCTGCGTTATATGCTCTTCCCCTCTGCCTCTCAAGTCTTAATATCTCTTCTATATGTTCATTTATTGATATGTTTATATTTTCTATATTAGTCATATCCTTTTTACCCCTTCAAAATCTTCCTCAAATCCTCCATCTCTTTTTCAGTGATATTGATTTGCTTTTCCAATGCTCGCTTGTCATTGGCAGATAAATACCCGTCTTTCAGCGACCTCTTAACCTCAGCAACAAGAGTGCCTGTTGCAGCGGCTATGTCCAATGTCTCATCAGTCGGGGTCTTGACCTGCTTGGCAGCAGGAGCCTTGTCTATTATTTTTTTGTCAGTATCATTTAAAATGAAATTCAGGAAGTCTATGTCGTGGGTAGCGTTGTAAAGCGGGGCGATAAGGTCGGGGGGAAAATGCGAGATGCCTTCAATATAATTGTAAAAAGTGGATAGAGATATATTCATTTGAGAGCATACCTTTTTAGCGTCATGCTCTCCGGGCGATACAAACTTGTTATATAGCAAGTTTTGGAAACGAATGTATTTTAAGTGCATGGCAAAACTCCTCCCTTGTTTCCCTTTTTAAAACCCTTCTACTATATTAAAACTGTTGCCCTGAAAACCCTCTTATGTTATATAAAGCGCAAAGGCGCAGCAGATAATCCATCGGGTAAGACGGCATCCGTGCGCCTTTTGCGTTCTTGTGCCGGCAATAGGTCGGATGGAGGTCTGGCCTGCCGGCGGACAAGACTGTAAAAAAAGGAGATGATATGAAAATTAAAGTTGACATAAAAACACCCGACCTGAATAACATTGAAATCCCCTTTACATGTCCTAATTGTAAAAAAGTAATTAAGAAAAAAGTAAAAGACCTAAAAACATTAAAAGAATGCCCTCAATGCAGGGCTCAAATTACTTGGAAGAATTAGATTGAGTCATTCCTTTTTCAATCGCTTTTTCCAAGAAGGAAGAAACAGATTCAAGCATCGCAGTTGCTTCTTTGATGATTTTTATTACCTCGGGTTCCATCGTTATCGTGATTTTTGCGTTAGGCGCTTTCTTCATTTTCTGACCTCCTTAAGTGTTGGGAGATTTTAAAACCGGAGCTATCCGCTCTTGAAGTAACTGCCGGGCAATTTGCTCAGAAGGACATAGGATTAGAAAACTATCGCCTTGCGCAAGAACGAGGTATGGCTGTAGCAATCTGCGCATGGACTGAAGGCGATGATTCAATAAAGTCTTTTTTGCATTAGATTTCTTTAACATTCAGACCTCCACTTCTATTTGATGGAGTGGATTATACAGAGTTTCTAAATATTGTCAAGTAAAAAATTAGACTTCCTAAATTGACTATGTCTGGAAAAGATGTTATTCAAAAACTTGAAGATTATTTGAGAACGGAAGGTATAACGCAAATACAATTAGCCGAAAGGTTAGGATGGTCTCCTTCCGCCTTAAATAATATATTAAAAGGGCGTGATCCCATCGGTATAAAACGGCTACTTCATATTTCTCAAAGGTTGGGTATTAAATTTGAGACGGAATTTGGCGATACAAAGATATCTGAATCTCCGCCTTTGTATCTCGCTCCAGATGACGAGGAAATACTTGAGATGCTCAAACCATTATCAAAAAAAGATAAGCAGGAATTGAAGAACTATATTGCTTTTTTAAAGACGAAGCAAATTAAGGCTGGTTAAATAAAAGGAGGTCTTTATGTCAATAGATATAACAAAGGATTTAAAAAAATACATTCCCATCTTTCAACAGGCGCAGGAACAAAATATCAATGAAGCGGAAACATCGCTTCGCATAGGAAAGTTTCTTGAAGATGTGCTCGGATATGATGTATTCCATGACATCACAAAGGAACATACCATCAAGGATCGCTATGTGGATTACGCCATAAAAGCGGATGGTAAGGTAATGTTTTTCATTGAGATAAAACAGGCAGGAATAGAACTGAAGGAAAAACATATAGAGCAGGCCAGCAACTATGCGGCAAATGCAGGCGTTGAATGGGTGCTGCTTACAAACGGCATTGCATGGCAAATGTATCATCTTACATTTGATGAGGGAATTCAAAGCGACCTTATTATATCAACAAATATACTTGCCGATGACGCATCCGATAAATTGTCTCTCTTTCATAAAAAAAGCATATTAAAAGGCGAGCATGAAGATTATTACTCTAAAATTAAAGCGCTGTCCCCCCGAAGTATTGTCCAGTCAATCTTCCATGAAAACACCTTGCGCATGATGCGGACACATCTTAAAAAGATGTCAGGCGTAACCATAGAGGAACAGGATTTGATAGCAGGCATTAAAGGAATGATATCCTCACAAACATGGGAATCTATCGGCGATGTAAAAATAAAACGAAAGAGAAAAGCATCAAGACATAATGCGCCTGAACAGCCTGTCACAGAACCTCCTGCATCTGAACCATCTCCGTCTAAGGTCTCCCCAACATGAAAAGATTATTGATAATTTTTTCTCTTTTTATTTTGGGTAGCTGTGCCTTGCTTCCATCTGTTCAGGCATTATATCCAACAGGATACACAAAACTTATGACGATTGTGCCCGAGTGTCAGACTACCCGAGATCATAATTATAGTGCCTGTCTTATGGCCGCAAAACTTTTAGAAAGCAACTCCACTGAACAGGCAACAACACAATTCATGGCTCATTGGGAAGATACAGCTTGGGGGTATGCTGACAGAAAGCAAAAAATTGCCGAATCCAGACATTCACCTTCAGACGGATTCGTGGAATACATGGTCTATGGAAAAGTGAAATATGATGAGATAAAGGCGACTGAAAGAATCGTATTGCCGACAATAAGAAAAATCTATACGGATAGTGGAACAGATTACGGCACAAAAATGCTTAAACAAATAGACCTTATAGACCTTGACTCTCGAAGTTCTTTTGATGTGTTCAGAGATGTTCATACGGGACTATTAAAGTCCGCACAATAGTCTCATGCCCCACCTCTACCCCTCAAAGACTAAAGGCTGGCGGATTATGTATCGGGTGTTTTTCCTTGACGGAACCCATGCCGACAAGACCCGCTGGGCAAAGAGCAAAGACATTGCAAAGGCAATCTATACAGATATTCATAAACTTGAAAGCCTCTCCCGCAAAACCGAACTCTCAAAAGATGAAATAATCTTTTGCCGCAACCGGGGCTACATCTCCCAGCAAGAAGCC
>DATBWZ010000107.1:0-21231 GCA_036514535.1 bacterium
TATTCTGGAGTCCGGGCTGTCATCTAATTGGCATGTGGAAGTTTTTGCCAGCGATATTAGCCAGCGGGTCCTGCAGATTGCAAGGAAGGGAATATATCCCAAATCATCCTTCAGGGCGACCGAAGAATCTTATATTAAAAAATATTTTGAACAGGTTGACGGTAAATTCCGCATCAAAGACAATGTTAAAAATTTAGTGAGTTTTGGCCACCATAATCTTATGGATACATCAAAGATCACCCTTCTTAAAAATATGGATGTTATATTTTGCAGAAATGTAATTATATACTTTGATCTGGAATCAAAAAAGAAAGTAATTCAGAATTTTTACGATAAGTTGAACAATGGTGGATACCTGCTTCTCGGTCATGCCGAATCGTTGATGAATGTCTCTCCGCTTTTTGAACTGTGCCATTTGAAAAACGATCTTGTTTATAGGAAACCTGAAAAGGGAACAAAAGAATAATGGTAACTTCCCAGAATGTTATAAGGGTTCTTGTAATAGACGATTCTGCATATAATCGCAAAAGCATTAAAACTATGCTTGAATCCGATCCTGGTATCAAAGTTGTCGGAACTGCAATCAATGGTGAGGATGGAATTAAGAAACTCCTGGCTCTTAAACCCGATGTGGTCACCCTTGACCTGCAGATGCCAGGAATAGATGGATTTACTTTTTTGAGGATTGTGATGAGTCAATATCCTATTCCTGTAATTGTAGTTAGTTCAAAAGCAGGCGACCATAATGTTTTCAAAGCAATGGAACTCGGGGCTGCTGATTTTCTTGCAAAGCCAACAAATAAAGTTTCAATTGAACTTTCTAACATACAAGCAGATCTCCGGATGAAAGTGCGTTCAGCAAACATGATAAACTTGACCAATATCAGAAAAAGGCTTGAGTCCCTGTCCAGTAAAATTGAGAAAGGAGAAATACCGCCGGTTCCCCGTGTAAAAGAAAAAAAATTCGTTTTGGAAGCTAAAAGCAAGGTATACGCTGCTATTGCAATAGGTGCCTCTACCGGCGGACCAAGCGCACTCCAGAAAATTTTGGCAAAGATTGAAACTCAGTTTCTCCATCCGATTCTTGTTTCACAACATATGCCTCCCGGATTTACCCGTGCTTTCGCGGAGAGATTGAACCGGTACAGCTACCTATATGTAAAAGAAGCAGAGAATGGAGAAGCGCTTGTTTCCGGATGGGTTTATATTGCTCCTGGCGGATATAACATGATGGTAGAGAAAATAAAAGATGAAGTGACAATTTTATTAAAACCACGTGCCTCATCAGATAAGTATATTCCCTCTGTGGATATTTTGTTTAGTTCTGTTGCTGCAATATTCGGAGAAAGTTCCCTCGGGATAATTCTTACGGGGATGGGCAATGATGGGAAAAATGGGTTGCAGAGGATCAAGGAAGAAGGAGGGCGGACAATTGCGGAATCTGAGGAGTCTTCCGTAGTATTTGGTATGCCGAAGGAGGCGATTCAGAGCGGTTATGTGGAAAAGATACTCCCAATTGACCTGATTCCTGACGAAATTTGTGAATGGGCAATAGGGGTAACTAAGGAGAAAATTAAAACAGAGAGTTGAGATGAAGATCGAAATTTGCGATATTAAAAAGATAAGGTCCCAGATTTTTATTATTCCTTTATTTCAGGGTGAAGAACATATCAAAATCAATGGGGGCTTTGGTTCTAAGGTTTTGAAAATTATAAGGCATTCCGGATTCAAGGGGAAATTATTTGAGAATATACTTACAGCTACAGAATTTGAACACCCGCGGTTTATAATGCTTATAGGCCTCGGGGAAAGGAAAAATTTTGTTATAAATGATCTTTGGAAAGCGAGCGGGATGGCTGCAAAAATATGTGCAGACAAAGGTATTCAGTATTACGGGTTGTATCTGGATAGTGTTGATGCCGGAGATGCAGCTGTTTCTTCGTTAATTGAAGGGTTTATTATGGGAACTTACAGGTTTATCGGGTTTAAGAGCGATAAAAGCAAAAGAAAAGAAATAAGGTGTATTGATCTCTATGGCATGAAAAAGAACAAAGGACAGAATCCTCTTTCAGCAGCAACAAAAGCCATGTATATTGCCAGAAAGGTAAATTATTATAGAAATGTGATTAACTCTCCGGCAAACTACTTGACCCCGAAAAGACTTGCGGGTATTGCATCGGAGATGGTAAAAGGGAAAAAAATAAAATGCAGAATTTTTGGCATTTCTGATTTAAGGAGAATGGGCATGGGCGGCATTCTTGCTGTGTCAAGGGGTAGCGCGGAACTGCCGCGGTTTGTTGTTCTTGATTACAATCCAGCGAATGCTAAAAAAACAGTGGTACTTGTTGGCAAGGGAGTAACCTTTGATAGCGGAGGAATCTCCCTCAAGCCCTGGGAAAATATGGATAAAATGAAATATGATATGGCAGGAGCGGGTGCTGTTATTGGAACGCTGGATGTTATTTCTGAAGTTAAGCCTAAAATAAGAGTTATAGGGCTGATACCTGTGACAGAGAATTTGCCGGGAGGAAGGGCATATAAACCAGGAGACATAATAAAGATGCATTCCGGGAAAACCGTTGAGGTTATAAGCACAGATGCGGAAGGAAGAATGATTCTTGCAGATGCACTTTCTTATTCAAAGAGGTTCCATCCCAACGCTATTGTTGATATTGCCACGCTTACCGGTGCTTGTGTGATAGCTTTGGGCAATGAAGCCAGTGGCGTTATGGGTAATAATAAAATGCTAATAGAGACAATTAAATCAGCAGGGACTGAGACTGGGGAAAGGGTCTGGGAATTACCAATGTGGAAAGAGTATGAGGAACTTATCAGGAGCGACCATGCGGATATTAAAAATGTTGGCGGGAGATCCGCCGGAACAATAACAGGAGCAATGTTTCTGAAACAGTTCGTCGGGGATATACCATGGGCGCACCTTGACGTTGCTGGAACCGCATGGCTTGAACAGGAAAAGCCTTATGCTGTTACCGGCGCAACAGGGATTGGCATCAGACTTTTAACAAGATTTGTTGAGAAGTTCAGCCAATACTGAGTGCCCGATGGTTTAACTAAGTTCTTCTGATTGACTTTTTTAAAAAAAGATAATAATATGTCCTAAAGTTTAAATAAGGTGACAAACAGTAATAAAAAAATAAAGAGGTCGCCAAAAAAGAAATCCCCCTCTGTGGGAAGGGCATCAGTTCAAATTAAGGAATACAAAGAGTGCCGCGTTGCAAAAGATAACAAGGATGCAATCTTTGTGGTAGGGATTGATGGCTCCATAAAATTTGCCAATCCTGCCTGTGAAATTATTTTCGGATATACGCCGGAAGAATTTACAAATAATCCAGGTCTGACCCAAAAAATTCTTTATACTGAATCTGTCCAAAAATTTATAAATTTCTGGGATGAATACAAAAAGAATAAGATATTTTCTGAAAAAACATTAGAGTTGATATGGATTAGAAAGGATAAAAAAATTGTACATACTCAAAATACATTCACAAATATTTATGACGAAAATAGCGAAGTAGTTGGTTTTCAGACTGTAGCAAGTGATATAACCAGGCTGAAGGAAATAGAGAAAAATCTGCATAGAGAAAAAAATTTTTCAGAAGCATTGATCGACAGTTTACCCGGGGTCTTTTATCTCTTTGATAGAGAAGAACGGTTTATAAAATGGAACAGGAATATGGAGGATGTTCTTGGATATTCTTATGAAGATATTGCGAGGATGCATCCTCTTGACTTTTTTGCTGAAGGGGAAAAAAAGCTTATAGCAGAGAGGATAAACGATGTTTTTGAAAATGGTTTTGCCACCGTTGAAGCTAATTTTTTAACAAAGAACGGCGACCTTATCCCGTATTTCTTTACTGGTTTGCGTATCTACATTGATAATAAAGATTATTTAATGGGCGTAGGTATTGATATTACTAATCGCGTAAAAGCCGAGTCAGCGTTAAGAGACAAAGAGGAGCGATACAGATTGATATTTCAGCGCAACCCGGTTGGTATATTTTACTACAATACGCATCTTTGTGTTACTGATTTTAACGAGAGGTTTGTTTCAATCCTGCAGTCCAGTAAGGAGCGATTAAAGGGCTTTGATATGAACACACTTAAGGACAAAAGCGTTCTTTCTGCTTTGAAAAAATCGGTTAAAGGTGAAGAAGGATTTTATGAGGGCTTTTATTCTGCAACTACCAGCTCTGCAAAACTGTGGATTTCCATGCGGACTGCTCCACTTTTTGACTCCAAGGGCAAAATAATGGGCGGCATAGGCATTATGGAGAATATTAGCGAACGAAAAAATCTTGAAGAGCAATTAAAGCAATCACAAAAACTGGAAGCAATAGGGCGGCTTGCCGGCGGGATAGCCCACGATTTCAATAACCTTCTTACCATTGTTTTGCTTCACGCGGAAATGATATTAAGCAGTCTTAAAAAAAATGATGTGTCGTTCGGCGGAATTAAGGAAATTTACAATGCTGCACTGCGGGCGGCAGACCTTACCGGTCAATTACTCACCTTCTCAAGGCGTCAGGTAATAGAGCCGAAAATTTTCAATATAAATGATCTTGTTATACGCATGGATAAAATGCTAAAGAGGATTTTAGGAGAAAATATTTCTATAAATACTGTTCTGTCAAAAGACCTTTGGCTTTGCAGGGTTGATCCGGTTCAACTGGAACAAGCGATTCTTAATATCGTGTTGAATGCCCGTGATGCAATGCCTAAGGGGGGTAATCTGACTATTGAAACAGCAAATGTAATTCTTGACAAGGGATACACTGCAAAATATTCAGATGTTGTTCCAGGTGAATATATCCAGCTTGCCATCAGCGATACTGGAAGCGGCATGGACGAAGATACGCTTTCCCACATTTTTGAGCCATTCTATACTAAAAAAGAATTGGGGAAAGGAACCGGATTGGGACTCGCTACTTGTTACGGATTTATAAAACAAAGCGGGGGGCATATCGGAGTTTACAGTGAGGTGGGAAAAGGGTCTACATTCAAAATTTATCTCCGCCACGAAGTTGGCAGTCCAGAAGATCTTGAAAAACATGTAGAGATAATCGCGCTTCCTGTTGGAACAGAGACTGTTTTGCTGGTGGAGGATGAGGATCAGGTCAGGAATCTTTCTACCGATCTGCTCAGGAAGCATGGTTATACCGTTCTTGAGGCAAAAGATGGAAAGGAAGCACTGAAATTATCAGAAGGGTTTACCGATAAGATACATCTCCTCTTGAGCGACGTGATAATGCCTGTTGTGGGTGGGAGGGAGTTGTATGAGAAAATAAAAATAACGCGCCCTGAAATCAAGGCACTCTTCATGTCGGGTTATACGGATAATGTAATTGTCCATCATGGAGTGCTTGAACAGGGATTTAATTTTTTACAGAAACCATTTACTCCATCTGCGTTATTACTCAAGGTCAGGGAAGCAATTGAAAAGAAATAGATCTGTTTTAAAACACAAAAATAATATTACTAAAATCCTGCAGAACGCGGGAAAGGGAATATCCTATCAATCCATTGTTGACACATTGCCTGATATGGTGTCAATTATAAACAAAGACTATACTGTCGGATACACAAACAAAAACGCGGCAAAAATGTTCAAGATATCCCTCCCGGAGATTGCTGGAAAGCGCTTGAGCCAATTATTTCCAGAAAATGTCTATAAGAGAATGAAAAGCAATTTGCAGGCGGTATTTAATACTGGGATGCCAATCTATGCTGAGGCCAAGACCTCCTTTCCGGATTCCGAACTATGGTTGGATACATGGCTGGTTCCGCTTAGGGATAATGCAGGGGAGGTTGATTCTGTTCTCGTTGTCTCAAGGGATATAACGGAGCGTAAAAAATCAGAAGATGAATTATTTGTTACCACCCAGACCCTGCAGTCGGTGTTTGAAGCATCTCCAATTGCAATCGTTGTTATGAATACGGAAGGCAGGGTTATGATGTGGAATAAGAGTGCCGCAAAAATATTCGGCTGGAGTGAACAGGAGGTTAAAGGGAAACCTCTACCATTTGTTCCGGAAGAAAAACAGGAAGAATTCAGATTGCTTAGAAAGCGTGTTATTAAGGGTGAGTCATTTACAGGTATAGAATTGATAAGGAGGAAAAAGGACGGGTCTCCAATTGAAATAAGCCTGTCAGCGGCTCCAGTGTATGACAGATTAGGCAAAGTCAATGGCATTGTTGGAATGATTACGGATATTACTGAGCATAAACAAATGGTCAATGCTCTCCGTGAAACTGAAGCAAAATTCAGGGATCTTGCAGAAAAATCCCTTGTTGGCGTTTATGTAATTCAGGATAATAAATTAAATTATGCCAATCCAAAACTGGCAGAGATTTTCGGATATAGTTATGAAGATCTTTCCCATTCCAAAACCGTTTTGGAATTTGTTGCTGAAGAAGACCGCCTCAGGATAACGGATTACCTTCATAAATTGATCAATGGAGAGATGCAGAACTTGCACATTACTCTTGAGGGATTGAAAAAGAATGGCGAAATTTTTGATGTGGAAGTTTATTCATCTGGAACCGTCCATAATGGAAAACCTGCGGTCATAGGAACGGTTATAGACATAACAATGCGTAAGAAAATAGAGGAACAATTAAGACAATCGCAAAAACTTGAAGCAATAGGGCGGCTTGCCGGCGGGATAGCCCATGATTTTAATAACATCCTTACAATAATTTTACTTAATTGTGCGAATATATTGCATGGACCAAAAGGATATTCCTTGGATGGGATCCGGGAAATACAAAAGGCTTCTGAACGGGCGGCAAGGCTAACTTCCCAGTTGCTTTCATTTGCCCGCCGTCAGATTATTGAACCACAGATCGTAAACATTAATGATCTTATTTATTTTATGGATTCTATGCTTCAACGGGTGATAGGAGAGAATATTGAACTCAAAACGGTATATGGAGAAGACTCGTTGAATATTAAAATTGATCCAGTGCTTTTGGAACAGGTCATTCTTAATCTTGTGCTGAATGCGAGGGACGCAATGCCAGATGGTGGACTGATTACTATTGAGACAGCGAAAGATAATATTGATAACAATTATATCCAAAAGCATTTTGACCATCCGAATGAAGAATATATTATGATTACAGTTAGTGATACCGGAATGGGCATTGATGAAAACACATGTTCTCATATATTTGAACCGTTTTTTACTACTAAAGAATTTGGAAAGGGGGTGGGCCTTGGATTGGCAACCACTTACGGATTTATAAAACAAAGCGGCGGGCATATTGAGGTCCACAGCAAAGTCAACAAGGGGACTACATTCAAAATATATTTTCCAAAAGCAAATGGCGAGCCTTTTAAATACGATGCCCCTGAGGAAATCCTAATACTTCCTTCAGGGATAGAAACAGTGCTTTTAGTAGAAGATGAGTCTTCAGTAAGAGAATTGATAGGCAACATATTGAGAAAACAAGGTTATACAGTGCTTGAATACAAAAACGGGGAAGATGCAATTAATTTTGTTAAAGGCTATTCAGGCAAGATAGATTTATTGCTGGCTGACGTCGTAATGCCAAAAATGAACGGAAGGGAATTATATGAGCAACTCAAATTAGACAGGTCTAATATTAAAGTTCTTTTCATTTCTGGATACGCAGACAATTTGATTATAAATCGTGGTTTCTTGGAAGAGAACTTTAGTCTTCTACGAAAGCCATTTGCTCCTGCAAAACTTCTGAGCATGGTCAGAAAGGTTCTTGATGGTTGAATTATTTTTGCAAAGGCGGTATTGTTGAATGACGATTATTGATTTTCATACTCACATTGGCGATATAATCAACGGATTTGATGTGGTTGTTGATCCTTCGGGAAAACCGTTCAAACTATTTGAATTCTTATATCAGAAAATGGGATTTCAGAGCCCTTTGCCAGGCACAGAGCCTAAATGGATGCGTATCCCGCTTGCTATAGAGGTTCAGCTGCGGAGTGCATGGGGGACCCAGACGCGCTTGCTTGAGAGCATTGGGCAAAATGAAATTTCTGCTGCTGTTGTCCATCCCATTGAGCCTAAATCTGACACTGCAAAGATTTTCAACGATGCAAAGGCTCATAAAAATTTATTTGTTTTTGCCTCGGTTGATCCTAAAAGTTCTCAGAGGATAAATAAATTGCGGGAATATATGGCCATGGGATGCAGAGGATTAAAATTGCATCCCATAATCCAGCGCACTTCACCTGAAGACATTGCATATTTTGAGATAATTGAAGAATATCAGAAATACGGAAAGCCTGTGCTCTTTCATACAGGGAAGTTTGATTATTACATACCCAGAACAAGATCAACAGAATATGGGAGGGTGGAATTATTTGAAAAAATCATATCTTCTTTTCCGAAGGTTAATTTTGTGCTTGGGCATACCGGCCTGCATACACCCGGTCCTGCAATTGTTCTTGCAGAGAGGTACAAAAATGTTTATCTGGAGACAAGTTTCCAGTCCAAGAAAAGCCTTAAAAGTATCTTTGCCAGGGTGGACCATTCCCATATCCTCTTTGGGTCAGACTGGCCATGTTCTTTTCAGGCACCGCATCTGAAGATTATGAAAAAAGCGACTGCGGCTAATCCGTCCCTTGCAGAGAGGGTGTTTTACAGGAACGCAGAGACTTTGCTGGGACATCAGGTCATTTAGAAAACAATCATAAAAAGAAAGAGCATCATTCCTTGAATGATGCAGGATTTTATAGTATAAATGGATAAGGATTTTTATGCGCGTTGCGATGTATTATAAAAACAGGGATGTGCGCCTTGAAGAAATGCCGGTGCCGGTGATTGGCAAAGGGGAGATACTTCTGCGTGTTGATGCAAGCGGTATCTGCGGCAGTGATGTAATGGAGTGGTACAGAATCCACAAGGCGCCGCTTGTTCTCGGTCATGAGGTAGCAGGCGTAGTTGCTGAGGTTGGCGAAGAAGTGACTGGCTGCAAAGCAGGAGACCGCGTGGCAGTTGCCCATCATGTTCCGTGCAACACATGCCATTACTGCATGAGGGGCCATCATACGGTGTGCGACACGCTGCGAACCACCAATTTTGATCCTGGCGGCTTTTCAGAATTTATACGGGTACCGTCAATTAATGTTCATTCCGGAATTTTTCATATTCCGGATAATGTTTCATCAGAGGATGCAACATTTGCGGAACCCCTTGCCTGCGTTATCCGCGGGCAGAGACTTGCTGGCATTCAAAAGGGTGATACGGCGCTTATTCTCGGGAGTGGAATCTCCGGTCTGCTGCATGTTAAATCCCTCCGGTTTTCGGGCGCTGGACGGATTTTTGCAACGGATATGGATGATTACCGTTTGGAAGCAGCAGAACACTTTGGCGCGGACAAGGCAATTAATGCAAAAGAATATTCTCCTGATCTGCTTAAAAAACTGAACAATAACCGTCTTGCAGATATTGTAATTGTGTGCGCTACTTCTTCCTCCGCAGCAGAACAAGCAGTAAGTTCAGTGGAAAGGGGAGGCACAGTGCTTTTTTTTGCCCCTCTGAATTATGACCAGGTTTTGCCCATTCAGTTTAATGCGCTGTTCTGGCGTAATGAAGTTACGCTCACTTCTTCCTACGGGGGAAGCCCTGCTGATTATGCAATGGCGATGGCAATGCTGGGTTCCGGAAAGATTACTGTAAATGATATGATAAGCCACAGGTTTGGCCTTGCCGAAGCAGGAAAGGGGTTTCAGCTTGTTGCAGATGCGGGCAAGTCCTTAAAGGTTGTTGTTGAGCCTCAGAAATGAGGCATTTGAGTTGCAAAAGGAGGTCAATAAACATGGATTGGGGAATGAAAAACAGGCTGTCAAAGATAATAAAACCCGATACAGGAAAATGTGTTATGCTTGCGGTGGACCACGGATATTTTCTCGGTCCTATAACAAGGCTTGAAGATCCAGGCAAAACGATTGTTCCGCTGATGCCTTATGCCGATTCAATTATGCTTACAAGAGGCGTTCTCCGGTCATCTGTTGATCCAGCGAATGTCACAGCAGTTGTGCTCCGGGTGTCGGGTGGAACAAGCATTGTTGGAAAAGATCTTTCGGATGAAACCCTTACTGCATCCATGATAGATGCTGTAAGACTGAATGTATCGGCAGTTGCATTGTCCATTTTTGTGGGAACCAGCCATGAAAAACAGACGCTCAAAAACCTGTCAAGACTGGTGGATAAAGGCATCAGATACGGGATTCCGGTGCTTGCTGTCACAGCGGTGGGGAAGGAGCTTGAAAAGAGGGATGCGCGCTATCTTTCGCTTTGCTGCAGGATCGCTGCTGAACTCGGAACCCAGATTGTTAAGACCTACTACTGCGATGAGTTTGAGAAGGTTGTCCGAGGCTGTCCAGTTCCGGTTGTTATTGCCGGAGGGCCTAAATTAAACACCGAACTTGATGCGCTTGAACTCACATACAACGCAATTCAGCAGGGGGCAGTGGGCGTGGATATGGGCAGGAACATCTGGCAGTCGGATTATCCAGTTGCGATGATACAGGCGATCCGGCAGATTGTGCACAAAAATGCTACAACCAGGGATGCTTACGAACTCTTCAATGACCTGAAGGGGAAAAGGACAAAGGTTTAATACAAAAAATGATTGACAAGCATTATTACGGAGTTACCTTTGATGAACACTTCAGGCATGCAGGGTTTGAAATATATTGAATTAACTGAAAGTCAATCTCTTGAATTGCTTTAAATTTTTCCTCTATAATGCTCCATCAATATTTTTGCGATTTCGGGACGGGTAAATTCTTCGGGTGGCATTTCGCCCCCATTTAGCATCTCCCGTACTTTTGTTCCACTTAGAGAGAGCCGATCGTCAGCGTTGTGCGGGCAGATTTTTACAGTAGCCATACCCTTGCATTTTTTGCAATAAAAGGAATTATCAAAAAATAACGGGGTTATGCCAATTTCTTCCCTTGTGAAATTATCAAAAATGTATTGGGCGTCAAATGGTCCGTAGTAATTCCCCACGCCTGCATGGTCTCTTCCGACAATAAAATGTGTGCAACCGTAATTTTTTCTTATGATTGCATGGAATATTGCTTCCCTCGGTCCTGCATATCTCATTGCTGCGGGATTGACACAGAGTAAAACCCTGTCTTTTGGATAATAGTTTTCCAGCAGGACCTCATAGCATTTCATTCTTACCCCTGCCGGAATATCATCTCCCTTTGTGAAACCCACAATCGGATGAATGAATAATCCATCAACAATTTCAAGCGCGCATTTTTGCAGATATTCATGCGCGCGATGGATCGGATTCCTTGTCTGAAACCCGACAACAGTTCTCCATTTTTTTTCAGCAAATGTTTTTCTCGTTTCAGAGGGCATATACCGGTATTTCTGGAAATTCTTTGCTTTGTTATTGCCAAAATACGATATATCGCCCGTTACGAGGAAATCGCCTGTTTCCTTTATGTGCTGCACGCCTGGATGGTTTGTGTCTATTGTTCCATACGCTTTTTCTGCTTCTTTTTCTTTCTCTCGTTTGTAGATTCCGTTTATTTTTATTGTACCGGTAATCTCGCCAGATGCGTTTTCCAACGCCGCAAAGTCCTTTCCTTTTAAATCATGAGATTGAGCCGCATTGATGGACAGTATGATTGGCAATGACCATACTATGCCATTTGCCAGCCTCATATTGTCAAGCACGGATTTATAATCCGCAGCGGCCATGAATCCTGTTAATGGGCTCATTGCCCCGATACCAATCATCTCCAGATCAGATTCTTCCCATGTATCAATCTTTATCCGGAACCCATTTTTAGCCTTTTCCCGCTGGCTTTCAATTTTATCCCTGTCCGGAATTCTGTTTATCAGCTTTCCTCCGTGCGGCGCTATTTGAGACAATTCATCCAACTTATTTTTTCCTGACATATGCTTTATAAATTCCTCCTTCTTCTTCAATTCCTAAGAATTCGTTCCCCGTTGATTTACACCAGCGCGGCATATCTTCTTTGATTCCCAGATCTGTTGATATTACTTCAATGACCTGTCCTTGTTTCAATTCTTTTACTTTGACGTTTGTTTTAACAATCGGTACCGGACATAGCATGCCCTTTGTGTCAAGGGTTACATCAGATTTCATTTTCTGCCTCCTGCATGAACTTAAATAAATAAACTTATATTGCTTTCCTCGGCTTCAGTCAGAAATGTTACCACGCCCGCGTACACATCTACTTCAGGTATAATATCTTCTTTTGAAATACCCATTACACCCATTGTTATAGTGCAAGCAATAAATTTTACACCAAGTTCCTTTGCTATTTTTATCAACTCCGGGACAGAATACATCTGGTACCTCTTCATGAGAATCCCCATGAATTTTGGACCCATCCCGCACATGTTGAACCTGGACATGGGCAGTTTGTCCGCTCCTCCCTTATTCATCCAGGACATCATTCTCTGTAGTATTCCTCTTGCAGCGCTGCCTGAGCCGTGCTTTCTTACTGCGTTCAAGCCCCAGAATGTGAAAAAAATTGTCGCTTCCATGCCCATTGAAGCCGCACCTACTGCAAGGTTGAATGCAGCCATGATTTTATCCATGTCCCCGCTGAAAAGCACAAGCGTTATTTTATTCTTTTTTTCCATCTTTGCCTCCTAATCCGTGATTGCAATGACAGGGATGTTGGTAGTCTTTCGCAGTCTTTCAATTAAGTCTCCTTTGAAAAATTTTTTCAGATAACTTTCTTCGGACCATGAAATAATTATTTCGTTTGCTGGCGGTTCTTTTGCATATTTTTCAGTAAGATCTATTATGTCCCCTGCTATCACGGTGGATTTTACAGATATATTCTTTCTGTTGGCCAATTCTATGATTTTTTCCACGGCTGCATAAGCAGATTGCCGTTTTTCCCGGATTAATGCCTGAGTGAGATCGCTGGAAGTTTTTTTGCTCAGAAATTCAGTTTCGTTTAAACGGTCAAGATATGATATGCCTGTTTCTTCAAGGATATACAGTATATGCAAGTTGGCTGATTTTTCGGATGCAATTTTCAGAGCCGCATCAGTCGGTTTCTGCCAGTCTCTTTCGCTGCTGATAACAAGTAATATTCTATTTTTTCCTTCCATAAAATCCATTATAATGGGATTACTGGTAAATAATACTTAAAAAACAGCATAAAAATCAGCCATGCAAGAAAGGACATTATCAGCCCCGGGACTAACATCTCGCGTATCTTTAAATAACCGGATGAGTATGCTATTGCACTTGCCGGCGTTCCAATAGGCAGAGCAAAATCTAACCCCGAAGTAAAAGCGATAGTAAGTGCTATCAGTTTTGGATCAATGTTAGCCGAATTGCCTACAGTTAAAGCTATAGGCAGCAGCGCAGCGACAGCTGCCGCATTGCTCATAACCGCAGTTAACAGCATTGTGAAAAAAGATAGAATTGATATTATGAATAATGGATTCAATGCCTGGCTGAATAATATGTTCTGAGCCACATACCTGGATGCGCCGCTTTTTTCAAGCGCTCCTCCAAGAGCAATTGCTCCTCCGTACATCAGGATTACACCCCAGTTGACGTTTTCCTGGACATCCCTCCACCGGATTAACTGAAGCACGAAGAGCGCAACGACAGACATTATAGCAATATTTGCTAATCCAATTTTATGGCCTTCAAAAATCCACGCTCCGATAGTCAGAATGGTAACGGTTGCGATGATTTTTTCTTTTAATGTCATAAGTCCCTGCCGCCGTATCATTTTCTGAATTGATTCTTTCGCAATAGAAAGATTAACATCTTTAAAATTAAAGTAGAGTTTAAGCGCTATAAAACCCGTGACGGCAAGCGCAATAGAAGCAGGAATGCCGAACTTCATCCAGTCTAAAAAACTGATTGTTTTTCCCGTTGTTTCTTGAAGAATGCCTATTGCAAGCGGAGTGCGGGCTCCTCCAAGAAAGGTAGCCACGCCGCCTGTTATGCTTCCCCATGCAAGGGAAAGAAAAAGAATTTTTGCGAAGTTGTCTTTAGTAGATAGGTTCATGCTTCTTACTATTTCCAGTACAATTGGGAATGCTATCGCTGCAACAACATGCTCAGGCATACCCCACGACATGATAGAAGTAAAAAAGAATATACTTAAAAGGAGGGTAGTGGGGGTATTTCCGAACCGGTTCAGGACAAATAAGGCTATTCTTGCAGCAAGGCCTGAAATTTGGATTGCAGCACCTAAAATAAAAGCGCCTATAAGAAAAAATACCGCCTGGTTACCGAAAAGGGAATAGGCATCGGATGTTGACATTACTCCTAATAATGGAAGCAAAACTATAGCAAGTAATCCGGTTATACCAATAGGGATTAACTGTCCTATCCAGAGAGTAACACAAAGAAAAAATATTGCTAAAGTATTGCGGCCTTCAATTCTAAGGGCGCCTAATTTATCACTTGAAAGAATCATAAAAAAGATCCAACAAAGGAGAATATAGATGCCAGGAACGATTGTCTTCTCAACCAAAATTACCCAAATAGGGCGCTTGTCAATAACAACCCGCAAAACTATTTTACCTCTTTCACTTTTAGGTTTCTTCTGAGTTTGTATATGTTACGAACCGCGGAGTTTTTCATCAGAGTTGTAAATGAATCGACAAAGTTTTTGATTCTGGTGCGCCCTCCTAATGAATGCCGCAGGAGTTCATTTGGAGTGAGGATATGGTCCATTCTGTTCATCATTGGTCCATCCAAGCCTTTTGATTTTATTCCGTCTCCGAGTGTCCTGTAAAGTATCAGCAATTCGTCAAGTGGAACAGGATATGATGGCGCTGTCCGGATAACAGGGGTAATCCCTCTGGATAAAAAATAATTAATCCCTTCAACTGTTTCCTTACTGGATTCAAGTCCTGCCAGGAGGCTTGTAAACACGCAGCCCTTTGGAAATACCTCAACAGCATGATTAAGGGATTCAATTGTGCGATTATAATTTATTCTGCATGGTAATTTATCAGAATAATCACGGTGATAGCAGAGAAGGTCGTACCAGATAAAATCTACGCCTACTGCATAAGCCCATTCAATCCACTCAGGCTTAGCTGGCGGTGAAACATATACTCCTACAATGGCCTTAAAATTTTTACTTATGCTCCTGAGATATGGCTGGAGATTGAATATGCCTCTGTCCTCTGATTCGGAGAAAAGCTCCGCCAACAAGATTGTATCAAAGTTTTTTATATCTTTTAAAGCATGAAGTTCTTCTATCATTTCTTCGCTTCCTAAAGTTTTTTTAGGAGGCTCCTTTGGGTTTTCTGAAAGAGGGCTTATGATTCTCTGCCAGCCTCCGTACGGAGTTATGAAAAGCGTAGTTCCAGATGCAAAGAAATAATCTTTTAAATTGGATTTAATACAGGATTCATCTGTTAAAAATTCCACTTTATGAAGCGTATTTAAGTGCTGAAAAAAATAATCGCCTTCCTTAACGATTATCTTCAGATATTCAGAGTCAGGTGCATCGGTATTTACAAGAGCACGAACGTTTTTTCCAAGTGAGAATAATATATTATTGCCAGAGTTTAAGGGCATGTTTAAATTTTTTGCGTCCGCACCGTAAGCTAAGGCAATTATCTTCAGTAAAAAAGGGTCAGGATGATTTGCTTTGTATTCTTTCACTGCTCCTACCATAAAAATATCCTGTCGTTTTCAAATATCAATCTTACGAGGTCTTCATAATGCAGGGGTTTATAATTTTTCAACTCTACTCCGCGCGATTTTGCATCTTCATCAATAAAATATATTGATTTTCCATTAAGTTCTTCTGCATAGACGCCGTCGCCAACGAGGACAATGGCGGAGCCGTTCTCGCCCGGACGCTCTTTTAAAAACTCAGCGGGTAATCCGCTCAACGGCGCACGAATAATATGCAAATGTCTCAGCATGTTATCACCACATCGCTGTCTGTTAATAATTCAAAAAATTTATCCTTTTCAATTACTGTAACAGTATAGGGAGAATCTTTTTCGTCAAAACGCATGTTTTTGCTTTTTACCGCATAAATTGTCTTTTTCATCTCGCATAGCATTTCCAGTGGTTTCACAACATCAGGAATGTTTCCCGGCACGGTTTTTCTGAGTGCGTTGATTGCGTTGTCTGCGAATGCGACTGATACATTGTCGTTGCAGATAGTGAGACCCAGTCCCATTCTCAGTCCCTCTGCCGTTCTGTCATCAGCAAAGGGGGATGATTCAAAAAACAGCATTATTTTCTTATCTTTTTTATTCATTTAAAAAACCCTAAATATTTGTCACAATCCCTCAGAATTTCGGCATGGTCATACTGACTGCCGAAATTTACTCCGTCTGCTTTTTTAATTCCTCTTTTTTCGGCATTCGTTGAACAGAGGGAGACCTCTGCTCCGGTATCTATAAGTTTTTGAAAGTCTTTATCATTAAGATTATATATTCCGTCATCCATAAGAAATATCTTTACCTTTACTCCAAGGTTAAGAGCGTGTTTAACTACTTCTCCCGCGATCTTTGTGTTGCTGTTTTCCGGGCTTGTGGCAAGGAGGATTCCGAGAATTTTACCGTGCAGGGCCGACACCGCAGAACTCCTCGTAATCTATGAGTTCGGTTACAGTAGGATTAACCCCGCACAGGGAGCATTTGGGATCTTTTTTAATCTTTACTTCCTGAAGGGTTAATTGCTGAGCGTTATAGAGTAGCAGCCTTCCCGCAAGCGATCTGCCAATGCCGAGGATTTGCTTGATTGTCTCGGTGGCCTGCAGGGTGCCCATTGTTCCGGCAAGTACACCCAGTATGCCTGCTTCCTGGCAGGATGGAACCGCTCCAGGCGGAGGAGGCTCGGGATACAGACATCTGTAACACGGGCTTGCCGGGGTTTGGTCAAATATTGTAAGTTGGCCGTCATATCTGAACATGCTTGCGGATACGAGAATTTTTTTCTCCAGATAGCAGGCATCGTTTATCAAATACCTTGTGGAAAAATTATCAGTGCAGTCAAGGATAATCTCATAGTCTTTTATAATATTTCTTATATTGTCCCTGGACAGTTTTTCCTGATGGGCAATCACTTTGACATCGGGGTTCATGCTTTCCAGTGTCCGCTTTGCCGATGCTGTTTTAGGTTTTCCCACATCCGCGGTTAGATGAAGAATCTGTCTCTGGAGGTTGCTCAGATCAACGACATCGTGATCAACAACTCCTATTGTTCCGACCCCTGCTGCCGCAAGGTACATGGATGCAGGTGATCCCAGCCCGCCTGTGCCGATAACAAGCACTTTGGATCTAAGAAGTTTTTCCTGTCCCTTTCCCCCCACATCAGGGAGAATTATGTGCCTGCTGTATCTCTTTATCTGCTCGTCCGTGAATTTCATTTTATCCTTCTATTACATCCTGTTCAATGGGTTCAACTTTTACTCCATTTTTTTTGAACCAGCTAAGCGCCTTCTCAACCTCTTTATGCTGCCCGGTTAATTCCAGCGCCACAAGACCCATCGCTTCCGATACCGAAGCGCTGCGGATATTCGTCACCACTTTGAATTTATTCCCGCACTCCCAGATGAGCGGGGATTTTATGAGTTTTGGCGGATAAGAGAGATAAACCCGCACTGTCTCTTTTTTAGTTGCCGGCACCCCGCCCGCGATTGCGGGAATAATTGATACCTTGTCCCCGTCTTTAACATTGGTGCTGAGGTCGTTGAGGAACCTGATATCTTCGTCATTTACATAGATGTTTACAAATCTTCTTAAATTGCCGTTGTCATCAAAGATCCTAGTCTTAAGTCCGTTGTACTCCCTGTCAAGATTGTCAAGAAGTTCTTTAACATTTTCGCCGTTTACCTGGACCTCGTCTTTTCCTTTGGTAATGTTTCTTAACGGGGTTGGTATCCTTACAGTTACTGCCATATATTCCTCCTTCAGTCTTTTAATTTTCTTTAATTTCCAGTTTTGCTTCTTTGAATATCTTTTCGTTCTGATCCAGTATCCATGCCTTTGTTTCGCAGTCTCTGCCGTTCTGGACGGAAACTATAATGTAAATATATTCCGGCCACGCGCGGTCCGTATCAAAGGCCGACGGAGAGGATGGGTGATCAGGATGCGAGTGATAAAAACCGACAATGTCCAGGGATTTTTCCCTTGCAATTTTATCAACCCTCATAAAATCCGCCGGATCGATTTCATATCTGTCAACCAATCTCTCTGTATAAATATTTTTAACAAAATGCACTTCCCCGACAGAACCATTTTTGCCGAGGAGAAGTCCACAACCCTCATACGGATATGATTCCCGTGCGCTTTTTGTCATTTCTTCAAACATTTTTTTATTAATGCAAACCATTTTCAATCCCATAAATTTGTGCTTAAATATTTATCTCCTCCGTCCGGAAATATTACTACG
Organism: bacterium; assembly: GCA_036514535.1. Lineage (GTDB taxonomy): Bacteria > JAMCPX01 > JAMCPX01 > DATBWZ01 > DATBWZ01 > DATBWZ01. The sequence goes on from DATBWZ010000107.1 coordinate 18,400, forward strand.
ATAAGCCCTTCTTGTATCTCGTTGGCAACCTGTTCTGCCGCTACAATTGCTGCGCCGGAAGATTGGCCGACAAACAGACCCTCCTCCTTTGTAAGTTGTTTTACCATTCTGTATGCTGCTTCTGTGGAGACGTTTATCTTTCTGTCAATAAGGCTCTCGTCATAAATGCCCGGCACAATTGATGTGCTCATATGTTTCAGCCCTTCAAGACCATGTAGCGGGCAGTCTGGTTCCACCGCTATAATCTGGATCTTCTTATTGTATTCCTTAAGTCTTTTTCTAATTCCCATAATTGTGCCGCTGGTTCCTATGCCAGCCACTACATGTGTAACCTTTCCGCCGGTTTGCTCTATAATCTCAACCCCGGTAGTTTCGTAATGGGCATTGACATTCATTGGATTATTATATTGGTCTGGCCTGAAATATTTATCAGCGTTATCCTGGTATTTTTTTATTGCTTCTTTTATTGCTCCGTCAGAGCCCTCCAGGGGATCGGTGAGGGTAATCTTTGTCCCATAAGCATTTAGGATCTTTTTTCTCTCCTCGCTCACATTTTTGGGTACGCACAACTCCACCTTATAACCAAGTGTGGCGCCTATCAGCGCCATAGCGATGCCTGTATTTCCCGATGTTGCCTCCAATATTGTTTTTTCTTTTGTCAGCGTGCCGGTTTTTATTCCGTCATCTATCATCCAGAGGGCAGGGCGGTCTTTTACAGAGCCACCTGGATTAAAGCTCTCCATTTTGGCGTATACCTCAACGCACTTTTTATGGTTAAGAATATTCCTTATTCTTACAAGGGGCGTTCCTCCGATATATTCAAGGATGGTTCCCTTTCCTACAACGTTCCTTTTTATTCTAATCCCTGGAATTATATCTCTGAGTGTTTGTTCCATATCTGTCCCCTATTAATCAAAGATGTTTTTTTTCATAATCTCGTCAAATTCCTGGATCCTTGCCTCAATGGTTACAGGCGATTTTAAACTGTTCATAACCGCATCCATTGTCTTCAATCCATTGCCGGTAATTGAGAGGACAATGCTCTCGTCCCTCGGTATCTTTTTCTGTTCAAGCAGTTTTTTCAGAACGCCAAGTGTGACACCCCCGGCGGTTTCTGTGAAGATGCCCTCGGTTTTCGCGAGGAGTTTAATTGATTCTACTATTTCATCATCCGATACATCCTCCCCCGTGCCGCCGCTTTCCTTCATAGTTTTTATTGCATAATAGCCGTCAGCAGGATTACCTATAGCAAGGGATTTGGCAATGGTATTCGGGATCACAGGTTTGAATAATTCCTTTCCCTCCTTTATAGCAGAGGTAATGGGCGAGCATCCTGTTGCTTGTGCGCCATATATCTTTGGGATATTGTCGCTTATAAGCCCTGTTGTCTTGAGTTCTTTGAAAGCCTTACAGATTTTTGTTATAAGTGACCCCCCGGCCATTGGAACAACTATATGGGCGGGAGAGCGCCATCCTAATTGCTCTGCTATTTCAAATGCAAAGGTTTTGGAGCCTTCTGCGTAATAGGGCCTGATATTTATATTCACGAATGCCCAGCCGTATTTGCCGGCAATCTCACTGCACAGCCTGTTAACCTTATCATAAGATCCCTTTATTCCGATAAGTTTTGCGCCGTAGATAACCGTCCCGAGTATCTTTGCCTGCTCAAGGTCCCAGGGTATGAAAATGTAGCTGTCCATGCCTGACGCTGCTGCGTTTGCTGCCACAGAATTTGCAAGGTTGCCAGTGGATGCGCATGCCGCAATGGAAAAATTCAATTCTTTTGCCCTTGTAAGAGCTACGGAAACCACCCTGTCTTTAAAGGAAAGGGTGGGATAACTAACGCCGTCGTTTTTGATGTATAGTTCTTTTACCCCAAGAGCATCAGCAAGCGCCCTGGCTTTTATAAGCGGAGTAAATCCTACAGATACTCCTACAGTAGGATCGCCTGCTATTGGCAGGAATTCCCTGTACCGCCACATGTTATTATGTCTCTTTTCAATTTTATTCCGCGAAACTGCCCGGGCAATTTTTTGATAATCGTAGGCAACTTCAAGGGGACCAAAGCAGTATTCGCAGACATGGAAGTCCTTCAATGGATATTCTTTGCCGCATTCACGGCACTTTAGGCTCTTCATGTATTGCATAGACAGGCTCCTTCCGAGGTTAAATTTTCAATATCCGGCAGCAAGATCAATCACCTTATTTAGGTCTTCTTTAAATACTCTTCTTTTTATCCCCAGCGCTTCTCCCTTCCTGCAAAGTTGGCCTATGGTTATGGAATCAAAGAAGTTTGCAATTTTGTCCCCCAGTTCCCGCCAGACAAAGGTTGTAACGCACTGGTCTGTTAGTTTGCATTTCTGTTTCTTTGATTGCTCTCCGACGCAGAAAACAAGCTGGATGGGCCCTTCCACCGCCCTGATGATTTCACCGAGGGTTATCTCCTCCGGATTTTTACCGAGGATAAATCCGCCGCCAGGTCCCTTCCTGCTTTTAACAAGTTCTGATTTCTTTAGCCGGTGAAATATCTGCTCAAGGTAATTCGGGGATATTTTTTGCCGCTTCGCAATCTCACGAATGGATAGGGGTTTACCCTGGCTGTTGAAGGCTATGTCAAACAGCGCTCTTACCCCATATTGTATGCTTGTATTTACTCTCATAAAATATCCTACTAAATTAGTATATTATTTTATGCTTTTATTACTATTTTTGTCAAGTATTTTTTGCGTGTGAGGGCAAACGATGATTCCTCCGGGGCAACACCTTTTTGACTCTATACCCAATATCCAGTTGGATACCACAGGACTTAGCTATCTCAAGGCTCTAAATAAT
>DATBWZ010000108.1:0-2626 GCA_036514535.1 bacterium
TTGTTATCGAACAAAGAAATAGAGCGCTGTTTTGACCTTAAGCACCACCTACGGAATGTTGATACTATTTTCAAACGGGCTTTCGCGGAGAAATAATATATGGAATATATGGCAAAAGTATTGATAAAACTAAAAAATGGAGTGCTTGATCCCCAGGGAAAGACGATATGCGATTCCATAAATGCTTTAGGTTTTGCAGGTGTTTACGATGTACGGGTAGGCAAATTGATAGAATTGAAATTACAGGGGAAAAACGAAAAAGATATATCAAAACAAATAGAAAGAATGTGCAATAAACTTCTTGTAAATCCAGTAATTGAAAATTTTGAATACGAGATTGTTGGCGGATATAAGAGAAAAAATAAATGAAATTCGGCGTAGTAGTATTTCCCGGCTCTAACTGCGATCATGATTGCTATCATGTAGCAAAAGATATTATCAAGCAGGACGCAGAACTTATTTGGCACAAGCATACTTCGGTGGATGGAGTGGATTGCGTTATTCTGCCAGGCGGTTTTTCCTACGGAGATTATCTTAGGGCAGGAGCTATTGCGCGGTTCTCGCCGGTTATGAAGGCAGTAAAAAGATTCGCCGATGAGGGCGGGCTGGTGATAGGCATATGCAATGGATTTCAAATTCTGCTTGAGTCCGGACTATTACCCGGAGCCATGATTTGGAACAGAGATCTGAAATTCGTGTGTAAAAATGTTTATCTCAGGGTTGAGAACAATAATACGGTTTTCACAAATCTTTACAAAAAAGAGGAAATTATATCCATTCCCATTGCTCATTTTCAGGGCAATTATTATGCTGATGGAGGGCTTCTGAACAGAATGAAGGATAATGGTCAGATTGTATTAAAATATTGCAGCAGGGAAGGGAGTATAAATTCTGAATCCAATCCAAACGGTTCAGTGGCGAATATCGCCGGGATAGTCAGCAAAAGGGGTAATGTTCTCGGAATGATGCCCCATCCGGAAAGGTGCTCTGAGGCAGTTTTTGGCAATACAGACGGTCTTAGAATTTTTCAGTCAGTAACAGAGCATTTTAAAAAAAATATCAGGGAAGCATCCTGACCGGGGAGATAGAAGTATGGTAAGTAGTATCAGTAAATTATTGAAAATCCACGGTATTAGTGGCGATGAGTATAAAAAGATAAAATCCATACTCGGAAGGGAGCCCAGTATTACTGAGCTTGGGATATTTTCTGTAATGTGGAGCGAGCACTGCAGTTATAAAAGTTCAAGGATCTTTCTCAAAGACCTGCCGACATCGGGGGAAAGGGTAATCCAGGGACCGGGAGAGAACGCTGGAATTATTGATATTGGCGATGGTCTTGCTGTTGTGTTTAAGATGGAGAGCCACAACCATCCATCCTTTATTGAACCCTTTCAGGGGGCTGCAACTGGAGTAGGCGGTATACTCAGGGATATATTTACAATGGGGGCCAGACCTGTGGCGCTTCTTGATTCCCTCAGGTTTGGACCACTAAACGTGCCAAAAAACAGGTATTTGCTTGAGGGCGTGGTTAGTGGAATTTCTTCCTACGGAAATTGCATGGGAGTTCCGACTGTAGGAGGGGATGTCTATTTTAATGATTGTTACAATAATAATATTCTTGTTAATGTGATGTGTGCAGGCATTGTCCGTAAGGATGGCATATTCCGCGCAAAGGCAAGCGGCAAAGGCAACCCGGTTATCTATGTCGGTTCCAGTACTGGCAGGGATGGTATTCACGGAGCCACAATGGCTTCGGAAGGTTTTGGCTCCGGAGGGGAGGAAAGACGCCCCACTGTTCAGGTGGGCGATCCATTTACAGAGAAGCTCCTTCTTGAGGCATGTCTTGAAACAATGGGTCATGGCGGAATAATAGCCATTCAGGACATGGGGGCCGCAGGCCTTACGAGTTCGTCAGTGGAAATGTCAGCAAGAGGCGGGACCGGTATTGAAATAGACATAGATCTTGTCCCGCGGAGAGAGGAAGGCATGACCCCTTATGAAGTAATGCTTTCTGAAAGTCAGGAGCGAATGCTTATTGTATGCAGGAAGGGGGTAGAAAAAGAAATTATGGATATCTTCAAAAAATGGGGGCTCAATTCCTGTATTATAGGTAGAGTGACCAGCACAGGAAATATTGTTATCAAGGATAAGGGCAAAACAGTTGCTGATATTCCTGTCGGTCCCATTGCGCACCCCGAGCCGCTTAAGCGACCTGTAAAAGAACCTTCCTATTTGGGAAAACTCAGGAGAATCAATCTTAAGATCATAAAGGAATCCCTGGATATTGAAGGAACTTTGCTGGATCTCATTGTCTCGCCGACAATTTCCAGCAAGGACTGGATATTCAATCAGTATGATTATTCGGTTCAGACAAATACCGTTGCTGGTCCAGGGGCGGATGCCGCGGTTTTAAGGATCAAAGGAACTGAAAAAGCAATCGCTGTTACTGTGGATGTGAACAGCGTTTTTTGCTATCTTGAGCCAAGACGCGGTGCGTCAATTGCCGTTGCCGAAGCGGCGCGCAACCTTTCCTGCGCGGGAGCCGAACCAGTCGGGTTGACCGATTGTTTGAATTTTGGCAACCCGGAAGACCCAGGGGTTATGTGGCAATTCAGGGAATGCGTTG
>DATBWZ010000109.1:0-63909 GCA_036514535.1 bacterium
AGGGCTGGAACCTTGTCGTTGATTCAAAATCCATTAATATGCTCTCGCCGGTAAACGGAGAGGTTATTGAAATTAATAAAGATATTCTGAATTCCCCTGAAGTTGTCAATCAGGACCCTTACGGAAAGGGCTGGCTGATAAAGGTTAAGGTCCCTAAAATTAATACAGATACCAAAAATCTGCTCTCAGGAAAGTTGGCAAGAAAATGGATGGATGAGACGGTAAATACGCTTCGTGAGAGAATAGGCGGTACACTTGGATTGGTGTCCCAGGATGGAGGCTTACCAGTCAACGGAATAGCACGAGCGTTACATCCCGAAGAATGGGATAGGATTGCCTCTGAATTTTTTATGATTTCCTGACAGGGAAAGTAACCCATTTTTACAATTTGCGCAAACTGAATATCCAAAATGGTTGACAAATAATAATCACATTTTTGTCTTGTATATTAAAATTCAGTATGATATCATAAATAAAATAAGGAGGGTTCAATGAATATCTATGTTGGTAATTTGTTACGCGAGGTTACGGAAGAAGATTTACGGAAAGCTTTTGAGGCGTTTGGTAAGGTATCTTCCGCAACTATCATCAAGGACAAGTTTAACGGTGAGTCAAGAGGTTTCGGTTTTGTTGAGATGAGCGTTAAGTCTGAAGCGGAGAATGCCATTGCCGGTCTTAATGGTCAGGAATTGAAGGGGCGAACCATAACTGTTAATGAGGCAAGGCCTCGCTCTGACAACCGTGGCGGTGGTGGTGGTGGCGGCGGCGGCAGGGAGCGAAGAAATAACAGACGATCCTGGTAAGAAAAACATATACATAACCTTACAGTTCTGATTTTTAGCTAAAAGCAGGCTATAGATAAGCAGAGGGGAAGCACAAATGCATGGTGCTTCCTTTAGCTGGCAGGTATTGTATTTCCTCCAGCGCAATTGTTATTCTGAGTTGTAGATCATATTTTAAGAAGGGCTGATTTTTGTTGCTGTCTTCTGTCCAAAGGTATAGAATTTAGCTGTTATGAATCCAATTCTGATTGAGATCCCGATACCATATACTCATATCGCTATTCCTGTTGCTTCCTACGGAATGATGCTCGCCATATCATTCATGATTGGAATTTATATTGCATCCAAGTATTGGGCGCGGCTGGGCGGCGACCCCGAGTTCATGGTTAATACATCAGTCTATGGGATGATATTCACCCTTATAGGAGCACGGGTTTTTTATATAATTCAAAACCACACTGAATATTTTTCATTGGCTCATCCATCAAGAATCCTTGATGGATTCAAAGTATGGGAGGGGGGGCTTGTTTTCTACGGCGGATTTATAGGCGGATTTGTTGGGACATTTTTATATCTGTATTTTAAAAAAGTGAATCCATTGGCATTTTTCGATGCTATAGCGCCTTCAATAGGGCTGGGACATTTTTTTACAAGGATAGGTTGCTTTCTCAACGGATGCTGTTATGGAAAACCAACCAGTCTTCCGTGGGGAGTTAAATTTCCGCCGGGAAGCGGTCCTGCTCAGCATTTTACCGGACCTATACATCCTACGCAGCTCTATGAATCCCTTGCGGGCATTGTGCTTTTTGGGATTCTTGTTTTTTCGTTTAAACACCGAAAGTTTAATGGTCAGGTATTTTTTACTTATCTGCTTTTGTACAGCGTTTTTAGATTTATGAATGAATTTCTTAGGGGGGATGAAATCAGGGGCGTTTATGGATCGCTTTCCACATCCCAGTGGATAGGGGTAATTATTGCTCCCGTCTCCATAATAATCCTTACATTGCTGTACATAAGAAAAAAATAAAATTTTAAATTTTATTTGCAATATTTAATCTTTTTTGTTAATATTTTAACTAAATCTATGAGTGTATTAAATACAAACGTTCTTGTCCTTAACAGGTCATTTATACCTGTGCATGTTACTACTTTGCGCAGAGCTTTTGTTTTGTTTTATGCGAACATTGCCAAAGCAGTAGATAAACAATTCAGGACGTTTGATTTTAATTCATGGAGTCAGCTGTCGGTTGAGTTAGGGGAAGCCGGTGTAGGGCTTGTCAATCGGGAGATTAAGATTCCGCGTGTGATTCTTCTGACCACCTATGACAGGCTTCCTAAACGGAGAATCAGATTCAGCCGATACAATATATTTGCAAGAGACAAAAATACATGCCAGTACTGCGGAAGGAAGTTTCCAAGGAATGAATTAACTATTGATCATGTTATCCCGCGTTCCCTCGGCGGTGTAACGTGTTGGGATAATGTTGTGTGCAGTTGCATTGAATGCAACAGGATGAAAGGAGGTAGATTGCCGGAGTTTGCAAACATGTTACTCATCACTAAGCCCAAAAAGCCTGCGTGGACGCCATACTTTGGGCTTTTCCTTAAGGGTGCGATGAAATATGAGGAGTGGGCGCCATTTCTCAACTTTCTTGATGCTGCATACTGGAATGTTGAACTTGAGAGCGACTAAAGGAGTGGTAAATGAAAGAATACGACGAATGTTCAAGGTGTGGCTGCAGATTGGATAAAGGAATGACAAAGTATATCATCTATATTTCAATTGTTTCCGATTTGGACGGCAATATAAATTTTGAGGAAACTGGCAGGATGGGAGACATTCTTGATGCAGTTATGGATTCATCAGAAGAGGAACTTGAGAAAGATGTTTATGAAGAAATGGCTTTTTTGCTTTGCAGACGATGCAAAGACAGGTTCAGGAGCGATCCACTCTCGGTATTCCATAATCAAGATGATGTACACAAAATCAATTTTTTCAATTAAGCCGAACGCATGAAAAAAACATCAGTAACTCTTGCCCTGGGTGGCGGAGCAGCAAGAGGGCTTGCGCATATTGGTGTGCTTTATGAGCTTGAGGCGCAAGGAATCCAGGTAGATCGCATAGTTGGATCCAGTATCGGAGCTATAGTTGGCGCGCTTTTTGCGATACAGCCAAGCGCAAAATATGTGGAGGAAAAAGCCAGGGAATTTCTCACGAGCAGGGAGTTCAGGTTCACCAAACTTGAGTTTCTGAGAAAGCGGGACGATCAGTCGCCTGGTTTCTTTTACAATTTTAAAAGTTTTATAATGAAGGGTATTTTACTTACCTCTTCGGTTACACGCAGGGGATTTATAAATGTTGAAAATTTTCAGAATGCACTAAGGCGGTTAGTAGATGAATATACTTTTGAAGAGTTAAAAATTCCCTTTGCCGCAATTGCGGCTGATATACAATCCGGTGAAGAGGTGATAATCAATAACGGTTTACTCGTAGATGCGCTTGTCGCAAGTTCTGCTATCCCGGGGATATTTTCTCCTGTTGAAAAGGATGGCAGGATGCTTGTTGATGGAGATTGGATTTCCCCTGTTCCGGTGGCTGCAGCAAGAAAACTGGGGGGAGAATTTATCGTCGCAGTGGATATTTCGCGTGATATGGACGATACTGCTGACCTGGAGCGCGGATTGAACATTATGTTGAGAACAAATGCGATAATTAAGCAAAAGCTAAAGAATTTGGAGTTAAGGAACGCTGATGTGATAATAAGGCCGGAGGTTGGCGAAATTCACTGGGCCGACTTTACCAAGATGAGTCACTGTATTCAACTCGGCAGGGTGGCAGCGAAGGGGAAAATTGAGGAGATAAAGAAAAGGGCCAGAAAGGGCATCTTAAACTCCTTGTTGCCAAAATTTACCTGAGGTAGGAATATGAACTTAATTTCTGATAGAGATGTTGCCAAAAAATTTGCCCAAAAGATTGTTTCTGAAATAGTGTTTTACAATCAGGACAAAGCAATAGAAGGCATTATAAATGATAATTTTTTTGATCTGCTTCATAACGAGATTGAAGAGGGGCGAAACATTTATCTCTCCCGGGTTTCTTCAAATCTTTCAAATGTTGAAAACCTGTACGATCTTGCAATAGTAGAAATTATTATGGAGCATGGCAGGAATATAAGATCCAAGATATGGCGGTAAAGTATCCGTCTGAGATCACTATCAAGATTTTGCAGGACGATTCCGGCGAGAGGCTGGATAAGTTTCTTGCATTAAAGTTAAAGCGATACGGTATTACAAGAGCGAGAGTTCAGCGGATGCTTGAGGACGGGTTGATTCTTGTGGATAACAATCAAGCAAAACAATCCGGGAAACTCAAAGGTACAGAATTGGTATCCGTAAAAATGCCCGAGCCGTCCGAGTTAGAACTAATTCCTGAAGATTCTGCGCTGAACATTATTTATGAAGACGCTGATATTATTGTGCTTAATAAGTCCGAAGGGATTGTTGTCCATCCTTCCCCGGGGCATCTTACCGGAACTCTCGTCAACAGGCTAATTGCTTATACAAAGGCTCTGTCAGCAACAGGCGGTCCGCTAAGACCCGGAATTGTTCACAGACTGGACAAGGATACCTCCGGTGTGATGGTTATAGCCAGGAACGATATTGCCTATAATAATCTTACAGAACAGTTCGCCGGCAGGAAAATTAAGAAGGTATACAGATGCATTGTTTCGGGCTCAATGCACGGAGAATCCGGAAAAATTGAAGAATCCATCGGAAGAAGTTTTAAAGACAGAAAAAAAATATCATCCAGAACCAGGCATGGCAGGCATGCGATTACTGAGTGGCGTGTCCATGAGAGGTTTGATGGATTTACCCACCTCGGTATATTAATTCATACAGGCAGGACGCACCAGATCCGGGTGCATCTTTCCGAAAATCATCATCCGGTGCTTGGGGACAGGATCTATGGCGGAAAACTTGCCAGGAACGCCCCGTTGGGCATTGATACGTCCCACCTCTATTTGCATTCTGAAATCCTTGGGTTCACTCATCCGCGCACAGGAGATATGGTGGAGTTTTCGGCCCCCCTTCCGCCGTATTTTTTAAGCACTGTTGAAATGCTGAGGGGGCTCCATTGAAGGGATATATAATCTCCGGTTTGCTCAGCCGTATTCATGGAGTTGTTCACGGATTTGGAACAAGAAATGGAGGTGATATAGGAGACAAATTTCCGGTTGCCCATCTTAAACAGATACACAGCGCCAGAGTTATTCAGGTTGCTGCTGCAGGCAGTCAGGGCGAGGCAGATGCAATGATTGCATCAGTACCAGGGATAGCACTTGCGATCAGGACTGCGGACTGTGTTCCGGTGCTTATTTCCGACAGCGGCGGAAAGGTTGTCAGCGCTGTGCATGCTGGCTGGAGAGGGGTTTTGTCCGGCATTGTAAATGAAACGCTCAAGACATTTAGGGATGTATATAAATTCTCAGGCAAGGACATTATTGCCGCCATTGGTCCGTGTATAGAAAAGAGTTGTTATGAAGTCGGGAACGATGTTGTCTCCGAATTTAGGAATAGATACGGATGGTGGGCCAATATTATTGAAATAAAGAATGGCAGGAATTTACTGGATTTGAGAAAGAGCATAACTATTCAACTCAAGGAAGAAGGGGTTCATGACAGGAATATTGACCATGTTGATATCTGCACATTCTGTCGCGGAGATCTGCTTTACTCATGGCGCAGGGACAAAGATCCACAAGAGAGAATGCACTCCTTTATCGTTCTCAAAGGATGAAGGCTGTGCGCTGCTAATCCCGGTATCAGACTGGCTTTTTGCCCAGAGTAAAATAATCCTTCACAAAAATCAGAACCCCGGCAATAAACCCAAAACCGAATATCAACCTGAAAATCCAAAAGTAGATATTGTATGATGTCTTTACAGAGATATAATCCATTCCTATCATTCTTTCCATGATTGTCTGAGTCATTCCGGCGCCGATTAAGGTAAGTGAAATAAAGATCATGGAAATGGTCATTGTCCAGAAAGATACAAGGCCGCGCTTATAGTTGAATTCTTTCACCTGCCGCATCTCCGGAAGAGCAATGTATATCATTGCGATAATCAGCAGAGCGTAGGCGCCGTAGAATGCGAGATGCCCATGAGCTGTGGTTATCTGTGTTCCGTGCGTCCACTTGTTTACCGAAGGCAGGGTATGTATTATTCCGAAAACTCCGGCGCCGACAAAATTTAATAATGCATGTCCCACAACATAATATTTTGCTGTTTTATTCGTGATTTTTGCCTCATGTTTGTTGGCAATGCGAAATGCATCCCACACCATCAGCAGCAGCGGTATTGGTTCAAGTGCGGAAAAAATTCCCCCAATCCATAACCAGTAGGATGGTGTTCCAATCCAGTAATAATGGTGTCCAAGTCCGAGTATTCCGGTGAATAGGACAAGTCCTACTTCAATGTACATGTATTTTTCCAGTTCTTCTCTTTCAGTGCCTGTAAGCTTTACCAGCATGAAGCATAGGATTGCGCCTGCGATTACCTCCCATGAACCTTCAACCCACAGGTGTATTACCCACCACCACCAGTACTGGTCCTTGGATATACTTGGAGTAAAGAACATCCCGGGTAGATACATCAATGCAAGGAATGTGAGCCCCCCGAGCAAAACCCCCTGTATGGATGTCCATTTTTTTGTCTTTAAAATTGTCATAAAATTGTTAAATAGAAAAACCAGGACTGAAATAACGATTAAAATATCCGCCCAGCGCGGAGCTTCTATGTACTCCCTGCCTTCATTAAGAAGCGTTGTTCCAAGGACTATCTTGTTTGCCTGAGGATTTAGTCCCATTATTACGTAGCCGGCCACAACAAGGAGGACGACAATAATAGTTGCCCAGAACTGGAGGCTTGCGAGGACAGGACTCCAAAGTTCAGTTTCCGATTCCTCTGGCACCAAATAGTAGGTTGCGCCCATCAGCCCAAGGAGCATCCATACTACAAGGGCGTTGATATGCAGACTCCTTATTATGTTGAAGGGAAGGAAGAATATATCGGGGTCTATAAATTGCGCTGCTGCTATTAAGCCTACAACTACCTGGACCACAAAAAATAATACAGCTGCTGTGAAAAAATTATACGCTATTTTTTGACTTTTATATTTCATTTTAAACCCTCCTTATTTTAGTGTCATTATAAAATCTGTGAGTGCCTGAAGATCTTCCTCTGAAAGATGTCCGAAGGAGGGCATTGCGGATCCGGGAACCAGTTCCTGCGGATTTTTGAAGTGTTTGTGCACCCAATCCTTATCCCTTCTGTCTGCTACCTTTGAAAGATCAGGACCGGTTGTTCCGCCTATGCCGCTTATTGAGTGGCATGATGAGCATCTGTTCTCCTGATAGATTCTTTGTCCGGGTGTTAATTCTTTTGCCTGGGCGTCTGCCGCTTTTGCAAGGATTGGCGGCGGCGGCCAACCATTTGTGTCAATTTTTGATGTCCATTTGAGCAACGCAACAAGGTCTTCCGCTTCTTTTTCAGTTATCCCAAAATTTGGCATTGCAGCATCCGGTTTGATCGCCCTTGGATCCATAAGCCATTTTTTAAGGTAGTCTTCCTGCTTGTTTTCTGCCGTCTTGGTAAGATCCGGGGCAAAGTACGATCCATTTCCAAGTATTGTGTGGCATCCTATGCAGTCGTATTTATGCCAGGCCATTTTACCCTCTGCAATCTGCTCTGTTATTGGAGGAGTTCTTTTATCAAGTTGTTTCATGGAATCTACAGTCAGAATGACGAGAACAACAAAAAAGAAAATGGAACCCCATATAAATAAATTCCTTGCCGATTTTTTATCCATAATGCCCTCCTCTATTAATAATTAACATTTTGTTAATATATTAAAATAGCGAAACATTGCATATGATTTAAATCATGTCCGTTTTTTTATTTTAATTATAACGTTTCCGGGCTTAATTTCGTCTATTACGTAAGTGTATCCCCTTTCTTCAAGTTTTGGAAGAAGGAACACGGGCTTGCGTTCGTGCTCAATGACAAGGGTTTTGCCTTTTCCCATCTCTGAAAGAACGGATAGTATCAGTTCCATGGGTTGAGGCGGTTCAAGGCCCTTTACATCAACAAATATGTTTTCCCCCTCTTTTCTGATCCGTTTTTCCGGAGCGAGTTCCTCATAGGCAATTCCCGTTGTTTTTTTAATGCTATCCTTTTTGTAAAAATAGACCTTGTAATGCTCATCCGCTACTTTTTCTGTATAACTTAAAAACCCCTTTTTTTCCAGCAGATCATAGAGCGGCCCTGGCTCAAAAATCGCTTCAAGAAGGAATATCTGCCCTTGTTTCAGTGAACGGACTGCTTCCATGATTTTGCCGAAGGGCTCTTCTCCGCGGTGGAGCATTTCCCTTGCATCAAGTGTTACTATATCTTCCGTTTTAACACCGGTTACTTCAGGTGGAGGGAACTCAGGGCCTCTTTTTAATTCAGGAATGCCTGCCAGTTCAGTATGGCTTAATTCATAGCCAACGGCATGGTTTAATTCTTTTAGCAGACCCCTCAGGCTTACTCCCGCAACCTTTGCTGCCTTTTCCACAGTGGCTAATTTTGCGATCGTATTTCTTAATAGGGACTTTTTGAGAAGTTTAAAGTGGGGGTTGTAATTAACAAGAATATCAAGCAGGTGCGGGTATTTTTTAAGTATCCCTCCTATTTTTGAATCTTTTGTTATTATCATAGTCTCCTCAAATTCCAAGTTTAAACCTGGCGGATTCGGTCATCCTCTCCGGCGTCCAGACCGGTTCCCATACCAGTTCTACAGTTACATTTTTTACAAATGGAATGGTCCTGATTGCGTTTTCTGCTCCGGTTGTGATGCTTCCGTGTAATGGACATCCGCGCGTGGTGAGCGTCATCTTTACATATATATCTTCTCCGGTTATCTGTATATCGTAGACAAGCCCCAGTTCCACGAGATTAAGGCCTATCTCAGGGTCAACAACATTCTCAAGTGCTTTTAGCACCAGTTCTTTTGTTAGCATATTTACCTCCTATTTTCTGAATACATTGGCAATATTCCAGAAAAATAACACTGCGCCGAAAAGCATTGCAAGCGCAGAAAACCTAATCAGCATTATATTTGAAAGCGCTGCGCCAATGCTAATGCCGGCTATGCCGCCCGTCCAGAAGTAGAGAATTGGCTGAATCAATGGTTCGCTTACCATATCCTTGGTCATAGGGACCTTTTCAATGCCGATCTTTGAACTGTATTTGTTGTACCATACAAGGAATGGAACAATCTTGTGCATCATTCCCATTATGTAAAGTCCGGCAAAACCTAACAGGAGAAGGATTGAAGGCAGATAATGCCATTGAAATGGCGCATCAGTCAGAAACACAACTGTTCCAGTAATGGTTGCAAGGGCAAGCATGCTTTTTGCGATAATTGTTCCATAAATTGCAGTATCAATCTTCTTTCGCATCCTCGCTCTGAAGATTACCGCCATCTGGATCAGGTAGAGAATAACACCTGAGAGTATCAGAAGGAGTGAAATAAAACCCAATCCCTGTGTATTTTTAAATAACGGCGAGATAGCCAGTCCGAGCGTGCCTGCTGTTATGGATAAAATGGAGAGGCTGGCGTATTTTGTTGGAAAGTTATGCGAGAGGATAAACATTGGTATCAGTTGATATGAAACACCCATTGTGGTAATCGTTATCCATCCAAGCGCTGAGAGAATAAAGTGAGAGAAAATTAGAGAGAGAGGATTTCTGATGAATCCTGCTTTAAGGTTTGCTCCCAGCAGAGGACCAAGGATTGCCGTTGCGAACAAAAAGACGCATCCGGCAATCACATGCCATATCACGATGTCCCTTCTGATTGATTTGACTATTGTAGCCGAAATATTGAATAAAAAAATTAAAAGGGAAAGCGAAACGATTCCTGTGAATATACCAAGATAGGATTGTTTCAGAATAAAAGAAAAAACTGTTCCTATAAGCCCGGATAGAAAGACCCAGTAGTTCAATTTGCCGAGAGGCTCGCTGAACAGGGATGTTTCTGCAATCACGGGGATGAACTGGAACATGGCGCCGAGCATTATCATCGTAATGAATCCAAGGGCAAAAATGTGCGCCAATCCAAGGACAAAGGGCGAACGAATATAGTGCTCTGCCATGATTTCCGGCTTTATAACGATCAGAAGAACACCGGCAATGAGAAATGTCATCCCGGTAATAAGATACCTGAATGGCAGGCTTAATTTAGGCGCATTCGGAGTGGATAAAGATTCAACCGGTTTGAAGAATGTTTTTGCCGCATCCATACTTATAATATAATTCTGAGACAGGATAAGGGCAATGATTTAAATCATAATATAATAAACAATGTTCAGACTATACTTTTGATTTTTGCAGACTGCGCCTGCTCTCTAAGCAGTTTTTTATTTACCATGCTTTGTTATCTGTCATAATTATTTTTTAATTGAGAATGATTAAAATTCTATTCCCACAAACACCCCGTTGTAGGTTCGCATATTCTGATTGAGCGCAACTGTATTGCTTCCGTATGTTATCGTTGTCTTTGGATAGCCGAGAAAATCCCCATCGTAGCCAACATTCAGAGTATAGGAATGATTTACGGGTATAGTTACCCCTATGTTTGTAAAAACCTCAACCTTTGGATTGCCTGTTATTGCCCGGTTATCCTTGTTGTCAATAAGATTGTATGCGCCGCCGATAATTCCCCTTACAGTCAGGGATTCAAAGAGCGGGATTCCAAAATTTACTCCGGCTGCGGGCCCGAGGAACATCCTGGTAAAATCCTGAGCGCTGAAGTATGTTATCCTTGCTCCTGCTGACGGTTCAATATAATACCGGCTGAATTTTTTGCCTGTCGCTGTTATTGTAACCATTGGCGTAGCGTCTGCCTTGATTTCACTCACAGACGGATTCTGCAATTCATAAATAGTATTATCGTAGGCGTAATATTTAGTGGGATAGTAGGAACTGCCCAGCGCAAAGATTATTCCGACCGGCTCCGAAATAATCGCGTCCAAACCAACACCGCCCCTCAGATAGAATCCGAGGGCTGAATATGTTTCCACACTGATCCCTCCGCCAAGAAATGGCTGAACCCTCATGGGTTTTGTTGCCGTGGCTGCTTTCTGGGGAATTTTGACAGGAGCGGGCATTTGTGCTTGCTTTTGCTGAGGGGCTGGTTTTTCAGGAGCGGGTTTTTCTGGAGGCTTTTTCTCGGGTTCAGGCTTTTTGGTTACAATCGCTCCTGGAATCGTAAATTGCAGCGTAGCCCCGAACCCGGCGCTGGCAGAAATTGACAGGACATAAGAGTGCATGCCCGGAGGCACATCTATCCGCACAGTGGTTTTGGCTGAGGGAATAATATCCACGATGTTTTCATATTTCTCCTCACCGACACTCTTGGGTGTTACGCGATAGACATCGTATGTCTCCTCATCCCGTTCAACAATGAGTTCAATAAGGTCGGGAATAATCGGAGAATAGGCATCAAGATTGAGCCGCATTTCAATTATAACAGAAAGCGGTCCTGTCATCTCTACCATCATTGGCTGCTGGTATGTAATCTCGTAATAGGATGTCCTTCTGCCGTCTTCTGTCAGAATGTATCTTTTTGCAGGTGCGGTAAGCTTGATAGGATATGCTGCCTGCTGCTGGGCGTGGAGGGGGGGTAGGAGAAGTAGTGTAGTGAGTAGAGAGATAGTAAGTAGGTGGATAGATGCAGGGGCAAACCCATATCTCTGCCCTCTTTGCAGGGGCAGGACATGTCGCGCCCTTTTTATAAACATACCCAGGTATCTGGCCATTTTCACAATTATTCTTTTAATTACCATAATTCACCCCATATAAATCCTGGGGGCAGGTGCAAGACCCGCCCCTACAATATTTATTGCGCCGGTGTCGCAGTGTTATCACTGTAATTTGTGACCCAGCACTTATTGCCTGCTCGAGTGAACGCAATTGAGTAGTTCCAGTTGGCAGGTGTGCCAGAGGCAAAGCCTCCAATGACTGATGGTCCTGTGAGCGGATTAAGGTCAATCACATACACATTATTGTCAGTGCCCCCGGACTCTCCAAAGTAGAGCAGTGCTCCGTCAGGGGTCAGAGTAAGTGAACCACTGTTGTTTATACCTGATGCTGTAAAATCATAGTTTGTGTAACTCAGTGTGTCAATATCAGCCCTATACATATATCCGCCCCAGTCAAAGGCATACAGATACAAACTATAAGGATCAATTGCAATCTCTGCATCCCAGGGTGTCCAGACATTCGGGATTACTGTCTGGATTCTTCTATCCCGGGCATCAATTACAACAATCCTGGAATTATTCACAACAAATACCTGCTCCCCATCCGGAGAGAATGTAATCTCCCGTGGGTAGCCTGCGAGTAGTATGGTTTCAACAACCGCCCCGGACGAAGTGTCAATTATACTCACTTCATACTCCCATGAATGAGTGACCCAGAGTTCATTGCCATCGGGCGAGACTGCTACTCCATAGGCATTTGAGCCAACATTGATAGTGTCAATTACTGTGTTTGAGTTGGTATCAATTACAGCCACATTACCATTACAATCATTGCCAACATAAGCCCTTGTGCCATCAAGCGATACAGCAACTGTGCTAGGACATCCGGTTATATTGGGTGGTCCAATTGTTGTTATTAAGGCATTTGTGAGTGCATTGATTACAGTAACATTACTTGAGCCATAATTCGCCACATACGCCTTCTGATTTGCTGGGCTAAGCACAGCAATTGCAACATCGTTCGGGCTCGTGCCTGTGGCGACACCTGCCCCTGATGCAGGCAATCCAGGAGGTGTACCGTTCCTGTGTCCTTCACTGATTCTAATGCTGAACTCCTGGTAGTTTGAATAACCGCCATCTGCAGTCAGGTTAATTCCGAAGGTAACCTTTGTGCCTGGAGAAACTCCGCCTCCAATGCTTACAGAATATGCTGATGGTGCGGTCAGAATATCAAAATTGATGTTTGCATAGTTTATTGGGTTTGGTGAATTTATTGTGATGTCTCCGGATCCCCCGCAATTAAAAACGCAGGATAATGTTGCAGCAACATTTGTCGCATTCGCACGGTAGTTGCGGAACCGGACATTTATGCCAACTGTTTCCCCTGGTTCTGCAAGTAGGTCAGCATCAGCAGGAGCAGGGTCATTTATAAAGACATTTCTGAGTTGTATATCTGGTATCACAGCAATGTTTATCCCAGAAGCACTTGATGTTCCAACATCTACCTGTGAGCCATAGTCCTGCCAGCCCTCCCTTGGGTCATTATCAAGATTAGCATTCCTGTCGTTAAATACATTTAACCAGTACTGGTTTGGCAAAACCTCAAGCAGGTAGTAGTTGCTTGTTGGTTCAATCCAGCCCTGCATTGAATTATTGTATGTACCTGCATTGACTGCCCAGTTGCTGATTCCGGCGCCAGAAGCAGTTCCCGAGATTGTTCTTATTCCAGGAATAGCGATATTAACCCCGCCTATAGTTCCTGTTCCAACTGTAACGGGAAAGATGCTTGCTATTGCACTTAATTCATTACTACTATCAAGATAGAACCCATCCCTGTCCCTGGATGCAGCAACAATATAGGTTGAGTTGCCAAGTACTGTTAGTGAATATGTGCCGTCCGGATTAATGTCTGCTGCAGAGCCGGACATGGCACCTCCGCCACCGCCACCAAAGTCTGTTCCTGCCATAACAACCCAGCCAGGGGTGTAACCTGATACAGTTCCCTGAATGTTTACTCTGGGCTGGAGCGTGAAATTTAAGCCGGCGGTTCCGCAGGATGCCGACGACAGGGTAGTGAATGGCTCGCTGTTCAAATCTAATCTTCCGTTGCCATTCAGGTCCTTTCCTGCAGCTAACAAAAACTGCCTGCCGATAAAGGACCCGCCATCAGATGGTGCAAACTGCTGCTCGTAAATTGTGAATGCCTGTGGTGTTGTGCTCCCGCTAACAGAAGTGAATGACCTGACATTTACAGGGGATTCGTCACCGAATCCCATAAAGTCAAGGCTTGCGATAATAGTATTTACACCTGCCCAGGAGGTGTCAGAGTCATTTATTGTGCCTGAGATTGTGCATGTTCCTCCCCATGGGCTATTGCCTACCCAGGTTTGTATGACATAATTTAGCCAGACCGAAGCATTTGGCATAACCTGAATTGGACCATTGCCCCATACAACAGGTTGAAACCCAACAAAGTCCTTGGCCGTATCATCAGAGCCGGCCCATTCATACTCTCCGCAGTCGTCAGTTCCGTTTATTGCATCATCATCAACGCCTGCAAAACCAGGCATGCCATCTGGACCAAAGCCATTTAGAATCTCGCATTTTCCATTACTGTCCCTGTCAAGGCAGGCACGGATGTTTGTGTATTCACCAGGGGGAACATTCTGGAGGGTGAATTGGCCGCTTACATCAGTAGTTGCCTTTGCGAGGATGGTATTATACTGCGGGTCAAGTGATAGATCCACAGTTGCCCCGCTTATTGGGTTCCAGGTGCATGGCTCATAAACCCAGCCAGTTATAGTTCCTGGCTGTCCGACAAAGGTATATGTCTTTACCACTGATGCTGTGCCTGTATTGCTTGCTACATCAGAAAGCGTGGCAGTCAGGGCATTGCCTCCATCACGCAGGGAAACAGAAATAGTTGTCGGTCCAGCAGCAACAAGTGGTCCGCTTCCAACGAGATTGCCGTTTGAATAGATGTTTACCGTGTTTCCTGCCATCTGTGCCTGGGTTGCCATGTTGTCTGTTGCAGAAACCTGTACGGCGGTCTGGAAAAGTGGGGTGTTAGGAAAATTATCTTCCCAGCATAACGGACCCTGTCCGCCCGGGCATGTTGACTTGAAAAGCTGGTTTTGAGCAGGCGATGAAATAGTAACTGTTGGTGCGGTTTTATCATAATAAACCGTAATTGTTGAAGATGTGGCAGGATTGCCTGCAAGGTCGGTGACTGATGCAGAAAGGGTCTTTGTGCCCTCAGGGGTGAATGTGATCCGAATAATTGCAGAGCCATTACTCACTGCTCCTCCAACTGGTGCATCTCCTCCTGAAAGAGTGACTGTCTGGCCATTTTCAGCATCCGTTGTTACTGTAACATCCAGCTGCAACCCTGCTGTTCCTGTATCATAATCCCAGGTATCGTTCATCCATTGATTGTTTGATGGATATACAATTGCAATGTTAAGGGTTGTATCAAGGGTTACATTTACAGATGCTGATGTGCTTGAATTTCCTGCTAAATCAGCAACACCAGCAACGAGATTATTGCTGCCCTCGGTTAATGCTGTGCCCTGTGTTATTGTTGCGCTTCCGCTTGCAACTGTGCCTGTGCCAATTGGATTGCCATTGGAGAACAAGGTTACGATCTGGTCATTCTCAGCATTCGTTGTAACTGTAATTGCAGTAGCAACTATTCCGCCGGGCGCTTCAGTTGCGTTGCACACATTATCACCGCAGATGGAGGGATTTATGCTGATGGTTGGCAAGGAATTGTCAACTGTAGATGGTACAGTGCTTGATGTTGCCTGTTTGCCAGCGCCGTCTGTTGCCCTTGCGGTAAAACTGTAGTTGCCATCAGAAACAGTGGCCGTGTCAAAATTAAGAGAATAGGGCGCGGTGGCATCTGTTCCGATTACCGTAGTGCCCCTCAAGAATTCCACCTGTGTAATTCCATTTTTGTCCGATGCGCTTGCCGAAAATGTTATTATGCCCTTAATATATTGAGAAAGAGGACTTAAAGTTACTGTGGGTGCAGCAGTATCAATCATAACCTTTACGCTTGCGCTGTTCATGTTTCCCTGTTCGTCGCTTGCTTGCGCAACAATGTTTATGCTCCCGTCGCCGAGATCTATCAGGGGTGCGCTGAAGTTGCCGTTTGCGTCAACCGCTGCATTCGCTGATTTACCGCCTCCTGAAACGGTTACGGTCTTTACGCCTGAGCCAGCATCCGAAACCTTGCCGGTAACATCAACCTTATTATCCTGAATTACTGCGCTGTCTGCCGGCGACGAGATTGAAATTGCCGGATTGCTTTCATCTGCAGGCAGTTCCACTTTATTGGTTCCGCAACCAAACGCTATAATAACAATAATAATGGGGATATAAATTTTATTCATAAGACCCCTCCTTTTATTCTTTGCATTAATGTGTAGATTTAACACACATGTCTTTTTGTGTCAAATAAATTATATTTTTCAGGATAATAAAAGTCTGTGATATTTATCACAAAGCCATACAATTTTCTTGACTTTAAAAAGAATTGCGAGCATTGTAATTTTTGGATTTATACAGGGTATATTAGATAGCTTACCTGCGGATTGCAAGAGCGATTCCGCAAGATTTCTTCTCTGATGCCCGCAATGGCGAAACAGAATATTTCTGGTGCCCTGCTGGAGGCAGATTTAGTTTATGTTGCTATTTAACTATGCGTATATTCTGATTTTCATCCTTGCAGGAGTGCTATTTGTTTTTTTTTCGCTGTTTCTTTCCAGACTTCTTGCGCCTTCAACCCCTGACCCTAAAAAACAATTAACCTATGAGTGCGGTGAAGTGCCCGCGGGCTTATCCTGGATACAGTTCAATATACGCTTTTACATTATAGCTCTCACATTTATTATATTTGATGTGGAACTGGTGCTGATTCTTCCCGCTGTGGCAAGTTACCTTCCGCTTGTGAAGCAGGGGTTTGGATTTCTCGCATTTCTTGAAATATTTATTTTTATCGGCGTACTTATTTTCGGCCTTGCCTATCTCTGGGCAAAGGGCGATCTGGAATGGGTCAAGAAGGTAAGCCGGGAGGAGAAAACATAATGGGAATTATTTATAACAGCCTTCCGGAAAATCTGCTTTTCACAACCACCGATGAAATTCTCAATTGGGGAAGGAAATCATCCATGTGGTATATGCTCTTTGCCCTTGCCTGTTGCGGAATTGAACTGATGCAGGCCGGAGGACCGAGGACAGACCTGGATAGATTCGGGACGGTCTTCAGGGCGAGCCCCAGGCAGTCGGATATAATGATAGTTGCGGGATCGCTTACCTACAAAATGGCTTCCAGGCTGAGATTACTCTATGACCAGATGCCTGACCCAAAATATGTCATTGCTATGGGAAGCTGCGCAAACTGTGGCGGGTTGTTTGACCTTAGTTACAATGTAGTGAAGGGTGTGGATAAGATTGTTCCTGTGGATGTTTACATTCCTGGCTGTCCGCCAAGGCCTGAGGCGCTGGCAGAGGGATTTTTAAAACTCCAGGAGAAAATACAGAAGGAACGGTTTCTTGTAAAAAAATCGTGATATGATTGTTGAAATTTTTGAAAGCCTGAGAGCTCAGTTTCCGGATGCACGCATGGAGTTGAAAGAGGAAAAGCCGTACCCCTGGATATTTCTCCAGAGTGAGATAATAAGGCTGGTCTGCGGACACCTCAAGACCGTGAGCGGTTTTGGTTATCTCTCTTCCCTGAGCGGGGTTGACAGGGCTGATTGTTTTGAGATTGTCTATCATCTGACCTCAATAGGGAGCAAAAAAAATATCACACTTAAAGTTAGGGTTGCCAAGAATTCTCCGTCCGTTGAATCTATTGAGCCGGTTTATCCGTCGGCCGGGTTTTTTGAGAGGGAAGTTTTTGAGATGCTCGGAATTAAATTTGAAGGAAACAAAGATCTGCGGCGGCTACTGCTTCCTGAGGATTGGCAGGGGTATCCGTTAAGAAAGGATTATAAATATCCGGCGGAGTATCATGGAATTATTCACGAAAGGGGCGGCTCGGTGGACAGGACCAAGAAAGGTAATAAGTAATGAGTGACGGGGACTGAAAGTGAGTCTGTTGAAGACAGAGACCATGGTAATCAATATGGGCCCGCAACATCCAAGTACGCATGGAGTTCTGCGATTTATTCTTACAACAGACGGCGAAGTCATTCACAGCGCAATCCCTGACATTGGCTATCTCCACAGGGGAATGGAGAAGATAGCCGAACAGATTACCTACCATCAGTTCATGCCATATACTGACCGGATAGATTATCTTGCATCAATGAACTGCAACTGGGGCTATGCTCTTACTGTTGAAAGGCTGATGGGCATTGAGGTTCCGAGGAGGGCAGAATTTATCAGGGTTCTGGTTGGCGAGCTGAACAGGATCGCAAGTCATCTTATCGCAGTGGGGGCAATGGGTTCGGACCTTGGAGCATTCACCCCATTCCTGCATGCAATAAGAGAAAGGGAGTGGATCAACGATATTATGGAGATGGTATGCGGTGTTCGCCTCACATTCAATTATATGAGAATCGGCGGAGTCAGCTATGATCTACCTGAGGGATTCATGCAGAATCTTACAGAATTTCTTGATTATTTTGAGCCAAAAGTAAAACAGTTCAACGATCTGCTTTCGTACAACAAGATTTTTGTGGAACGCACTTCCGGAGTTGTGCCGATTCCGGCAGAGAAGGCCATAGGCTTTTCCCTTGCTGGCCCAAATCTCAGGGCAAGCGGTGTGCAGTGGGATCTGAGAAGGGATGATCCCTATTCTGTTTATCGGGAATTGGAATTTGAAGTGCCAGTGGGAAAAGGTGAGTATGGCGAAACAGGAGATTGCCTTGAGAGATACATGATAAGGATTAATGAGATGGTTGAATCAATCGGGATAATCCGGCAGTGCATCAGGATGATGCCTGATGGGGAGCGCATTGCCAAGGTTCCCCGTGTTTTGAAACCGCCGGCAGGAGAGATATATGCCAGGACCGAGGCGCCGAGGGGCGAGCTTGGATTCTATCTGATAAGCGATGGTTCTCAGAAGCCTTACAGGCTGAAGATAAGAACCGGTTCATTCACGGCTATGAGCATTATTCCCGATGTGGCGCAAGGATGTCTGATTGCTGATCTTGTGGCTCTAATCGGCAGCCTTGATCTGATTGCGCCGGAGATTGACAGGTGAGAAATATGAGAACTTCCAACGCAGGCGTAGTTAACTAAAAGTGAAGGAATTTGCTGACATAATAAGAAATGCGCTCCCGGTGTTTAAATCCATTCCCGATGCTCTTTATTACGGCATCTGGATGCTCCTTGTTGCTGGTGCGCTCCTGGGTGTTGTATCGGTTATAGCCGGAATAACCAGCTGGGTTGAACGAAGGGTCGCAGGCAGGATGATGTCAAGATTCGGGCCAAACAGGGTGGGACCGCAGGGGTCGCTTCAATGGATTGCGGACGGAATAAAGTGCCTCTTAAAGGAGGATCTAATTCCTGCTCTTGCTGATAAGCCTTTGTTCAGGCTGGCGCCATACATTGTTTTCGCAGGCATGTTTGCCACCTGGGTTGTCTTTCCATTTTCGAAAAAGATTATAGTTGCGGATTTGAATATAGGCATTCTTTATGTACTTGCGGTTTCTTCACTGGTTGTCATTGGCATTCTGATGGCTGGTTGGGCGTCAAACAACAAGTGGTCCCTCCTCGGCGCAATGAGGGCCGTTGCGCAAATAGTTAGTTATGAGGTTCCGTCGGTTCTTGCTGTCCTTTCAGTGGTGCTGGTGTCCGGCACGCTCAGCATGCAGGGAATTGTGGAGCATCAGCGCGGCGGATCGGGCGTTCTCAGATGGAATATATTCCATGATCCTTTTCTCTTTATTGCTTTTTTTGTTTTTTTCATTGCTCAGATAGCAGAGGGCAACAGAACGCCATTTGACCTGCCTGAGGCTGAATCAGAACTCGTTGCCGGATACAGTACCGAGTATAGCGGTATGCGGTTTGTCATGTTCTATTTTGCAGAGTGGGCGAATCTTTTTGTAATTGGAGCAGTTTCCTCCACATTATTTTTCGGCGGCTGGGAAGGCCCATTCATTGCCGGAATTCACTGGTTTATATTAAAGTCGTGTTTCTTTGTTTTCCTTCTGATGTGGATCAGGTGGACGCTGCCAAGGCTGAGGGTTGATCAGCTGATGACGCTTAGTTGGAAATATCTCACGCCCTTTGCGTTTGTCTGTCTCGTTGGTGCAGCGGCGTGGATTTTGTTTCTGCCTGACAGGTATTTTATGGGGATGCTGAAGTGAATTCCATGGCTCAATCAGGTTTTATAAATTATTTTCGAAATATTTATGAAGCAGCCGTCTCCATTGCAAAGGGGATGAGGATTACCCTAAAGACATTTTTCAGCAAACCGGTGACAGTTCAGTATCCGGAAGAGAACCCGGCATTTACCGCAGAGGAATTCAGCAGGCTTTACTCCGGGCCGCTGAAGCCGCTTTCCGGAAGGTATAGAGGCTTTCTAACAGTTCAAATGGACATATGCACAGCCTGCGAGGCATGTGCCAGGGCATGCCCCATTGCCTGCATTGCCATAGAGCATGTGAAGGGCGAGCGGACAAAGGTGAAATCCCGGCTGGATGCGAAAGAAACTCCAAAACTAAGATACGCCACTAAATTTGACATTGATATAGGCAAATGCATGTACTGCGGGCTCTGTGTGGAGCCGTGCCCCACCGGAGCAATTTACTTTACCAGGACTTTTGAGGGTGCGAGTTATGATCCAGGTGAACTGATTCTGCATTTTGTAAACGAAGAAGAAGCAAACAGACTGAAAGAAATTGCGCGAAAACTTGAAGAAGATACAAAGAAGGCGGATGACAAGGGGGCAATGTAAATGACCGTTTTGGCTGTGCTTCAGTATATACTTTCTGTCATGATTGTTCTTTCAGCGGTTTATGTTGTTCTTTCAGGCAATCTTGTAAGGGCTGCCTTTGCATTGTTTTTTACACTCTTTGCTGTTGCTGGCTTTTATTTAACCCTCAAGGCGGAACTGATCGCAGGATTTCAGATACTGGTATATGTTGGCGGAATACTTATTATAATTCTGTTTGGCATAATGCTTACACCGGAATACTTTAAAATCAGGGTTTTTTCAGAGCCAGTAAGGATATTCCCGGCAGCCATTATCTCCCTGATACTCTTTTTTGCTGTTTATGTAGTTGGGTATGAAATGTTTTATATAATGAATACAGCAGAACAGCCTTATACCGGCACATACGATATAGGCGTGATGCTGCTGTCAAACTATATACTGCCCTTTGAGGCGGCATCTCTGGTGCTACTGGTTGTGCTTATTGGCGCTGCTGTTCTTTCAAGGAGGGAGGTAAAATGAGTCCCTTTGAGATATTTTTGCTTGCCGATGCTCTATTTGTAATTGGTATATTCGGCGTTCTGACGCGGAAAAATGCCATTGCGATTCTAATAAGTGTGGAACTGATTCTAAACGGTGTGAACCTCAATCTTATAAATTTTGCGAGAAACACTGCGCTGGGCGCAAAGGGGCAGGTTTTTGTCCTTTTTGTTATTCTTCTTGCAGCGCTTGAGGCGGCGCTTGGAATAGCAATCATACTCGGTATCTACCGTTCGCTGAAGAAAATTGATGTAGATGAAGCAAGGGTGCTGAGAGGCTGATATGGAAAACGAATTTCCAATCCGGTTGCTGATCCTGTTCCCGCTCATCGGTTTCCTGATAACCATATTCTATGGCAGGAGGCTGGGTCCGAGAATCGTAAGCATTCTCAGCCCGTCAGCTGTGCTGCTCTCATTTATTTTCAGCTGCGCAGGTTTGTTTAAGTTGCTTCACCTTCCGCCGGAAGAGAGGGTTATTATTGATAATCTCTACACATGGATCAATGTGGGCATGCTGAATATTTCAGTTTCCTTCCGGTTTGATCAACTCTCAATTCTTATGGCGCTTGTTGTAACAGGGGTAGGTTTTTTAATTCATGTTTATTCTGTTGGATACATGCACGGAGACAAGAAATATACAAGATTTTTTGCCTATCTCAATCTGTTTATATTCTCTATGCTTATTCTCGTTCTTGGCAATAATCTCCTCCTTATGTTTCTGGGGTGGGAAGGCGTGGGCCTATGTTCCTATCTGCTTATCGGTTTCTGGTTTGAGAAGGTGGAAAATGCAATTGCCGCTATCAAAGCATTCATAGTGAACCGGATAGGAGACATGGGTTTTATTATGGGGATAATCCTTCTTTTTTGGTCGCTTGGCTCCCACGGAGTCTGGACGCTTGATTTTGACATTATTAAGCAAAATGTGCATTTACTGGGCCGTGAGAGGATAACTATAATCTGCCTTCTGTTATTCATGGGTGCTACGGGGAAATCGGCTCAGCTTCCGCTGTATGTCTGGCTCCCCGATGCGATGGCAGGGCCCACTCCGGTCTCAGCCCTTATCCATGCGGCGACCATGGTGACTGCCGGAGTGTATATGGTTACGAGGATGAGCTTTCTTTACAGCTTGTCCCCATTTGCAATGGAGACAGTAGCAGTTGTTGGCGGGCTGACCGCATTTTTTGCAGCCACTATCGCCCTTGTCCAGAACGATATAAAAAAGGTCCTGGCTTACTCAACTATAAGTCAATTGGGCTATATGTTTCTTGGAGTTGGCGTTGGCGCATATTCAGCAGGTATGTTCCATCTGATTACCCACGCATTCTTCAAGGCGCTTCTCTTTCTCGGTGCGGGCAGTGTTATTCACGGGCTTTCAGGAGAGCAGGATCTTAGAAAGATGGGTGGACTGCGAAAGAGCATGCCAATTACCTGGATCACCATGCTTCTAGCCACACTTGCGATCTCGGGTATTCCGCCATTTGCCGGTTTTTTCAGCAAGGATGAAATCCTCTGGGGAACTTTGAAGAGTGGACATTATTATCTTGCGGTGCTCGGAATTTTCACTGCAGGACTCACGGCATTCTACATGTTCAGAATGCTTTTGCTCGCTTTCTGGGGAAGGACGGGGGCTCATGCGCCTCATGCCCACGAGTCGCCGCCTGTGATGACCATTCCGCTGGCTGTTCTTGCCTTTTTTTCCGTTGTTGGCGGTTTACTCGCGTTAACCATGCACCATTTTATTGAACCAGTGGCATCTTATAAGGCGGTTTCTGCGGTTTCCGAGCATTCGGAGTGGATTATGGTTGTTGTTTCCATAGTGGCTGCAGCAACAGGCATCTCTGTTGCTTTTTTCTTCTATGTCGCCAGACCGGGAGTATCCGCAGGACTTGCAAACCGGACCTCCGGGATTTACAGGGTTTTGCTGAACAAATATTATGTGGACGAAATATACAATTTTCTTTTTGTCAGGATGCTTCTCATTCTGAATTCAATCCTCGCAAAATTTGATATCAAAATTATTGATGGAATAGTGAATGCTTCCAGCGCGTTAACTGTGGATGTATCCTATGGAAGCGGGAAATTTGACCTCTCTGTGGTTGACGGATCGGTTAATGGTATAAGTGATGGTGTTATTTCAGCAGGCAGCAAAGCCAGACGGCTTCAGACCGGCAACCTCCAGAATTATGTCACTGCTGTGGTGGTTGGCATAATCTGCCTGGTCCTGGTTATTATATTTGTATGAGGAGGATATAAGTGGAACATCTGTTAACATGGATTATTTTTACTCCCCTGATAGGAACGGCTGTTGTGCTTTTTCTGCCAAAGGAGCGCGTGAATTTGATACGGTGGACATCTGCCCTGTTTACATTTATTCCACTGTTGCTTTCGGTTGTGATGCTGGTGAGGTTCGCTCCCACTGTGAATGGCTTCCAGTTCGTTGAACATTATGAATGGATCCCCATGTTTAATATTGAGTATTATCTGGGTGCAGACGGGCTGAGTGTGCCAATGATCTTCCTGACTGCCCTGCTTTCCTTCCTCTGTATATTCGCTTCCTGGGGGATTGACAGGGGAGAAAAGGCGTATTTTGCCCTGTTTCTTCTCCTTGAAACTGGGATGATGGGCGTATTCACTGCGCTTGATTTTTTCCTCTTCTATGTTTTCTGGGAGATAGTGTTGCTTCCGATGTATTTCCTTATCGGAATCTGGGGCGGTCCGAGAAGGGAATATGCGGCAATAAAATTTTTCCTTTATACGCTATTCGGCAGCGTGCTGATGCTGATTGTGATGCTTGCTTTGTATTTTAACAGCGATGTTAATCCGGATCCCAATATTGTGAAGCATACTTTTGATATGGTTCTTCTATCGGATCAATCAACCCATCTGCCATGGTTAAAGAGCGGGACTGTAAGGCTCATAATGTATGTGATGCTGTATATTGGATTTGCCATAAAGGTTCCGGTATTCCCCTTTCACACATGGCTGCCTGATGCCCATGTGGAGGCGCCAACACCGATAAGCGTTATTCTGGCAGGAGTTCTGTTGAAAATGGGAACATACGGAATATTGAGAATAAGCTATACGATACTCCCGGACATTGCGCTGCAGACTGCCTTCTGGCTTGCAGTGCTTGGAATAATAAATATGGTTTACGGCGCCTTTGTTGCTATGGCGCAGAAAGACTTTAAGAAATTGATTGCATACTCAAGCATAAGCCACATGGGCTATGTCCTTCTTGGAATGGCATCATTTACGCAGGAGGGAATTAATGGCGCTGTCCTCCAGATGTTTACCCACGGAACTATTACAGGGATGCTCTTCCTAATCGTGGGCATTCTTTACGACAGGGCGCACCACAGGGAGATTGACGGATTTGGAGGGATTGCGAGTCAGATGCCAAGATATGCAGGAATTACAAGCCTTGCCTTTTTTGCTTCCATGGGACTCCCTGGATTGAGCGGATTTATCAGCGAGGCGCTTGTTTTCCTTGGCGCATACAGAACATTCCCGGTGCTTGTATTTATTGGGGTGATAACAATAGTTGTAACAGCAGGATACATGCTCTGGACATTTCAGAAGGTTTTTCTCGGAGGCATTAATGAAAAATACAGGACGCTTCCGGATATTAATGCCAGGGAGATGTTCACCCTTGCCCCGCTCGGAATAATTGTTGTCATAATCGGCGTCTATCCCATGCCGATCCTGCATATTATGGATAATACACTCTCGTTCTTTGTGCGTCTCAAGGATCTGTTTCCATTAACAGGGATGTGATGGTTATGCCTCAATTTGGCTATCAGTTCATGGGCAATATAAAATTTCTTTATCCTGAGATTATTCTTTCGGGAACCCTGCTTGTGTTGATACTCCTGGACATTATCTTTAAGAAAAGGGCAAAGTGGCTTCTTGTTTCCGTATCAATAATTGGATTGGCTGTTTCGCTGTATTCGGTAAACCAGCATGCGTATGGACAGACGACGCTGATGTTTGGTGCGGTTGTTTTTGACAGAACAGCAGCGTTTTTCAAGACGCTCTTTGCGATTGTCGGCATACTTTCTGTTGTGATCCTCATGTCTTCGTCAGAGGTGGATGATGAGCACATCGGAGAGTATCTTGTTTTGCTTTTTGGTGCCACCGTAGGGATGTATCTGCTTGCGTCAGCCAATGACCTTGTGATGTTCTTCCTTGCCTTTGAAACAGTAAGTTTGCCATCCTATGCCCTTTCCGGACTTGCCCGGAATTCTGAGCGTTCCAGAGAGGCCGCATTAAAGTATCTGATATTCGGCGCTGTTTCATCCGGAATAATGTTATTTGGTATTGTAATGCTGGCAGGGATGCTTGGTTCAACTAATTTTGAGGCACTGAGAGATGCTTATTCAAGGAGTGCCTTTACTCCGGGCAGCATGCTTGTTATTGTAGGACTCATCGTGGCGGGACTTGCCTTCAAAATCTCCGCTGTGCCGTTTCACATGTGGGCGCCCGATGTGTATGAAGGATCGCCAACACCGGTGACCGCTTTTTTCTCTGTAGCCCCAAAGGCTGCTGGATTTGCCGCTGTTCTGAGATTGTTTTACACCATATTCAATTCCGACCAGAATATGTCCGTCGGATTTATCAATTCGCCGGAGTGGTATGTCCTCTGGGGAGCGCTTTCGGTTGTTACCATGACTCTGGGCAACCTTGCCGCAATCCCTCAGAATAACATCAAGCGGCTGCTCGCCTACTCAAGCATAAGCCATGTGGGATATATGCTGATAGGTTTTATGGTTACCACATCGGAAGGGATTGTTTCCATCCTGTTTTATTTGTCAATTTACGCAATAATGAACATCGGGGCATTTTACATTGCGATATTATTCAGGGAATCCATCGGTACAGAGGATATAAACGAATACAAAGGCATCGGATGGAGAATGCCCTTCCTGTCCGTAGCTTTTGCTGTTTTTCTGCTCTCACTTGTGGGGATACCTCCATTTGCAGGGTTTGCGGCAAAGTTAGTCCTTTTTGCTTCCGCTATCCACCGCGGTTTTTATCTCATAGTTTTAATTGCCGTTTTGAACAGCGTAGTTTCCCTCTACTATTATGCCGGCATAATAAGAAAAATGTTTCTTGAGCAGCCAGATAAGATTGCAGTATTAAGAAAGCCTGCCGGTGGGTTTTTACCGTATTTTATAGTGTTGATTTTACTTGCGCCAATAATTGTCATCGGTATAAACTGGAATCTATTATTTAAGTGGATTCTGCATATCGTGGGGGCAATGTGAATGAATTCATAGCTATACTTCTGACAATTGGCTTCGGCGGTCTGATTGCTGTTTCAATGCTTGCGATGGCAATATTTTTTGGACCCAAAAACGCTACACCAACTAAACTTGAGCCGTTTGAGTGCGGAGTAAAACCCGTGAGCGACCCAAGAGGCAGATTTTCCGTAAATTTTTATCTTGTAGCAATACTTTTCGTCATGTTTGATGTTGAGGTTGTTTTTCTTTATCCGTGGGCCGTAACATTTAGATCTCTTGGCATTGCCGGATTTGTTGAAATGACTTTATTCATAATTATCCTGCTCCTCGGCCTTTTTTATGCAATCAAGAGGGGTGTGCTGGCATGGGATTAGAGACGCTTTTTGGAAAATCAATTATCACATCCAAACTTGATGCTGTGGTGAACTGGGCACGGAAGTTTTCATTTTTTCAGTATCCCTTTGTTACAGCCTGCTGCGGCATGGAATTTATGTCTGTATGGGCATCCCACTATGATATTGCGAGATTTGGCGCTGAGTTCCCGAGGTTCTCTCCGAGGCAGGCAGATGTCCTTTTTGTTGTGGGGACGGTAAACGAGAAGATGGCTCCTGTTCTGAAGCGGGTGTATGACCAGATGTGCGAACCAAAGTGGGTGGTGTCATTTGGCGTATGCGCCACATCCGGCGGCTTTTACGATAATTATGCAACTGTGCAGGGCATTGACAAGATAATTCCGGTGGATGTTTACATCCCTGGTTGTCCGCCAAGGCCTGAGGCAGTTCTTAATGCGCTTATAAGGCTGCAGGAGAAAGTAAGCAGAGAATCAGTTCTGGAGAAGAAATAAATGTCCGAGGTATTGATACCTAAATTAAAGGAAAAATTTTCCAATATAGTTCTTGACTCGCATTCCTTCAGGGGCGACGAAACAGTTGTAATTAAGCTGGATGCTCTTCTTGAGGTATGCAAATATCTGAGGGATGATATGGGTTTTGAATTTCTGATGGATGTCACTGCTGTTGATTATCCCGGAAGGGAAAAGCGTTTTGAAGTGGTTTATCACTTTTATTCCTTTATAAACAATTATAGACTCAGGGTTAAGGTAAGGGTGCCGGAATCCAATCCCGCGGTTGATTCGCTGATGCCTCTCTGGAGCGGCGCAAACTGGTTTGAACGCGAGGTCTATGACATGTTTGGAATACGGTTCAGCGGACATCCCGATCTGCGCAGGATTCTTATGTATGATGAATTTGTTGGTTATCCTCTGAGGAAAGACTATCCTCTGCGTAAGAGACAGCCCAGAATACCCCATCCGGATTAGAGATTTAGGATAATGAAAGAAAACATTTTTGGAAAACCGCAAACACCAGAGATAGAAAACGCAGAAGAGGGCCGGCTTGTAATAAATCTGGGGCCGTCCCACCCGGCAATGCACGGGATAGTGAGGATAATTGCGACCCTGGAGGGCGAAAAAATAGTTGACGCCGATGTGGAGATCGGTTATCTGCACAGGGGTTTTGAAAAAACTTGTGAAAATGTTACCTACAACCAGGTTGTTCCTTACACTGACAGATTGAATTATGTGTCTCCTTTTATAAATAATGTGGGCTTTGCACTGGCCGTTGAAAAACTTATTGGCATAGAGGTTTCGGAGCGGTGCAAGTATATCAGGGTTATTATGTCGGAGCTTTCCAGAATTACGGACCATCTCACCTGTATTGCAGCAAATGCCATGGAGCTCGGAGCATTTACAATTTATTTCTACCTTATCAAGGCAAGGGAATACATTTATCAGTTGACGGACGATGTTTCCGGTGGCAGGATCACCCCGGCCTATACACGCATCGGGGGCGTTACAAAGGATATTCCCAAAGATTTTAAAAATAAAGCCAAGCCAGTACTCAATTCTATCAGAGAGTCCCTTGCAGAAACAGACCGGATCCTCACAAGGAACCGGATATTTATGGAGCGGATGCAGGGAGTAGGCCGGATTTCTAAGGAGGATGCTATGGCTCTTTCATTTACAGGCCCTGTCCTCCGTTCAACCGGAGTGCCTTACGATGTGCGAAAATCCCAGCCATATCTTGTTTATGACAAATTTGATTTTGACATCCCTGTTGGTGAGACCGGAGATAACTATGACAGATATCTTGTGAGAATGGAGGAGATCTATCAGAGCATCAGGATTGTTGAACAGGCGCTTAAACAGATCCCGGATGGTCCCATCACATTGGAGGCACGCAATGTGTCGTTGCCTGCAAAAGAAGATGTTTACAACAGCATTGAGGGACTAATGGCTCATTTCAAGTTAATATACGAGGGTGTTAAGCCTCCACCCGGAGAGGTTTATTTTGCTGTGGAGGGTGGGAATGGTGAACTTGGCTACTATATTGTCAGCGATGGTACCGGCCGCCCCTACAGGGTGAGAATAAGACCTCCGTGCTTTGCTCTTATGCAGGGGCTTGCCAAGATGCTTAAAGGGGGTTATATCGCGGATGTGGTTGCCACATTCGGACAGATTAATATGATTGCCGGGGAATGCGAAAGGTAAGCAATGCATTATTCATTTTCAGATAATTTTAAGAAAAAAGCGGAACAATTGCTCGGTATATATCCGCAGAAAGAGGCTGTGATTATTCCGCTACTGCATGAACTTCAGCGGGAACTGGGTTATCTTCCGGATGAGGCAATGGATGCGCTTGCTGATTATTTGAAAGTTCCTCCTGTCAGAATTAAGGGCGTTGTACTTTTTTATACAATGTTCAACCGCAAGCCTGTAGGAAAATTTCACATCCAGGTATGCAGAAATATCTCCTGTTCGCTGATGGGAGCCGGAAACATTATTGATTTCCTGAAGAAGAATCTTGGAATCAATGAGGGTGAGACTACAGCGGACGGGTACTTCACCCTTTCAACAGTTGAATGCCTCGGTTCGTGCGGGACCGCGCCTGTTATGATGGTAAACGATGATTATTTTGAAGATCTGACAATGGATAAGATTGAAAAGCTGTTAAAGGAATTTAAAAATGGCTGAAAAAGTCCTGTTTAAAAATATTAATGATCCGAAACAGCTTGAAATTGAGACCTGTCTCAAAAATGGCGGTTACAATATATTGAAAAAGGCGCTTTCAATGAAGCCGGAAGCGCTGATTGAGGAGGTAAAAAAATCCAATTTGAGGGGCCGTGGAGGAGCCGGATTTCCCACAGGCATGAAATGGTCGTTTATTCCAAAGGCTGCACCCAGGAAATACCTTGTATGTAATGCGGATGAGGGAGAGCCGGGGACATTCAAGGACAGAGTAATTATAGAAAAAGATCCGCATCTTTTGCTTGAGGGGATAATTATCTCATCGTATGCCATCGGCGCATATCAGGCGTATATTTATATAAGGGGGGAATTTGTTAAAGGGGCAAGGATTCTTGAAAAGGCAATTTCCGATGCTTATAAAAATGGATTTCTCGGGAAAAACATTCTTAACTCAGGCTACAACCTTGATGTAATTGTACACCGTGGCGCTGGAGCTTATATTTGCGGTGAGGAAACCGCGCTTCTTGAGTCAATTGAAGGAAAAAGAGGATTGCCAAGGGTAAAGCCTCCATTTCCTGCGCAGGTCGGGCTTTTTGGCTGTCCCACCGTTATAAATAATGTTGAAACCCTTGCTGCTGTTCCGGCAATTGTAGCAAAGGGCGGGGACTGGTATGCTGGCATAGGAAAAGGCAAGAGCACAGGGACAAAACTTTTCTCTATAAGCGGACCAGTGAAAAAACCCGGAGTATATGAAGTGGATCTCGGGTATCCCTTTAAGAATTTTTTTGAGGAGTATGCCGGCGGGATGCTGGATGGAAAAAAACTGAAGGCTGTTATTCCGGGCGGGTCGTCAACGCCCGTACTCACCGCAGAGGAAGCAATGAATGTCGCTCTTGATTACGAATCGCTCCAGTCTGCAGGTTCCATGCTTGGCTCAGGTGCAATAATTATAATTGATGATAAAACATGCATGGTTGACGCCCTTTACATTCTTGTGAGGTTCTACCATCATGAGTCTTGCGGCCAGTGTACACCCTGCAGGGAGGGAAGCGGATGGATTGAGAAGGTTCTGCACAGGATTGAAAAAGGAAAGGGTGTACCTGGGGATGTTGAATTGATTGAATCGGTGGCGAATAACATAATGGGCCGAACCCTTTGTCCATTTGGAGATGCCCTTGCCATGCCGGTTCTTAGTTTTGTGAAAAAATTCAGACATGAATTTATAGATCATGCAGCCGGGAAAATATGCGGGAGAGCAGTGGCAAGAGCATGAAATGCTCAGGAAATGATGGAGTATAACAAATGCCAAGGATAACAATAGACAACAGGACTATTGATGTTGAGGCGAACACCTCTATTATAAAGGCGGCTGAACGGGTTGGCATTTATATCCCGCGCTACTGCTATCATCCGTCCTTGTCAATTGTGGCAACCTGCCGGATGTGCATTGTTGAGGTTGAAAAAGCGCCAAAACTTATGCCTGCCTGTTCTACCCAGGTTATGGACGGCATGGTGGTTCATACGGATACAGAGAAGGTAAAAAGTGCAAGGAAGGAAATACTTGAATTTCTCCTGATCAATCATCCGCTGGATTGCCCTATCTGCGACCAGGCAGGTGAGTGCTTCCTTCAGGATTACTACATGGATTACGGGCTTTATCACAGCAGGTTCCGCCAGGAAGATAAGATCAGGCGGAGAAAAAGAAGAATTATTGGAAACAACCTTGTTCTTGATAATGAGAGGTGTATCCTCTGCTCCAGGTGCGTGAGATTTCTTCAGGAGGTAACAAAAACCGAAGAACTGACGGTTGCGGAGAGAGGAGATAATTCAGAGATTGATCTGAGAGAGGGGAAGACTGTAGATAATCCGTATTCGCTGAACCTTGCCGATATATGCCCTGTGGGAGCAATAACATCAAGAGATTTCAGGTTTCAATCCAGGGTGTGGTTTTTGCAGAGAACTAATAGCATCTGCACGGGGTGTGCTACAGGATGCAATGTTGAGGCGCATCACAGAAATGGAAAAGTTTATCGTCTTCTTCCGAGGCACAACGGGAATGTAAATGGCCACTGGATGTGCGACTTCGGAAGGCTTTCATATAAGGTGTTAATGTCAGAGTCCAGGGTTACTAAAGCGGACATAAGGGTAAATGAAGGCATTAACCCAGGGAATATTAAGGATGTCCTGAAGGAAACAATAAAAATTATAGAAAAAATAATAAAAGATAACGGTGCAGATTCTATTGGAGTTATGGGATCAGCAAATCAATCGCTTGAGAACAATCTCGCCCTGGCAGAGTTTGCAAGAAAGTCCATCGGAACAAAAAACATCTGCATGGATTTTCCATTTGAACAGGGAATAAAGGACGGCATTCTGATTAATAAAGATCCGATGCCGAATTCAAGTGGCGCCAGGCTTATACATACTGCCAATAACGGCATCTCTATAGACCAGTTTTTTTCTTTATTGAAAGCCGGCAGAATCAAGTTAGTGATTGTATCCGGCAATGACCTTTATTTCTTTAGGGAGAAATTAAGCGAAGTTCTGTCGGATGCGCCCAAACCGAAGATAATCGGGTTTATGTCCGATATGAGCAATTTCCCGTGGCAGGTTGACTGTATTCTGCCTGTACCTACCTGCTTTGAGGAAAGGGGAATGTTTATTAATTACGCCGGGTTGCTGCAGAAGACCGAGCCTGCTGTTTCAGCAAAAGACGGCATCAAGCCTCTTTGGGAATTGTTGAACGAAGCATCACTACTTATGGGAAAATCAATTGAATTAAAAGACCGGAGTGCTATCTTGGGAAAACTCTCTCAAACTATAAAAGAAATTAACGGTATTACTTATGAGAAAATTGGGGAAAAGGGCGTGAAGGTATTATGATAGGCTGGCAATTTATTCTGATTACACTTGTTAAGATTTTAGCCGTCATTAGCGGGGTGCTGACACTGACGACTCTGCTTACCTGGGCAGAGCGCAAGGTTAGTGCGTTGATGCAGGACAGAATCGGTCCTAACAGGGCAGGAATCATGGGGGTTACTGCTTTTGGGGTGTTCCATGCTATAGCGGATGCTGTGAAGCTTATTATGAAGGAGGATTTTATCCCAGGCAGGGCAAACAGGATTATATTTACCCTCGCTCCTGTGCTTGCTCTTGTTCCGGTACTCACAATATTTGCTGTAATTCCTTTTGGAAATTATATCCGGATAGGGACTATGAATGTAAACCTTCAGATTGCAAATATGCAGCTTGGGATATTTTTTCTCTTTGCCATATCATCGCTTGGGATATACGGGACATTTCTTGGCGGATGGGCATCAAGGAACAATTTTTCTCTCCTCGGTGGATTGAGGGGAGCAGCACAGATGATATCATACGAGGTTACACTCGGGCTCACCCTTGTGGGAATTCTGATGATTTATGGGTCCGGCAGTCTGCAGGAAATGGTTGTAAAACAGGGACAAATGCTCTGGGGATTCATTCCCGCATGGGGCGTTGTATATCAATTTCCGGCATTCATTCTTTTTATGGTAGCAGCCATTGCAGAGAACAAACGGACGCCCTTTGACCTGCCAGAGGGTGAATCGGAGATAATAGGTTATTTTCTGGAATACAGTGGGATGCGTTTTGCGATGTTCATGTTCAGCGAGTTTGCTGAGATTGTGCTGATTGCTTCTATCGCGACCACGCTCTTTCTCGGAGGTTGGCAGATTCCTTTCCTTTTGAATGACGGGTTCCATCTTCCAGGAGATATTATGGTAAAACTTCCGCATTTTCTCGTTGCAATGCTCCAGGTTGCCTCATTTTCTATTAAAGTGATATTTATGTGCTGGTTTTTGCTACTTGTCAGATGGACGCTGCCGAGGTTCAGGTTTGATCAGTTAATGGGGCTATGCTGGAAAGGAATACTCCCTCTGGCGCTTCTGAATATTTTTATAACCGGTGTGATCATGCTCATCTTTGGTGAGAAGTTATGATTGGCATAAAAAAGATAAAACAAAGGAATCTTACATTCCTTGAGAAGATTTATCTCATTGAGATAGTAAAGGGAATGCTTGTTACCGTTACCCATTTCTTCCGCAATCTTATAGATATAACCCGCGTTCCAACAATAAGGTATCCTGAGGAACATTTGAGGCTTGAGGGCGCAGCAAGGTGCAGGACCCAGCACAGGTTGAAAATGAGACCAGATGGCAAACCAAAATGCGTAGCTTGTTTTATGTGTGCGACTGCATGCCCGGCATACTGCATTTACATTGAAGCAGGAGAATACGCTGACGACCCGATTGAAAAATATCCGGTTAAGTTTAACATAGATCTGTCCAGGTGTGTATTCTGCGGCATGTGCGTTGAGGCATGTCCGGAGGATGCAATTATCATGGATACGGAGATTATTCCTGGTGGAGCATATGCAAGGGAAACTTTGATGCTGACAAAGGGTGATCTATTGAAGAACCTCCCTGGTGGTGAATATTCGAGCAGAAAAGGCGCAACACAGAGGCTCTGGATTGAACTTCTTGATAAATCAGGCATAAAACGGTGAGGTCATTGTTATGAATATCTCATTTTATATTTTCGGTGCACTGGCAATTATGGGAGCAGTAATGTTGTTGTTCCAGAAGAATCCTGTCAGCGCAGCACTTTCGCTGCTCCTTGTTCTTATTTCCACTGCCTGCATATATATACTTCTGGGCGCCCATCTGCTTGCTTTTCTGCAGATTATCCTTTATGCGGGAGCTATAATGGTTCTTTTTGTTATCGCTATTACCATTATTCCGATGAGAGAATCCGATTTAAACCTTATCAAAAGTCCGATAGCCAAATTACTAGCCATACCGGCAGGTATAATATTAATATGGGAACTGATAAGCGTTGGAAGATCGTTTAATCTGCAGGTTCCATTTGCAACCTCTGGGAGCGATGATATAAATGCGCTTTCCATGCTTATTTTTGACCGATTTGCTTTACAGTTTGAACTGATATCACTTCTTCTTCTTACGGGAATAGTTGGTGCAATACTGATAGCAAAGAGGAGGCTATAATAGATGTTGACCCAGGTACCGCTCTTTCTAAGTTTTGTTCTTTTCGGAATAGGGGTGATCGGTTTTCTTTTACGGAGAAATATAATAATCCTGCTTATGTTCATTGAATTAATGCTTAATGCAGCAAACCTTGCTTTTGTATCATTATCAAAAACTATAGGAGACATGAGTGGTCAGGTGTATGTTATGTTTATATTTGCAATTGCTGCAGCCGAGGCAGGGGTTGGTCTTGCAATTGCAATATTGATTTACAGACAACTAAAAACAACCGATGTGGACAAGATAAACAACCTGAGAGGATGAGATGGAAACTAATATTTACTCTTTGTTGAAATGGATTCCGTTTGTGCCCCTGATGGGTTTTATTGTTAATGGCCTGATTGGCAGAAAACTTCCGGAAAAACTGGCCGGAATAATTGGCTCATCGGCAATCGGCATTTCCTTTATTATCTCAATACTCTCTTTTCTTAAACTGATAAATTTACCGGAAGGAGAACGGCTGTTAAATGATAGACTCTATACCTGGATTGCTTCGGGAAATTTAAATATCAGCATATCCCTTCATTTTGATGCTCTATCTGCGGTAATGGCGCTTGTGGTTAGCGGGGTAAGCTTTCTTATCCATGTATATTCCATAGGGTATATGGCTGGCGATAAGGGATTCTCCAGGTATTTCGCCTATCTCAACCTTTTTGTTTTTTTTATGCTTATTCTTGTTCTTGCGGACAGCCTTCTCATAATGTTTGTCGGCTGGGAGGGCGTTGGACTGTGCTCGTATCTGCTGATTGGATTCTGGTACGAGGATAATGAAAAGGCTTCGGCAGGCAAGAAGGCATTTATAGTTAACAGGGTAGGGGATGCGGGATTTATAATCGGATTAATTCTACTTTTTTATCTTCTTGGCAATAAAGGCATATTTGCCTTTGATTTCCAGTCGTTGAGCCACCACATTCCGCTAATTGCCGGAGAGAGTTTTTTTGGCATCAATGCTCTGTTCCTTATAGGGCTTCTTTTGTTTTTGGGGGCTACGGGAAAATCCGCCCAGTTCCCGCTTTATGTCTGGCTTCCAGACGCAATGGCAGGCCCGACGCCGGTATCTGCACTAATCCATGCGGCGACCATGGTAACTGCCGGGGTATACATGCTGACGAGGATGTATTTTCTTTATGAACTGGTGCCTTCAGCATTAAGTGTTGTGCTTGCTGTCGGATGTTTCACTGCTGTTCTCGGTGCTACTATAGGACTTCTCCAGACGGATATTAAGAAGGTCCTGGCTTATTCAACAATAAGTCAAATTGGCTATATGTTTATGGCTGTGGGCGCCGGTGCGTTCGCAGCAGGGGTTTTCCATCTTATGACACATGCTTTTTTCAAGGCGGTTCTTTTCCTCGGAGCGGGCAGCGTGATACACGGATTGCATGGCGAACAGGATATGAGAAAAATGGGAGGGCTCAGGGCTGATATGAAATGGACTTTTCTGGTTATGGGACTTGCGTGGCTTGCCATCTCCGGGATTCCGCCATTTGCCGGTTTTTTCAGCAAGGATATGATACTTGAAAGTGTTTTTGCCGGTGGCAACAAGATTATTTGGTTTGCAGGGCTGATTACTGCTGCAATGACTGCCTATTACATCTCAAGGCTGATTGTCCTGACATTTTTCGGAGAGAAACGTGGGCATTCGGCTCATGAATCTCCTGCGGTAATGACCATTCCGTTGGGCATACTGGCTGTTCTTTGTATTGCCGGCGGATTCATAGACATTCCGCATTTCCTTGAAAAATGGGAAGGCAGCCACCATGAGATAAGCAAGGGTACAGAAGATCTTCTCATAGGACTTTCTGTGTTTGCAGGAATTGCAGGAATAACCTTTGCGTTTTTTATTCAGAAGAGCGGCAGAGCGGAACGGGTGAAAGAAACGCTTTCTTCGGTCTATACTGTGATTTTAAACAAGTTTTATGTTGATGAGATTTACGATTATCTTTTTGTTAGAACACCCAGATGGTTTTCTGATAAGATATGCTTCAGATTTTTTGATGCCGGGATTATTGACGGGGGAATAGTCAATGGTTCTGCGAGAATCGTTTACAATATCGGCAGTATTTTAAGACGGCTGCAGTCAGGAAATGCCCAAAGTTATGCATTAATCTTTGTTGCTGGAGTCGTTATGATAATCTATTTTGTTCTTAAGAGGTTTATATAGTGGACGGATTGTTTAACAATTTGCTTTCAATTGTAACATTTTTGCCGGCAGCGGGTGCTCTGATTCTTCTTTTTATTCCCAAAGATAAGAATCAGTTGTTGAAAAATGTGGCGTTGGGAATTTCACTCCTTGGTTTTCTGGTATCAATTCCGCTGTATTTCGGTTACAACGAGACACTCACGGAGATGCAATTTGTGGTTAATATCCCATGGATGCAGAGCCTTGGGATTTCGTACTATATCGGAATTGACGGAATCAGTCTTTTCATGGTGCTTCTGACAACCTTTCTCGCTCCGATATCTGTGCTTTCGTCGTTCAACTATATCCAGGCAAGGGAAAAGGAGTATTATATTTCCCTCCTGTTGCTTGAGACCGGCATACTTGGAGTTTTTGTGGTTCTTGATGTTTTTCTTTTTTATCTCTTCTGGGAAGCGATGCTTATCCCAATGTATCTGATAATTGGCGTGTGGGGCGGCAAAAGAAGGATTTATGCAGCGGTAAAATTTTTCATCTACACAATGATAGGAAGCCTGCTTATGCTTGTTGCAATTATCATGATTTTCTTCCTGCACCACGAGCAGTTCGGGTTCTATTCCTTCAATTTATTTGAATTCTATAAGACGGTTATTCCTGGGAATACTGGATTCTGGCTTTTCCTTGCTTTTGTGCTTGCCTTCGGGATAAAGGTTCCTGTTTTCCCGTTCCATACATGGCTGCCAGACGCTCATGTGGAGGCTCCAACAGCCGGCAGCGTAATCCTTGCCGGTGTGCTTTTAAAAATGGGGGTTTATGGTTTTATAAGGTTTGCTGTTCCCATATTCCCCGAAACTGCTGTTGCTGCTGCTCCTTATATTGCGCTGATCGGCGTAGTTGGAATTATTTACGGTTCTCTTGTTGCCTGGAGCCAGGATGATGTGAAAAAGCTTGTTGCATATTCTTCTGTTGCGCATCTTGGCGTTGTAATGCTCGGCGTATTTGCCATTCAGGTGAATGCCGTTGAGGGCGCTGTGCTTCAGATGGTAAATCACGGATTGAGCACCGGGGCGCTCTTTCTTATTGTGGGCATGCTATATGAGCGCAGGCATACAAGGATTATTGATGATTTTGGTGGCCTTGCAAAGATTATTCCCGTTTTCTCTGTATTTTTTATGATTGTCATGCTTTCGTCAATAGGGCTACCCGGACTTAATGGGTTTGTCGGCGAATTTCTTATCCTTTTTGGCGCCTTTCATGAATTTCCGGTGCTGACCTCTATAGGTGTACTGGGGATTGTTCTTTCGGCAGTTTATATGTTGTCCATGTATCAGAGGGTTATCTTTGGCAGAGTTACTAAGGAAGAAAATAAAAATATAAAGGACATGAGTCCGAGGGAATGGGCATATATGGTTCCGGTTATCGCATTTATTATTTTTATCGGAATCTACCCCACACCGTTTCTAAGAAAAATGGAAACTTCGGTAAATGAATTTATCAGATTGGCCGGAATAGTAAAGTCGGCGCCTTCTGAAGTGAAAAGCAATCCTTGCGGGTCGGCACAGGAGGAATGCGGTGAATAGTACAATTGCGGACATTGGGCTGATCGGGGTTGCAGTCCCTATTTTGCTTGTGCTCGTTTCGGTCTGGGTGTTATTTTCTTCTTTTTTCCTGCCCGAGAGTAAAAAATACTGGGCCGGCTTAATGAGCCTGATTGGACTTGCTGGTATAATTTTCTACAATTTTCTATCCATGGATCTGAGGATGACTTCCTTTTATGGTGCTGTCACTATAAATTCATTCTCTCAATTTTTATGGATATTGTTTCTCTTCATAGCTTTGATTGTCATGGTAATTTCTTACGATTATATTAAAGCAGGGAATGTGCTTCAGGGCGAATATTATTTTCTGTTGTTCATTGCCAGTGCAGGTTTATTGTTTATTGTTTCTACGAATGATCTGATGATGCTTTTCATAAGCCTTGAGATGCTGTCTATCTCGGTCTATATTCTTGCCGGTGTCCGGAGGAGTTCAACCGGG
This sequence comes from bacterium, assembly GCA_036514535.1. Lineage (GTDB taxonomy): Bacteria > JAMCPX01 > JAMCPX01 > DATBWZ01 > DATBWZ01 > DATBWZ01. The sequence continues at coordinate 38,535 of DATBWZ010000109.1, forward strand.
GCAGAGGCGGCGTTTAAGTATTTTCTTCTTGGCTCCTTTGGGGCAGCAATGTTAATTATGGGGATCGCTCTTATTTACGGAGCAACAGGGAGTGTTAATCTAAAGGTTATGAAAATTGTTATGCCAAATATTATACAGACTCCATTTCTTATTACGGGCTTTCTGTTTGTAATTGCAGGGTTTGCTTTTAAGGTAGCGCTTGTGCCGTTTCACATGTGGGTTCCCGATGTGTATGAGGGATCGCCAACCTCTGTGAGTGCGTTCATGGCAGCAGGTGTAAAGGCTGGCGGTGTTATTGCCCTTCTGAGGGTATTCAATGTCCTTCCTTCCGAGATATATACTGATCTCTTTTGGTGGCTTTCAGTAATTACAATGATTGCCGGAAATTTGATGGCTCTGCCGCAGACAAACTTGAAGAGGCTGCTGGCTTATTCAAGCGTTGCCCATGCGGGATACATCCTGGTTGGGTTTCTTGGGGCTGACGACGGGTTTTCGGCAGTGCTTTTCTATCTTATTGTGTATTCCGTTGCAACACTTGGCGCCTTCGCCATTATTCTTGGGATAGAGAAAACTGAAAAAGGCGCGACAATTTTTGATATCGCCGGCCTTTCCAAAAGTCAGCCGGTTCTTGCTGCATCTCTGTCAGTTTTTGTGCTTTCCCTTGCCGGCATACCGCCTATGGCCGGGTTTTTTGGCAAATTTTACCTTTTTTCCTCGGCAATAAAAGCCGGCTTTACAGGACTCGTTGTTATTGCAGTTATGATGAGCGCTGTGTCGCTCTACTATTATCTCCGGATAGTTGTTGCAATGTATATGGAGGATGAACAGTCCTCTGCTTTTCCTGCAACTGCCAGTCCTTTAAATATAACTATTTTAGTTCTTATGTTTGCCGCGGTTTTCCTTGGTTTTATCTCCGAGCCTTTTTTGACAATGGCAAAGGAAGCCGTAAAAGCCATTCTGTAAAAAAGATATATTCGGAGGGAATTATAATTCCTATAAAAATCTTTCTATTGCGGATTTGATTTCTCTCGTTGCTTTTTCAGTATTATCTTTTGAAAAAATTCCGTTCATCACTGCGATTCCATCAATTCCGAGCGACATAATCTCTTCTGCATTCTCCTCTGTGATTCCGCCAATCACAAACAGCGGAATCTTAAGACGCTTTTTGGTTTCGCGGATTATCTCCGGCGTGGTTAATTTTTTCAACGGCTTTGAGAGAGATTTATACGGGGAACTCATTGCTGCATAGTCAGCGCCTTCTGCCTCTGCTCTCATCGCCCTTTCAATGCTGTTGTATGCCGATCCGCCGACAATTGACCCCGCGGGCAAAATCCTTCTTGCCGCAGAAATAGCAGGATCGCTCTGTCCGAGATGGACGCCGTCCGCATTGATCTTTGCAGCGATCTCAGGATAATCGTTTAAAATAAGCGGGATATTGTATTTATCGGTTATTGTTTTCACCCTTCCGGCAATAGTAATCAATTCGGTTTCCGATATATTTTTTTCCCTGAGTTCAATAATATCCGCTCCTCCTGCAGCAGCGCCTTCTATCTGTTCAATAAATTCATCCAAAGGTTTGCCAATTCTGTATGTTACAGCCATCAGCCCTTTGAGTTTTTGCCTGGATGGTCCCATTAGCGCCTATTCGGAATCTATCCGGAGGTTTTGCCTTTACTTTTTTCCGGAGAAAACATAACAGATTGCCTTGTAAATAAGTTTTGCTGCTGTAAAGTCTGAGTACGAAAGATATTTGCTTGGGCACAATTCCACAAAATCCATGCCCACGATAAGCTTTTTCTCTGATACGCGCCTCAGGAGATTAGTGGCTTCTTCCCATGTTAATCCGCCGGGAACCGGTGTTCCTACAGAAGGCATCAGTGAAGGATCAATGCCATCAAGATCAACGGAGACATACACATTTTCTGTCAGGGTGTGCAAAACATCGTCAATCCATTTTCTGTTCCTGTGAATTCTGAAAGAAGGGAATGTGTTTATTCGTTCTCTTTTGATCAGCTGAGCTTCGGCTTCGGAGTATGCCCGTATTCCCGTCAGGGTAATATTCGCAATATTTCGGATAAGATAGGCTGCGCAGGCGTGGCTAAACGGCGATCCCTGATATTCACTTCTTAGATCAGCGTGTGCGTCTATTATTAAAACCGAAAGATTTTTAAAGTGTTTTGAATGTGCTTTAACAAGAGGATAGGTGATCGTATGTTCTCCGCCGATCGATACTAAGAATTTATTTTTTTTAATATGTTTCTCCGCAGTAGATTCAATCCGTTTAAGAATTTGCTCCGTTTTCCCGTTGCAGGGAATCTGTGGCAGAGTATGGATTCCTGTTTTATAAAAAACCTCGGCATCCGCCTCCTCATCATAAAACTCCACCTCCCTGGAGGCGTGAAGAATTGCTCTTGGAGCAAGAGCAGTCCCATGAATGTACGATGTTGTTTTTTCATATGGAATTGGTAAGATTACAATTTTGGATTCAGCAAATGGCGTTTGATCCGCAAGGAAGGCAGTATTGATCATGTTTTATTTTTTCTTTCTGGATATTATTTTTAATTTTTCTCCAGAGATTTCAAGTTTCAGCGCCGGCGTCCTTTTCTTGTTCTTTCTTTTCTCCGCAAGGGCTGATGCAAGCAGGGGTAATGCGATTGTGGCATCAACATGGACAAAGATCTTTTTTGCATCAAACGCTATTTTTCCCCATGAAGTTGCCTCTTCAAAAGTGCAGCCGGAGAGCCCGCCCCATACAGGGCTGTCTTGACTCAGCTGGACTGCATATTTCAATCCCTGCACATTGAATTTTAACATGTGCGACACAACCTCGGATTGCTGTATGAAGTTTTTCGGTGTCCCGCCGCCAATTATAAATTCGCCGCAGGCTGGAGCATTCGCTGTTATTTTAGCGGTTTCAAGAACATCTTCTATGACATTAAACTTAAAATTCCTGTTTTTAAGATGTGATAATATTGCAAGTGCAATTCCATAAGAAGAATCCCCCACAGCAGGGCAGTAAATGGGAATATTTGCCTTGTATGCGGCCGTGATAATCCCTTCCGTAGCCCCAGCCTTTGATAGTCTTTTTCCCAGAAGATAGAAGAATTCCCTTGTGGTGTAATTTCTTGAGAAATCCAGTGATTCAACGAAATTAATTATGTAACGGTCCACTTTTGCAAATTCCCTGTCATTTGCAAATGTATCATAAATCCTGTCAATCCTTTTTTTTCTAAGCAACTTATCATCAATCGCAGGGGTTCCCTTGTAATGTTTGAACCCAAGGCTTTCATGGCAGTCGTGAAAAAGGTTGGCGCCGGTTGAGACGAGGCAATCAATGTACTTGTGTTCCATAAGGTAGACTATAATATTTCTCATGCCCGCTGGAATCATGGCGCCGGCCAGCCCCATGAATATAGTCACTCTGTCAGAGAGCATTTTATCAAGTATTTTAAAAGCTATGCCGAGAGATCTGCCCTGATAGGATGTGTTCTCCATGCTTTTAATAGCAGAGTAAACGGATGAATTTTTGTAGTTAACTGAATATGGATGGATAGGTATTTTTAACAGGTTATGCATTTCTTGCTATGGGACAAAGACCGCAGCAGCGACAACTGTAGTCCATAATCCTTCTTTATCGCAGGTAGCAGATTGCGTAATGTTTCTTGTTGTTACTTCATGCCCGCTTATCTTCCAGATATTTTGTTGTTTATCAAAACTCTGCGTGGTATCGAACTCAACACCGATTGTGGTTGCAAGCATGTATGCTGCCAGTTCTTCAGCATAATGGCCTGCGACCTCATCAGTTTGGCCGAAACTGTGATGCTCGGATAGATAGCCATGCAAATGTTCAGCTTTTGGAATTGCAACACCGATGGATGCAGCTATCAGTCTATGCGGTTCATTGGATGAGTTTTCCGAAAGCACGCAGTACACGATCTCCCCCCTCTGGAGCGTCTGGTAGCCCATATTTAACGGAATGATCTTGCAGGCAGGAGGAACAATGCTGCTTACCTTCACCAAATTAAATTCAGCGATCTTTGCATCTCTTAATGCCATCTCAAAACTCGTGAGTTTTTCGCGGTGTTTGCCTATTCCCTTTGTTAGAAAAACCTTTGCTGGTACAAACATTGTTTTTTCTCCTCAGCGTCCATAAATTGACTTATAAATGGTAACAAGTTAAAAATTTTTGTCAACAAAATTTTAAAAAAGTTTTTGAGTTTTTCAGGATGTGTGAGAGAATTTTTAAAGAACACGATGAAAATTTTACACATAAGTTCTGAAAAACAAGGATGGTCCGGGGGAGCTGAACAGATGTTTGCACTTTCCTGCGGTATGAGGGATAGGGGGCATACTGTTATTGTCGGGTGTCCCACAGGAAGTTCTATTGAAGAAAAGGCAGTAACTGCCGGATTCAACGCTATTGTTCTGCCTATGTTCAATGACATTGATTTCTATTCAGCAATAAAACTTGCTTTTTTCTGCCGCAGGTCTGGCATTGATATAGTTCATGCCCAGCATCCAAGGGCTCATGCTGTAGCACTTTTGTCTTCGTATTTTACCCGGATGCCGCCGCTGGTCGTAACCAGAAGGGTGTCTTTTCCTATTGAGAACAATTTTCCAGCCAGGTGGAAATACATTAATTCAAAAATCAAAAAATTTATCTGCGTTGCTAATGCTGTAAAAAGAGAGCTTGAAAAGTTTGGCGTGCCTGCAGATAAACTTGAGGTTATTTACAGCGGAGTCAACATAAAGAAATTTCACCCCGGGGAAAGAAAAGGAGAATCATTTAATGCTCCAGTAGTAGGCAGCGTTGCAAATTTTTCGCACTGGAAGGGTCAATCGGTATTTCTTGAATCATCTCGGATTATCAGAAATAAAAAGCCCGAATGCTGTTTTTTGCTTGCTGGCAGGGATACTGATTCTGAAAAGGTGAAAAATTTGGTCAATAAACACGGTATTGCTGAAAAAACTGCGTTGCTTGGATTCAAAAACAATGTTCCGGAAGTTATGTCCAATCTGACAATTTTTGTCTGTTCGTCTACTGGCGCGGAAGGGTTATCGGGGACGCTCCGTGAGGCAATGGCTATGGGACTTCCGGTTGTGGCTACCGATGTTGGCGGAAACAGGGAGATTGTAAAGCATATGGAAACGGGAATGCTTGTGCCGCCTCGTGATCCCGGTGCGATTGCCGAAGCGGTAATCTTTCTGCTTGATCATTCGCAGGATGCGAAAGCTATGGGCGAAAGAGGGAGATCTCTGGTATCAGAAAACTTTACCACGGACATGATGGTTGAACGGACAGAAAAGGTTTATAAGAAAATTGTAGAAGCGTAAAATTTGTGTTAGTATAACTCAACTATGCAAAATCTTGCTGTAATAATTCTTGCTGCGGGAAAGGGGAAGAGAATGAAATCCACTCTCCCAAAGGTTATTATGCCAATTGCGGGAAAATCTATGATTTTTTATCTGGTGCACAATGCTCAGAAACTCAGGGCAAGCAGGATCGTTATTGTCGTTGGTCACAAAGAACATCTTGTCAGGGAATCCGCGGGTAGTATCAAGGGCGTAACCTTTGCTGTCCAGAAAGAGCAACTTGGCACCGGGCATGCCGTTCTTTGTGCAAAGAGAGTTCTTAAGAATTTTTCAGGCAGCGTTATGATTTTATCCGGCGATGTTCCGCTGCTCAGTATGGAAACCCTGCGGCAATTCGTCGCTCTGCACAGACGCAGAGGAGCTACTTTGAGCTTGATGACAGCGGTTTTTGAAAAATCACATGGTTATGGGCGGGTGATCAGGGATGATTCCGGCCGGGTGTGGAAAATTGTTGAAGAAACGGATGCGACTGCTTCAGAAAAAGCTATTAAAGAGATTAACGCAGGAGTATATCTTGTTGACGCTGAATTTCTTTTCAGAGCCCTTAAAAATACCCTAAAGGATAATAAGCAAGGAGAATATTATCTGCCTCATATACTAAATTACGCATACAGTGCGGGAGAAAAGATCTTTGCGCTTCCCATTCAAAAACACGAAGAAATCAGGGGCGTAAATACGAGACTTGAGCTTGCCGAGGCCGACAGAATTATGAGAAAAAGGCTCATTGAAAGGTATGCTATGAACGGCGTTACATTTCTTAATCCCGATTCAACATACATTGATTTTGATGTCCGGATAAAGCCAGATTGTATAATTTATCCTAACACCTTTATGTTAGGTAATACTACCGTAGGCAGCGGATGCATTATAGAGCAGGGGGCAACTATTATAAATTCCCACCTTGGCAAGAATGTCCGTGTAAAATCTTATTCCGTAATACGGGACAGCGTCATTAAATCCGGGGCGCAAATTGGTCCTTTTGCTCATCTCAGGCCCAACAGCACAGTAGGCGAAGATTCCCGCATTGGAAATTTTGTAGAATTGAAGAATACCGTGATAGGAAAAAATACTAAGGCATCGCACCTGTCGTATCTTGGAGATGCTGAGATAGGAAGGAATGTTAATATAGGGTGCGGGACCATTACCTGCAATTATGACGGATTTAAAAAACATAAGACAAGTATAGCCAACGGTGTGTTTGTAGGAAGCGACACACAATTTGTGGCTCCTGTAAAAATAGGAAAGAATGCTTACATCGGGGCAGGGTCAACTATTACTAAAGATGTTTCCGCCGGCAGTCTTGGCATATCAAGGGCGCGCCAAAGCAATATCCCTGGTTTTTACAAGCGGTTTATAACGAGGAAAGGCGAACGGTAGCATGTGCGGCATTGTCGGATATATAGGCAGCAGGAATGCTGTCCCGGTATTGGTAGATGCTCTTAAGCGGCAGGAGTACCGGGGCTATGATTCCGCCGGCATTGCGGTATTTACAGACAAGTCTCTTGATGTTGTTAGAAAGAAGGGTAAGATCAAGGAACTGGAGAAACTGTTAGAAGGGAAAAATCTGAATAGCCATATCGGCATCGGACATACAAGGTGGGCTACACATGGAATGCCAAGCGATGAAAATGCTCATCCGCACAGGGCCGGCGGTGTTGTTGTTGTGCATAATGGAATTATTGAAAATTATCTGTCTCTTAAGGCCCAACTAATAAAGAAAAAACATGTTTTTAGATCGCAGACGGATACAGAGGTAATTGCGCATTTAATTGATAATTACATAAAATCAGGACTTGGTTTTGAAAGGGCATTTTTCAGAGCAATCAAGGATCTGAAAGGGTCTTTTGCAATAGTTGTTCTTTACGAAAAGGAACCTGGTTTTATAATGGCAGCGAGGCTTAACAGCCCTCTTGTTGTTGGTTCAGGTGATTCCGAAAATTTTTTAGCTTCAGACATTCCTGCAATTTTACCATATACCAATCACATTACGATTATGAACGATATGGAGGCGGCAAAAATTGACTCCAGATCAATAAAACTCTCCGATTTTAAAGGACATACAATTAAAAGATTGCCCAGCACAATCACCTGGACCGCTTCAATGGCTGAGAAGGAAGGATTTTCACATTTTATGGAAAAGGAGATATTTGAACAGCCCGGTATAATTGCTGAAACGCTCAGGGGAAGGTATTCTCTTGAGAGCGGCGAGGCGCTGTTTGAGGATTCCAGGGCGCTGAATAATCTGCTTGCGAATATCACAAATATTTGTATTGTTGCCTGCGGAACATCGTATCATGCCGGACTTGTTGGCAAGTATATTATTGAGGATCTGGCAGGGATTCCGGTGTATGTGGACCATGCCTCTGAGTTCAGGTACAGAAATCCGGTAGTGAATAAAGAAACGCTGGTGATTGCTATATCCCAGTCAGGAGAGACTGCCGATACTCTTGCAGGCATACGCGAAGCAAAATCCAAGGGCGCCGCTGTAATATCCATTTGCAATGTTATGGATTCTTCTATTCCGAGAGAATCGGGTCTCACTCTGTATACAAGAGCCGGTCCTGAGATCGGGGTTGCTTCCACAAAGGCATATACGGCGCAGATTGTGGTATTGACATTGCTTGCCATTGTGCTTTCTCAGAAAACCGGCGCAACAGGAGCCAGAGAAAGAAAAAATTTTATCAGGGAATTTTTGAAATTACCCAAGATTGCGGAGAAAATTTTAGCAAGGAGCGTGGGGATCAGAGCGCTGGCAAGGAAATTCTATGCATTTAAGCATTTTCTCTATCTTGGACGCGGGATAAGTTTTCCTGTTGCTATGGAGGGGGCTCTTAAGTTGAAAGAGATTTCATATATACATGCTGAAGCCTATTCCGCAGGGGAAATGAAGCATGGTCCGATTGCCTTGATTGACGAGGATATGCCTTCGTTTTTTTTATGCCCTAAAGGGAAAACATATGAAAAAACCTTGTCAAACATGGCGGAGGTTAAGGCAAGGGATGGCAGAATCATTGCTCTTGCAACGGAGCGGGATAATGATATTAAAAAGGTTGCGGACGATATATTTTATATTCCGGATGTTCCGGAACTGCTTTTGCCAGTTGCGCTTATCCTGCCGCTGCAGCTGTTTGCTTATTATGTCGCAGTCCTGAGAGGCACAGATCTGGATCAACCGAGAAATCTCGCCAAGAGCGTTACAGTGGAATAATGAGTTTAATATCAATCTTCCGGTTTTATAGTTTCCCCAATCTTTAATATTTTCAGCTCGCTTCCGTCTGGATCAGCTCGCCAAACACTGGAAAGTTCCTTAGGCGGCAGGTCAATTGGCTCATCGCCCTCACGGAATGTGCCCCAGTGAACAGGTATGAGAATTTTAGGTTTAAGAATGATTGAAATCTTATGTGTATCTTCAGGATTTATGTGATTGGTTTTCATAAACCATCTTGGCTCGTATGCGCCGACTGGCAGAATGGCAATATCCATTTCCCCGGTTTTTTCTTTTATCATAGAGAAGAGGCTTTCGTTGAAACCGGTATCGCCTGAGTAATAGATTTTTGAAGCGCCATTTATGAAGTATCCACCCCACAGGGATTTCATTGTGTCAAAGATGAATCTCTTGGACCAGTGCTGTGAAGGCACAAAGGTTATAATTCCATAACTTTCCCACCAGCCGAGCTCTATTACATTTTTTATCCCTATGCATTCTGTAAATTTTTTCATGCCTAACGGGACAATGAATAAAGCGCCGGGGTGGTCTGTTTGAATAATCCTGAGGGAACGGATGTCAAAATGATCATAGTGACTGTGGCTTAAGAGAACATAGTGGATTTCTGGTATATCATTGGGAAAGACCGGAGATGGCGCGAATCTTTTAATAAATGGCGGGGAAAAGAATATTGGATCTGTCAGTATTGTCTTTCCGTCAATTCTGATCAGAACAGATGAATGGCCGAGCCATGTAACGGAATTTTCTTTGCTCCGGATATTATCAAGAATAGTTTCTCTGTTTATCAGGGGTGGGGGATCTCCATCAGGAGTTTTCAGATTGCGCCTTCGTTCCCTGCCCCACTTTAAAATATCAGAGAATTTTTTTATTTCATATTCCGGATTTATGTTTTTAAAAACCCCGGCAGTTTTGTCAAAATAAGGGTTTCTCGCCAGAATTTCTGAATTTTCAACGGAAAGAAGCGAACAGATTGAACCTACAATGTTTAAAAACATTCCGTAACCGTCTTAGTTAATAATTATAACCCGGGATCAGGGTTTTTTGCAGGTATTTATTCCTGCTATCCTGTACAGGAGGCAGAAGCCTGTTAGTGCAGTGAAAATCGGAAGCAAGCCGATTAATCCCCACCAGCTCTTAAAATAAAATCCAATTCCAAGTATAATCAACCCGATTATTATTCTTAAAAATTTGTCCAGGTTGCCCACATTCTGCTTCATATTTCACCCCCAGATTTGCCATGGTCTACAATTTGGCTGGGGGACCAGGATTCGAACCTAGACCAATGGGTTCAGAGCCCATCGTCCTACCATTAGACGATCCCCCAATGGAACTTAATAGTAAAGAATAACAATTGGGGCGGTTTTTGTCAACAGAATGTAGAAGTTAAGGCCATTCGCGCCATTATGAGCTCATGGGGCTGCCCCGCGGTTAAATAATTTTGGAAACCTCGTTGCGATTCAACGCTAAAACTGGTATAATTAAATCTATCAATCGGTTAGATCTACCATGCAATTAATTAATAAAATAAAATCTATCATTAAAAAATATTCCATGCTCAGACATGGAGACAGGGTTCTTGTCGGTGTTTCCGGAGGCCCTGATTCAATCGCGTTGCTTGATATTCTGAACGAATTAAAGAATGAATTCAATCTTCAACTGGCAGTTGCCCATCTTAACCATGGGTTGAGGAGAAAAGAGTCTAACAGGGATGAAGATTTTGTAAAAAGAATGACTAAAATCTACGGGCTGAAATGCTATTCAAAAAAATTAAGGCGTGGTTTTCTCAAGATGAAAGGTGTATCTCCGGAGGAGAGCGCCCGCAAGGCGAGGCATAAGTATTTTGAGTTTCTTTTGAAAAAGAAGAGATTTACGAGAATCGCTCTTGGTCACACAGCCGATGACCAGGCAGAGACTGTTCTGATGAGATTCTTGAGGGGGTCCGGCCTCAGGGGGATATCCGGCATACCTCCGGTCAGGAAAAGCGGGGAAATAATCCGGCCATTGATAGGGATTTGGAAAACAGATGTAAAGACATATCTGAAACAGAAAAAAATAGACTATGTAATTGATTCCACGAATATTTCACAGGATTTTTTAAGAAATCGCATAAGAAACAACCTGATTCCCTATCTTGAGAAGAATTTTAATCCCAATATTAAAAATAACCTTGTCAGGATGGCAGAAATTTTTTCAATGGAAGAAAAAATGCTTGATAGGTTTACCAAAATGATTGAAAAGGATGTGTTGCTTGTGTCAGGTGATTCCGCCTTTGTGAATCTTGAAAAGTTTAACCTTTTTGATAGAGGCGCAAGGATCAGATTAATCCAGAAGGCAATAGAAACCATACTTGGCGATCTCAAGCAGTTCGGAAGCGCGCATTTTGAAAACATACTCAGTCTTGCTTCTGGTAGCACACCAAATACAGAGATTGCACTGCCCAGGTCGCTTATATGCGGAAGGGAGTATAATAGAATTAAAATTTATACTAAAAAAGATATAAAAAACAATAAGTTAAGTGAAAAAAATAATGTTAAACTTAATATTAATGGCAAGACGATTTTAGCCCTATCAGGCATGACTATAAAATCAAAAGTTGTCCTCCGGAACAAAATTAAAAGTCTAATTGCCCCTGATAATCTTGCGTACCTTGATCTGGATAAACTCGCGGAACCATTATTCTTCAGGAATTACATTGACGGGGACAGGTTTATCCCCCTCGGTTCGCAGGGGAGCAAGAAACTTAAGGATTTTTTTATTGACGAAAAGGTGCCCAAAGATATAAGGCGGCGAATTCCAATACTCATTTCAGGAAGCAGTATTGCGTGGGTCGCCGGATATAGGATAGATGAACGGTTTAGGGTTATTGGCAATACTAAAAGGGTGCTGTCGCTTGAAATTAAACAAAGATAAAACTTTCGCTGCAGGTTTACAATGACGATTTAGCATAACAATCCCTTGATTTTTTACTTTCTCAATATAAAATAAAAGCCTGTCATTGTTTATATGAAAAGAAAAATTCTTGCAATAGTTGGAATGTGTGGCGCTGGTAAATCAGAGGTTACAGCGTTCCTGGAAGAAAAAGGGTTGCCTAAGATAAGATTCGGGGACATTACGGATCAGTTTTTAAAAAAATGGAATCTTAAAAGGAATGAAAAAAATGAAAGGTTTATACGGGAAAAATTAAGAAAAAAATACGGAATGGCTGCCTATGCAACACTTAATATCTCAAGGATCCAAAAACTGTTGAATAAATCAAGTGTGATTCTTGACGGATTGTATTCATGGGAGGAATATCTTTTAATAAGGAAGAAATTCGGCGATAAACTGACGGTTATATCCGTCCACGCCTCGCCAGGAACAAGGTATCTGAGGCTTTTGAGGAGAAAGATCCGCCCGCTGTCTTTTAATGAGTCAAACATAAGGGATAAGACAGAAATTGAGAACATAAACAAAGCTGGACCCATTGCTATGTCTGATTATATTATAGTGAACGAGGGGAATAGTATGACCGGGCTTAAAAAAGAGGTTGAAGGTTTATGGAAAAAGATAAAGAGATAATAATCCCCGGTATTCCGGATTGGGATGATTTTTACCTTAATATTGCCGAGCATTACAGCAAACGGGCGCAGTGCCTGCGCAGGCAGTATGCTGCAGTCATTGTGGATTCCAGACATAAGTTTATTTCCGCAGGGTATAACGGGGCTCCCAGAAAAGTCAGTTCCTCTGTGGAGAAGGGTGTCTGCTACCGGTTGCAAAAGGGCATCCCTACAGGAAGCAACTATGAACTCTGCAGATCCCTGCACGCAGAGATGAACGCAATACTGAGGGTCGGGCTGGAGGCTTGCAGGGGCACCACAATATATCTTTACGGCTGGGATGTGCAAAAGAAAGCCCTATGCGGAACGCCGCCCTGCCTTATGTGCGTAAAGTTCATTGTGCAGGCGGAGATTGAGCGCGTTGTAATGCGCACAACGGATGGAGTCAGAATTTTAACCATTCAACAGCTGATGGATAAATTGGAAAAGGATGATTTTTCTTATCCTTATTGATTATGGAACTATCATGTTAAAAAAACTTTTCTGCTTATTTTTCACCATAGTAGGAATTGGATGCGCGCAGTCAGCTGAAAAATCCGGAGAGATAACCGTCCATGAATTGAAGCGATGGCTAGATGAAAAGAAGAATTTTGTGCTTATTGATGTTCGTACGCCTGGAGAGCATTCCGAAGGGTATATTCCCGGAACAGGCTGGAATATTGACTACAGGGAGCTGGAGAGGCGGATTGGAGAAACAGCCGTTCCCAGGGATAAAACTATTGTCGTCTACTGCCGGAGCGGGAGACGCAGCAGTATTGCTAAAAAAACGCTTACAAGCATGGGTTTCAAAAATGTTATAAATCTCAAAGGTTCAATGATTGCATGGGGTAAAGCAAGATATCCTGTTGCAAATTGAAATATGGCGGTGTAATTTATCTCAGATTCATTTTCCAGGGTAAAATAATAAAGCATAAATTTTACTGTAGTGTAATGTTAATTTTATGATAGAATAAAATTAAGTTTATGTCCGAAGAAAAAAAACATATACAAAAGGATACGGTGCTGGATGCCGCAGACTCAGATTATCTTCTGCTGCGGATGGTTCCCGAGAATCTGATAGTGTCCCTGTTGATTGTGGAAGGAGAAAAAAAGGGGCGGAAGATTTACATCAGAGAGTCACCCATGTTTATAGGCAGGGATGAGGGAATGGATATAGTATTTGATGATCACAGCATCTCAAGAGAGCATGCGGTAATTTACTTTTACAAGGGAAGATTTGAAGCGAAGGATCTTGGCAGTACAAATGGCATATTCGTAAACGGAAAAAGACATGAGAAGGCCGAATTGAAAAACAGGGATACACTTAAGGTGGGCAAGATACTGATGCGTTTTATTATTGAAAGCAGGGAGCCTTAACCATTTGACTAGATCTGGTCCGGGGCCTAAAACTAAAAAGAGGAGAAAACTATGGAAGTATGGGAGCTTAGAGAAGGATTGGGTCAGTTAAAAAGGAAACTGTCAGAACTCAAGGAGTATCTTTGAGTTAGAGAAAAAAGTAGAGAAAACCAAGGAAATAGATAAGTTATCCACATTACAAAACTTTTGGGATAATCCTGATAAAGCGCAGAAATTACTTAAGGAGAAGCGGTACCTGGAATCTATAACGAACAGTTTTTTAAATCTGAACAGGGATACGGAAGAACTTGACACAACAGTTCGCCTTCTTGAAGAATCAAATGATTCCGGGTTGCTGAAGGAGGGGGCGGTTCTCCATCAAAAGGCTGTAGCCGCGCTGGAGGATCTTGAGGTGCGCTCCGTGCTTTCGGATGAAAATGACAGGCTAAATGCGATAGTCTCAATCAATTCAGGAGCAGGGGGGACGGATGCGCAGGATTGGGCAGAGATACTGCTGAGGATGTACCTGAGGTGGTGTGATAGAAAAGGATATAAGACCGAGGTTGTGGATTATCAATATGGAAAAGAGGCTGGCATTAAAAGCTCAACATTTACTGTTGCAGGCGAATATGCTTATGGATATCTCAAAACAGAGTCAGGCGTTCACAGGCTGGTGCGCATTTCCCCTTTTGATGCTGACAAGAGCAGGCATACTTCCTTTGCTTCCATTTCTGTTATTCCGGAGGTTAATGACGAAATAAAGATTGAAATTAATGAAAAAGATTTAAAGATAGATACATTCCGGGCTGGTGGCAGCGGCGGACAGAATGTGAACAAGGTAGAGACTGCTGTGAGGTTAACGCATGTTCCTACGGGGATTATTGTCCAGTGCCAGAACGAAAGATCTCAACATCAGAACCGGATGACCGCTATGAAGATTTTGCGTTCAAAGCTCTATGAGTTGGAGTTGACAAAACGGCGGGAAGAGAAGGAAAAACTTGAGGCAGGGAAAAAGAAAATAGAATGGGGCAGCCAGATAAGATCATATGTTATACATCCTTATAAAATGGTCAAGGACCATCGTACCGGTGAAGAGACTCCGAGATCAGATGAGGTACTGGATGGGGATATTGATATTTTTATCAGAAAAGCATTGCTGAAAAAAGTGGGTATTTAGATTAGAGGGGTATAATATTTATAAGTGCGATTGGTGCGCTGTTGTCTATATTTAATAGGAGGACAAATTGGAAGAGCTTAATGAGATTTTAAAACAGAGACGGGAGAAACTTGGGATCTTAAAGGGAAAATCTCCTGTGGCTTATCCAAATGCCTTTAAGCCGGATGCGACAGCTGGAGGACTTTTTGACGCTTACGGCAATCTTTCTGACGATGAACTGCAAAAACTTGACAAAAAGTTCAGAATAGCAGGAAGGATAATATCTCTCCGGAGCTTTGGAAAGGCTGGTTTTATGCATATTCAGGACAGAACCGGGAAGATCCAGATATATCTTCAGATGCAGATTCTTGGAAAGGAAAAATACAGGGATATAGTTGAGATCTGCGAGGTGGGGGATTTTATAGGAGTTTCCGGCGGTTTTTTTAAAACAAGAACCGGAGAATTTACCTTAAAAGCTGAAGACGCAGTGATCCTGGTAAAATCGCTCAATCCGCTGCCGGAAAAATGGCATGGACTTAAGGACATTGAAATAAGATACAGGCAGCGGTACCTTGATCTTATTGTCAATAAGGATGTCAAAGAGGTTTTTAAAAAGAGGGCAGAAATTATAAAAGAGCTCAGAAGTTTTCTTGATTCAAAAGGCTTCCTGGAAGTGGAAACGCCAATGATGCAGTCAATCCCAGGAGGAGCAGCTGCAAAACCGTTTGTAACGCATCATAACGCATTGAATATTGATCTTTACCTGAGGATTGCTCCGGAATTGTTTTTGAAAAGACTCGTTGTTGGCGGTATGGAAAGGGTTTATGAAATAAACCGGAATTTCAGAAACGAGGGTATCTCCACGGTGCACAACCCGGAATTTACAATGCTTGAATTCTATGCGGCTTACGCGACTTACGAAGACCTTATGGATATGACTCAGGATATGTTTCAGACCATAGCAAAGAATGTGAACGGTTCATTGGTTGTAGGTTACAACAATACCAAGATTGATTTTGGAGGCAAATGGAAACGGCTTTCCTTTTATGAAGCGGTTGAAAAATTTGCAGATGTAAAAAAGCCGGATTTCAATAATTCCACTCTGCTTGCCTCTAAGCTGGAATCCCTTGGCGGCAGGGTTAATAAGGAATGGCCGGCAGGTAAAATTCTTACCGAGATATTTGACAAGGCAGTGGAACCAAAACTCATTCAACCGACTTTTATTTACGGCTATCCGGTTGAGGTCTCTCCTCTGGCAAGGCGGAATGATGCCGACCAGGCCATTGTTGACAGGTTTGAACTGTATATATCGGGGCTTGAGGTGGCAAATGCCTTCTCGGAATTAAATGACCCGGAGGACCAGCGGCAGCGTTTTCTTGATCAAATGAAGGCAAGGGATCTTGGCGATGAAGAGGCTCAGATGATAGACGAAGATTATGTCCGCGCCCTTGAACATGGGATGCCCCCTACTGCGGGCGAGGGCGTGGGAATTGACAGGCTCGTTATGCTGCTTACAGGTTCCACCTCAATCAGGGATGTTATTCTTTTCCCGCTGCTCAGACCAGAGAGGTAAAAATTGAAGTATGAACTTTTTGTTGCATTAAGGTATCTCAGGTCAAAGAAAAAAGAGAAATTTATTTCCCTTATTACATTTATTTCAATGGCAGGGGTTGCTCTGGGAGTTACCGCTCTGATTGTGGTAATTGCTGTGATGGCTGGGTTTGAGAAGGATTTAAGGAGCAAGATCCTCGGCGCCTATGCACATGTCAGGATAATGAATTTTGACGGACCGTTTGAAAATTACAGGGATGTATTGAAAAAAATAGGTTCGGTTTCAGGGGTAAAGGCAGCAAGCCCGTTTCTCTTTAACGAAGTAATTTTGACGAGCGGGGGTTCTGTTTCCGGTTCTGTGCTTTACGGTGTGGACCCGGACGGAGTAGCCAGGGTGTCTGATCTTGTGAATAGCATGAAAGAGGGGAGCGTTGAAGCGCTGAAGAGCAGTTCGTCCAATCTCCCTGGGATTATCCTTGGAAGCGAACTATCAAGAACCCTTGGCGTCCTCGCAGGTAATGAGGTGAGAATTGTCTCGCCCTTTGGCAGCACCTCTCCTGCCGGTTTTGTTCCCAAGGTAAAAGTATTCAAGATTGTTGGAATCTTTGAAATGGGAATGTATGAATACGATGCGAAACTGGCATTTACATCGCTGAATGCGGCTCAGTCAATAATTGACAATTTTGGCGATAAGGTATCGGGGATAGAATTGAGGCTTAATGACCTGAACGATTCAACACGGGTGGCTAAGGATATCCGGAAGATGCTCGGCTATCCATATTACGCAAGGGACTGGAAGGATATGAACCGCAACCTTTTCTCCGCCCTCAAACTGGAGAAAGTAGTGATGTTCATAATTCTGGCTATGATTGTTCTTGTTGCTGCGTTTAATATTATCAGCACTCTTATTGTAGTGGTAAACAGCAAGAAAAAGGATATAGCGATCTTGAGGGCTCTCGGATCAAAACCGAGGGAGATAATGCGGATATTCATTTATCAGGGGATGATAATTGGCGGAGTGGGGACTGTTATAGGTCTGTTCTTAGGAAATTTTTTATGTTTTTTTCTTGCAAAATACAAGTTCATAAAGCTTCCAGCTGATGTGTACTATATTTCAAGCCTTCCTGTGGAAGTGAATGCCCTGGATCTTTTGGCGATATCCCTGAGCGCCCTGGCAATCTCCTTTTTTGCAACTATATATCCATCAATAAAGGCTTCAAAGCTGCCGCCAGCAGAGGCAATACGTTACGAGTAGATGAGGCTGATCCGTTAAAAAGGTGTTGCGCTGTTCCACTGTATGCACCTGAAGACCGCGATCTTTTACATTCAGTCAGGAAGCGTTGCAAACAGCAATTTTTGGTTTTATAATAATACAATATGCAGAACCCGGCAGATCTTATTCAGAAACTCAACTCCGCCCCTGACAAGCCCGGCGTGTATCTTCTTAAAAATTCCAGCGGAAGAGCGATATATGTTGGAAAAGCCAAGAGATTAAACAACAGGCTGCGATCTTATTTTTCAAAGGAATCGGATACCCGTTATCAGATGGGCGTTTTGAAACAAGCCATTGCTGATTTTGATTACATTATCACAGGGAATGAAAAAGAATCGCTTATTCTTGAGAATGAACTGATCAAAAAATACAAACCGAAATTTAATATAAAACTGAAAGACGATAAAAGTTTTGTAACTATCAGAATAACCACAAACCACCCCTTTCCAATGATCCATGTTCTGAGAAAGCCGGTGCAGGATGGCTCTCTGATATTCGGACCATATTCCTCTGCCAGGGATACGAGAAAAACATTAAAACTGCTTCTGAAGGCTTTCCCGATGCGGAGTTGCACCGATGACGAGTTTAAGCGCAGAACAAGACCTTGCATTCTTTACGAGATCAAGCAGTGTTCCGCTCCGTGCGTGGGAAGCATTTCTGCACACGAATACTCTGTTTTGGTTAAAGAGATGGTTCAATTTTTGAGGGGTAAAAAACGGGAATTAATAGATTCGCTCAGAGGTAAAATGTTAGACCTTTCTATCCGTGAGAGGTTTGAAGAAGCAGCGCAGATGCGCGACAGGGTCCTTGCTCTGGAGAAGACAATAGAGTCTCAACGGATTGTCAGCAGTGAACCTGCGGATAGGGACGTGTTTTGGGTGGCAAACCAATCAGAGATATTCAGCGCAGCGGTTTTGAACGTAAGGCAGGGGATTCTGCAAAATGTCAGTACATTTTATTTCAGCAACTTTCTTTTCGGTCCGGAAGAACTTTTATCTTCTCTAATCTCTCAGTATTATGATCATGGTAATTTTATCCCGGATGAATTGATCCTTGGAATGGATATACCAGATAAACGGTCAATGGAAGAGAGGCTGGGCGAATTGAGAGGCAGGAGTATTCGCATTTTTGTTCCCGTACGGGGCGAGAGACGCGCCCTTGTAGAACTTGCGAGAATGAATGCAGATTCAGTATTGGAACAAAAGATTGATTCAGCGGAAAGGGCAAGCGAGATTCTAAATGAAATCAAGGCAAAATTCGGGATGGAAAAAATTCCGAAAACTATTGAAGCGATTGATATATCAAATATCTCCGGCAGGCATGCTGTTGGCGCAAAGGTAGCATTCGTGAATGGTTGCCAGGCAAAATCCCTTTACAGGTTATACAGGGTAAAATCTGTTCAAGGATCTGATGATTACGGAATGATCAGGGAGGTGCTTTCACGAAGAATAAGACAAGGGATAGAGGAGAATAATCTTCCGGACCTCATGCTCATAGATGGGGGCAGGGGGCATCTAAGTGCTGCAGTTGATGTTCTTAACATGGGTGGGGTAGAGGGCATGTTTGTGGCAGGGATCGCAAAAGGGGAGAGGTCAAGTTCCTTGAAACAGTACACCGAAGACCATTTTTATTTATCCGTAAAAGCGAATCCTGTTTTTTTTAGAAATAATTCCAGCGCACTGCTGCTATTAAAAAGAATAAGGGATGAGGCTCACAGATTTGCCGTCAAATATCACAGAAAATTAAGGAATAAAAAACTTACGGAATCAGTTTTAAAAGAGATTCCTGGTATTGGGCCAAAGCGGCAGAAATTGCTGCTTACTGCATTTGGCAGCGTTGAGATGCTGAAAGGCGCCACTATAGAGGAAATCAAAATGGTCAATGGAATGACAAAAGAGACTGCAACGATGGTATATAAAGTACTCCATGGGGAGGCAAATGTCTGAAATAGCATACTCTTGGGTTATTTCCCGTAAGAGTGGGGCAATTCACCCATAGTGTTGTTTTATTCCCGAATAACCCATAATTTAACTTAGCAAAATTTCTTTTATTTTTATGTTTAATTTTTTATTTAATTGAAATATAATCAATTGCAAATCATTATGTGGGATAATTAAAAATCCTTTTGGGTGGCATGCAATTTGCATTATCAAGTAACTAAAGTACCTAAAATATATGAACAGGGAGGGAAATATGAATCGGCAATTTATTAGTTTTTGTCTGACTGTAATCATAGCAGCCGGACTAAGTATGTCAGGTTGCAGGGGTAAAACTGGATCTCCTGGAGAGCAGGGGACTTCCGGAACACCTGCGGTGGACAAGGGAAGTATTTCCGGGACCGTAACGGATTCATCTTCGGGGACCGGGATTGCTGGCGCCGCTGTTACCACGGGTTCGTTTGCCGCAACAACAGATAGCAATGGCAATTTTACTGTTTCTGATCTGTCCGTTGGGGTTTACAAACTTACAGCATCCGCAACTGATTATAATTCTGCTCAAAGCGACTTTATTGGCATAGTCGCAGGTCAGTCCATGACAGTAAATTTTGCGCTAAGCGCTGTTGTTCCTGCAAACCAGTCTCCGACAGTAAGCATTACAAGCCAGTACCAAATTGGATTCGGAACCCCGGTAAATCTGTCAGCCACAGCAAGCGATCCGGATGGAGACCCCCTATCTTACACCTGGAGTGGAACCCTTGGCGGCGCTAAGACTCCTGTAACAATTACCCAGGATGGGACTCAGAATGCTTCTTTCACAACAAAGGCAATTACAGATCTATTAACGCTGGAAGACCGCTTTGGCGTTGTCGGATTGACACCGGAAACACAGGGTAGTTACTCAATTAAGGTAACAGTTAACGATGGAAAGGGAGGCAGTGCCAGTGTTACTGCAACAGTAACATCCGCCAGCACTTCTGCTGGAATAAGGAATGTCCCGGTAGGGGGAGCCTTAGTCCTTAACAGCGGACATATTGATCCGAATACATGGACCTGCACATTTAGTAGTAATCCATGCTCGTCCGCGGTATTCAGTGGGGAGACAACCCAAACCCCGAGATTGCTTCCGGATACCGCTGGATCTTATACCGTTACTGAAGGGGCAAACAGTATTGTAATTTATGCGGGAACATGGAATGGGGTAATCGGACAGGAATCTGGTTGCCTGTCGTGTCATACAGGCTCTCTTGATCAATTCACCCCGTGGGCGAACACTGGGCACGCAAGCATGTTTGCTAATGGTATTGATGGGGTGCTTGGTTCCTACTATAGCAGCTCCTGTATCAAATGCCACACAGTCGGATATGACACAGCAGTAAGCAATGGCGGATTTGACGATGTTGCCTCAACGGCTGGATGGACAATGCCGTCACCCCTCCAGGCAGGCAACTGGGCGAGTATGAAGACGAACTATCCTGCTGTTGCGCAATTAGCGAATATACAATGTGAAAGCTGCCATGGGCCTCAGGTCAGCAATGGACATACAGACCCAGAATCGGCTTCCAACAGGTTTGAATCACCGAGAATATCGTTCTCGGCAAGCATGTGCGCCCAGTGCCATGACGCGCAGACCCACCATGTTTTTGTATCTGAATGGCAAAACTCCGGTCATGCAAATCTTGCGCTTGCACAAGAGGAAGCAACATGGGAAGCAAGGGGTAATTCCGCAGCCCATTGTGGAAGATGTCACTCAGGTCAGGGTTTTGCTAAATGGATACCACAGGCAGAGTCTGGTAATCCAGGTAATATCACACCATTTAATCAAACAGAAGCTACTAATATAGGCCTTACTGATGCACTCGTTCAACCCCAGACCTGCCAGGCATGCCATGACCCGCATGATGCAAGCAATCCTCGCCAGGTCAGGGTTTATGATAGCACCCCAATGCTGCCTGCGGGATTTTCTGCAAGTGGTATGGGCAGTGGCGCTCTCTGCATGATGTGCCATAATACAAGGAATGGCGTTGAGCCTACAAGTGGAACATGGGCGAATTGTAATCCTGCCGGCAACACCTATCTGCATGAAGACAATGATCCATGTGGAGATCATGCAAGCGGTCCAGCAACGCAGTACAGCGCACCGCATGCTTACGCGGCACAGTCAGATGTGTTTGTGGGGAGAAATGCCTACTTCATGGGCACTGCTGGAACACCACATCTTTCAAAGCACGCAAATGTTGAGGATGGTTGTGTGGGTTGTCACATGAAACTCAATCCTGATGGACTCCACGCATTTACAATTGACCCCGCAAAGAAGGCAGAACTCTGCGCCAACTGCCACGGGAATACTACTGGTGAGGGCCTGAAAGCACAGGTTGAAGGACTGCTTGCACAACTTGAAACAAAAATAGGAACCAACATCAATGGAAAATTAGATGCTGAAATTACTTTAGACGGAGCATATAATGTTCGCGCATGGGACCCTGTTGCTGATTGCTATTCCTCTGCAAGTTCTTCTGATTCAAATGTTCAGATTGTTCAGAATGCAACCAGCGTTGCTCTTTCTGAAATCCATGGACAAATAGGAATTGTCATTACGCTTTCAACTCCAATAGATGCTTCCGGAGGATTATGCGGCAATCTCACGAATACAACCACTATTTACTCTCAGTTAGGTTCAGTTGTCAATGACAACACAAACAAGATTAAATTAGTAGCACTTACTGACTCTGAACTAAAAGCGGCGTGGAATTACTTCCTCATTGAAGGCGGTTCTGCAGAAGGAGTGCACAATCCATCGTTTGCGGTTGATACACTCTGGAACGCAATACAGGCACTGCCGTAGGATCTGGAAGTTAGAAAATAATTCACAAGGGCTCGCGTTCTGCGAGCCCTTTTTTTTAAAAAGCGAATCAGCCATCAGCCTTGAGATTCTTCCAATGTGTATTGTTATCTGCTGCAGGGGGAGATTCAAAACCTGCCCCTACATTTATGCTACGGGCGCCGCATCTGGCATAGATGCATAAAAAAAGGGCGTATTACGATACGCCCCTGTATAACAACCGTGCAAAAATTTCAGTGACAGTACTGGCAATTTGGATATAACACAGGATTCAAAGAAAACCCAGCGCGCAAATCTTCATGGCAGCTTATGCATGAACTGTCTCCATTGGAATTTACATAATCCCCGTGCGTATAAGATGCCCAGTCATTGTCGTGCGGGTAAAGCGAATGGCAGGAGTAGCATGAGATGCCTGTATTCTTACCGAGATAATCTGTCCCATGACACTGGGCGCATATTGAAGGTGAGCCCTGTGCATTTACAACATTTCCATGGAACTGTGTTTCGCTCCTCGTAAGCCAGAGGTTTTCCGCAGGATGAGGGTATGTGGAATGGCAGGAATAACAGGATATTCCTGCTGAGCCGCCTGTTAAGTCCTGTCCATGACAGTCAATACACCTTCCGGTATCCCAGGCATATGTTTTCAGATACAGACCATGCCCGGTAGAATCCCAGTTAACCCAGCCAGGCGGATGGGGGAAGGAAGTGTGGCAGGAAAAGCATGCAATGCCTGAATTGCCGCCCTTAAAGTCGGTTCCGTGACACGATGTTGCGCATCCCGAGGTATTGTAATTCCCCTGTTTTAGATATAGATTATGATTGAGCGTCCATCCTTCTTGATGTGGATACAAAGTATGGCAATTAAAACAGCTTACGCCTGTATCGCCGCCCTTAAAATCCTTGCCGTGACATTCTGCGCATTTAGCCGTGCCCACAGCGAGCGCTTGCTGCCAGTGTGTTCCTTGAGTAATCCACCCATTTTCGTGGGGATAAGTCGTATGGCACATATCACAGGATATTTGTGAATAGCCGCCGGAAAGGTCCTCTCCATGACATGAAGAAGATGCGCAGGATTCTTTTCCCAGGTCAATGGATGTAAGTCCATGCTCGGTTTTTGCGCTCCAGTTTTCTGTATGGGGAAAAGAGACGTTCTTTTTCGGTTTCTGGGATTCAAGATAGGTATCGCGAGCCTTTCCGCATCCTGCAACAACCATTAGGAAAACTAAAGAAAATTTTAATAAGGTACCCCGCATATTCTACCTCCGGTCAAAATTTAAACCATAATATCATAATTCAATAAAAATTGCCATATATAACACTAACAAAAATATTTTACCCGGGTCTTTATCAGATAATCCGCAAGATAAGTAGAAAATGCCATAATGCTTATCTGCGGATTGACCCCAAGCGAAGATGGAAAAATGCTTGCGTCAGCTACGAATAAATTCTTGACCTCGCGCAATTCGCAGTGTTCGTCTATTACGGATACTTTTGGATCAGCTCCCATTCGCAGAGTTCCCATCGGATGAAATGCCATAAGTTCAAGATGCGAGGGTTTTATTTCCATTTTATAAAGGTTGCCAATCTCTTTCTGTGAGGTAATGACAGGAATATCAACAAGTCCGGTATAGATCTCCTTTGCGCCTGCAGCGAGGAAGACCTCTGAGAGTAATGCTATCCCTTTTACAGCCTTTTCTGTGTCTTCCTTATTCAGCCAGTATGTGATCAGAGGATTTCCTTTTCTGTCCATTCTTACCCTGCCTTCAGTAGTGTCGGAAACCATAACCCCGAAGCCGGCAATCCGGCTGTACCTTGACATAATTTCCTTGTGGCGCATTCCTGCAAATGGAAGTGTTACTGCTGCAATGCTGGGTGGCACAAAGAAGCCTTCCAGCATTATTCCCAATCTCTCAAATTCATCAATGTAGAAACTCTGCGGAACTCCCTTCCAGCCCATTATTGGTTCATCAAACATTGCCATCACCCTTGTTGCCGGATGGAGGTGGAGGTGTCTTCCAAGATGATTATTTTTTCTCCCTATCCTGTTTTTGAGAAGGAATGCAGGAGTAAATATCGCCCCGCAGGATAAAATGGTTATCTTTGATTTTACGGTAATTTTCCGGAATGCTTTTTCATCAGCATCAAGGAATGAACCCTCAATGCCTGCCGCACGCCCATTTTCTGAAATTAACCTTTCAGCCCTGCAGTTTGCATATATTCTTGCGCCATTTTTTGATGCAGCGGGAATATATGTGACATGCATTGCCTGTTTGGCATTGGTGGGACAGCCAAAGACACAGATCCCGCACCCTCTGCAATCCCTTACATTTCTCAAAAGCGGGCTGCCTCTGTAACCGAGCGCTTCAGCGCCTTTTTTTACTCTTAATCCGCTGCCGCCAAGAAGTTCTTCCGTTGTAGGTATGGCATTTACAATATTCTCAACACGCTCAAAAAATGGCGTCAGTTCTTCATTAGTAATGCTTTCTAAGCCAAATTCCCTTTGCCAGTGCTTCAGAACGCCGTCGGGTGTTCTGAAGCATGTGCCGGAGTTGATAACCGTAGTGCCGCCGATGCACCTGCCCAGCGGAATCATGATTGGGGGTATGCCAATGCTCATAACTGAGCCTGATGACCTGTATAGCAATTTTGTCATCTCCACAGGATCTCCGGTAAAATCGCTGTTTTTAAAATATCCGCCCTCTTCAAGCAGCACCACCTCAAGCCCTGCTTCCGAAAGTTCCTTTGCCATAACTGCACCGCCAGCGCCGCTGCCGATTATGCAGGCGTCAGCTTTTTCGTAAATGTCATCAGTGATTTCGTTTCTTGTATAGATCATACTTTTTCTTTGAAACACTCATTATCGTACCCTATTGCTTTTTTAATTTTTTCATCGTTATAGAACATCATTGTGCACAGTAATTTCAAAAGCAGAAGCGGCCCGCGAACAAGAAAAAACCTGCTTTTTTCAAAAGATTCAACAACCTTTTCCAGCGCGCTTTGGGAGAGGAGGGTAAGCGGGCGAAATGTAAAAAAGAACGGGAGAATTTCAAAAAGCCAGAGCATAGTTCTTATAGCGGCCCTGTTGG
>DATBWZ010000110.1:0-21088 GCA_036514535.1 bacterium
CGGAAAGGTTGTGTTTGTAAATGAAAATGGTATAGCGAAGAAGCGAAAGATATCCATCGGGATAGACGATGGAGTTGGTGTTGAGGTTACAGGTGGATTGAAAAAGGGGGAGAGTCTTGTTGTCGTCGGTCAGGAAATGCTCATTGATGGAGCAAACCTTGATATTAGACCGTTTGAAAAAGGCAGCGGAGAATAACTATGAAATTGCCTCAACTTTCAGTAGAACGGCCTGTGTTTGTTTCAATGATCTTTTTGGGTGTTCTGTCTCTTGGGTTAATGTCTTTAAAATTTCTGCCCATAGATCTTATGCCTGATATAACGCTTCCTTCTGCGGGCATTGTTACAATTTATCCAGGCGCTACACCTCAGGATGTTGAAATGCTTGTAACTAAACCTATAGAAGATTATGTAAGCACTGTCCCGAAATTGAAGGAAGTAACATCGCGGTCGCTGGAAAACATATCTGTTGTCAGTCTGAAATTTGCCTGGGGTACGGATATGGATGAAGCATCAAATGAAATTCGCAGCAGGATAGATATGGCCAAGGGAGTTCTGCCTGACGATATTGAGAATCCAGTAATATTCAAATTTGACATGTCCATGTGGCCAATTCTGTTCTACGGAGTTGAGGCAGATGAAAATTATCCAAAACTTCATGATCTTCTGGATGAGAAAGTCATTAATCCACTCAAGAGAATCCCCGGTGTTGCGATAATTTCGGTGTTTGGTGGCTTATACCGGGAAATACATGTAAACCTTGATAAAGCAAGAATTGAAAGATTTGGATTGAGCGTTCAACAGGTAATTCAGGCAATACAGTCTGCAAATATCAGCCTTCCCGCCGGCAATCTCAAAACAGGCAAAAAGGAATTTACCATAAGAATGCCAGCAGAATTTAAAAGGGTGAAGGAATTGAAGAATGTAGTAATTGGATACAAACAAGGGGGACGGCTTCCTTTTAAGACCGTACCAGTTTATCTTAGGGATATAGCGACGGTGGAAGATAGTTTTAAAGAAACAGAATCAATTGTGCGTATAAACGGAAAACCCGGGGTTTTGCTTATGATACAAAAACAATCGGGGATCAACACCCTTGATGTTGCTAAAAAAGTTAAGGAAAAGATAGCCGAACTTGAAATGAGTTTGCCTCAGGATATCCATTTTTATCTTTCGCAGGATGCTTCTGAGTTTATTCAGCAGTCAATAAATAATCTTACAGATGCCTTGCTCTATGGCGGGTTGCTTGTTCTTCTTGTAGTTTTTATATTTTTGAGACAATTAGCAGGAAGTATAATAATCGGAATTACTATCCCATTTTCTCTAATTATTTCCTTTATTTTTATGTATTTATTTAACTATACAATTAATATTATGTCTCTTACGGCGCTTGCCATTGCTGTCGGAATGGTTGTGGATGACGCAATTGTAATATACGAAAATATTTTCAGACACAAAGATCATGGCATAGGTTCGCGGGAGGCTTCGCTCTATGGTGCATCGGAGGTTGGACTTGCTGTCAGTGCTTCTACGCTTACTATTGTTGCAGTTTTCTTCCCAATGATATTTGTCCCTGGAATAGCAGGCATAATGTTCAAACAGATTGGTTTTGTGGTATGTGTTGTTATCTTGGCATCTCTTTTTGCGTCATTGACGCTAACTCCTATGATGGCTTCAAAGATGTTGAAGTCCAAAACAAACAACAATGAAAGCTCAGGAATATTTTACTACTTGTATGATGCTTCCGAAAAGTTGTTTATCAGTATTGAGGAATTATACAAACATCTACTTGAATGGATAATCTCACATAAAAAGATTACCATCCTTACTGGCGTTATAATTTTTACAATAAGCATACAGATAACCCCTTTTCTCGGGACAGAGTTTTTTCCAGAAACTGATCAGGGACAATTGAATGGAAATGTTGAGCTCTCAATTGGGACAAGGGTTGAAGAGACTGCAAAAACGATGGCTATTCTTGAGAATATAATGTCCAAAAATGTCCCTGAGGCAAAGATATTTTTTACACGCGCAGGAAGGACAGAGACTGGATGGGCAACGCTTATAGGCAGGAGGGAGGACAGCAATATAATTATGTTTGGAGCAACGCTTGTTAAAAAGAAAGATAGAACGCGGTCTAATAAGGAAATAGGTTTCTTTTTAAATCGCGAAATGTCGTCTGTTCCTGGAGTTAAGATTGCTGATTTTTACACTGCAGATCCAATGCAGAGTGCAGCCCTTGGCGGAGCAAAACCGCTATCGTATGAAATCTATGGAGATGACCTTGATAAAACATATAGAGTGGCGCTTGAAATCAAAAACATCTTGAAGACAAATCTTTATGTTACGGATATCACAATATCCATGGAAGAGGGAAAGCCTGAGCTTGATATTTTTATAGACAAGGAGAATGCAACTTTGCTTGGAATAGCTCCTGCACAAGTGGTTGATACGATCAGAACTTATTTTGCCGGCAGAACTGCATCTAAATTCAGGGAAGGAGGCAGGGAATATGATATTGTAGTGAAACTGCGGGGGGAAGACAGGCAAATGCGGAGGGATATAGAAAATGCCCCAATTATTACCCCTCTCGGCAGTGCAATTCAGCTGAAAAATATTGCGGGTATAGAAGATCGTATTGGTTCTATTGAAATAGACAGAAAAAATCAGGGCAGAATGGTAAAAGTTGAGGCTGGAATTTACGGGAAATCTTTAGGAGAGGTTCAAAAAGAAGTAGATAAGGCAATCAAGAAACTTATTATTTCAGAAGATATAAACGTTGCAATCAGCGGTGCATTGAAGGAACAAAAGGAATCGTTTTCAATCTTAAGTATTGTGTTTTTACTGAGCATATTCCTTGTTTATATTGTAATGGCTGCTCAGTTTGAGTCTCTTATTGATCCGTTTATAATAATGTTTTCTGTTCCCTTTGCGGCTACGGGAGTAATATGGGGGCTTTTGCTCACCGGGAAACCTTTCAGTCTTTTTACCTTTGTTGGGTTGATTACTTTGATTGGAATAGTGGTAAAGAATGCTATTGTGCTTGTGGACTATATGAATATTCTGCGGGAGCGCGGAATTGAATTGACCGAGGCGATAAAGACTGCCGGGGCGACAAGATTAAGACCTGTTATGATGACTTCTTTTACTACAATTTTCGGAATGGTGCCCCTTGTTGTCAGCAATGCCGAGGGTTCGGAAATGTGGAGCATGCTGGGATTGACAATAATTTCCGGGTTGTTTATTTCCACACTTGTAACGCTATTTTTTGTCCCGGCAATGTATGCGATATTTAAGAAAGCGAGGATATAAGAATGAAGATGATGATTATTGTCCATAATGCGGCGCTTGGCAGCGATGTCCTGGATATTTTAAAGAACGCTGGTATTACAAAATATACTCAGTTAGAGGAGATAAAAGGCAGGGGTCGTTCATCAGAGCCCCATTTAGGCACCCATATTTGGCCAGGGATTAATACCATAACATTTACTGTGGCAGAAGATGAAATTTTCCAAAAGGTCACGTGCGGCTTTAAAAAATTGAAAGAAAAATACAAACTTGAGGGAATAAAGGTTTTCCTTGTTCCGGCAGAAGAATTAATTTAATGTTATGAAACTGGATGTATGGAAGATTATAGTTTTTCTCAGCCGGATATAAATGACTGGAGTTTCATCAGGAACCCCATGTCGCCGCTAAATTTAATCTTTCCCTGCATGAACGCCATCGTTGGGTTTAATTCCTTTTGTACCAGCGCTGCGTAATCAGACGCTTTCATCTTCAGCGTAACAGCAGGAGTATCTGTATTATTAAATCTAATCTTTGCATTGAACTGTGCTCCTTCTTTCACAGAAAGTTCAAGGCTGAATGAGCCCTTTAATTCAAGCAATGAGTTGTATTTGCTCCTTGTCCGGACCCTTGGATCAAAAAACATTGAGAGCACGCCCCCAACATCACCTGTTATTGATTTTCTCCAGTCCGGCTCGCTAAGCGTGATTTCAATCATTGGGTTTCCTATCCCGTCCGGAATTATTTTCATATCCTTTCCGTCTTTTACAACAATAGCATATATGCCCTTGTTTTCCCCGGTTATATTAAACTGCAATCTGAACTCAGTGCCATCCATTTTCTGCGGTGGGTTGCTGAGCAGGTCATTTTTAAACACCCCGGGTATAATCTCCTCAAAAAACTTTTTTACATCTACACCGGATTCAACATTAAAATTATTCATTGTGGCGACCTCCCTATTTATTATTTTGCCTTAAATTTTGCAGTTCAGATAATATCTTATCAAGAAGTTCTTTGGAATAAAGGCTCCCTGCAAGTTTTTCCCTGACGCGCATTCCAGCCGCTTCAAGCAATTTGACATCTTCATCCTTGAGTTCAATCTCATTTATGCCGGATTTTTTGAATGCTTCAGTGCATTTTTTTTCAAAATCCCTTATGGATTTATTCCATTCTTTTTCATAAGTTTTCATTATATAATTGCTCAAAGTCAGAACATCTTCGCCCATACCGGGTGGATATTTTTTAATGAGATCTTCAATCTGTTTTTTGTGGAGAAATATTGCTGCGGGTGAGTAAAACAGCGGCGTTTTAATATAGTAGTTTGAATACTGGAAAGCCTGAGTTCCCATCCACCACAGAGGAGGCGATATAGCGCCGTTAATAATACCGGTTTGTAATGACATCACAATTTCCGGAACACTGATCGGTATATAGTTAATCCCAACCTCATTTAAAAATGCGCGTTCTATATCTCCAAACCATGTTACTGCTTTCATTTTCTTTAAGTCGGAGATACTTGCGACTTTATTCTGGGTGTAGAGATAGAAAAAACCGGTATCAATAAGCCCCCATAAAATGTAACCATTTTTTTCAAAAATAGACTCTAAATTTTTTCTGAATTTTTTAGTAATGTGATCAACCTCTTCATAGTTTCTGAAAATAAAAGGCAGGGTTAAAACACTCATCCCGGGCGCAGCTGAAAAAACGCCCAGCGCAGTGCACCCGCATCCCTGTAGTTGTCCGAATTTAATTTTTCTTAAAATATCCGTATCCTCACCCATGACTCCGCCGGCATAAATCGTTACGTTCATTACGTTTCTGCTTTCCCAGGCAAGGAAGGGCACAATGGTGTCCAAGGCATTTTGAATCCATGGAGTGTTTGCTGGGGCAAGGGTCCCTACCTTGATGTTTATGCCTCCGATTTTTGTAATTTCTTCCGGGCTTAGTCCGTATTTTTGTCCGATTCTGTCAATTACCCTTTCTTCAGTCAGATTTTTAACCCCGAATTTTTCAATCATATATTTCGCAATATCAGCAATAATTTGCTCGTCATTTATTTTGAATTTTTCCTTAAACGCTTTAATTACTTCCGGCGATATTTCAGACATCTCTGCTGAAAAAGTTATAAACGGGATAACCAGGATCAGGAAAGTTGCAATAATTCTTACTTTAATGCGCATTTTTTGGAATTACATCATATATTGACACCTATGTCAAGTAAAAAATTTTATTGACCTTATTCTTAGACTTAATTGTCATTTTTTTGTAACGGTAATGCATCCACAAGCATTATTTCAATGTGTCTGCTGTTGCCATTGTCTTAAAAATTCTTCTTGATAGAGTCCTCATTTTCATATATCTTAATAAAGGATTGATTTATTAACCTATGGATTAAAAGGAGGTAAACATGAAAAAATTTACTTGTTTGGTTGTATTATTATTTACGGGGCTGACAGGGATCTATGCAGATCAATCAGTAAACGGCGGAACAGGGCTTTTCTTTGCCAGGAAAGCTGAGGTGATTGACTCAGGAAGTCTTGACGCGGGTGCGTTCTACAATTTTACTAATTTCAGGGTAGAGGAAACATCGTTTCCGCCAAGAAATTCCGATAACCTTGTTACAATAAACTGTGGCTATGGCTTGCTTGGATACGGGGAATTGGGAGCGGTGATACCTGTTCTTTTTAACAGCGGATACCAGAATGAGTCCAGCATTGGGAATATTTCCATTGTGGGCAAGATTGCCTTGCCTAAAAAGCCAATCGCTGATTTATTGAAAATTGGAGCAACCATTGTTGTATCTGCACCCACATCGGATAAGGATAAACTGCTTGGCAGCGGTAAAGTAAACCTGCTCGGCGAGGCTAATTTCAGCCTCTTTTTGCAAAAATGGTCGGTCCATCTGAATTTTGGTTTTAAGGAAGAGGATTATTATTATGAAGTGGCGCCGGAAAATGGGATTTCTTTAAAACCGGTTGTTGAAGGCAGTCTTGGATTTTTGTACAATCCTGTTGAGTTTATTGATTTGGTCGCAGAATTAAACGGAAAGAGCGTAAAAGGGATCACCCCCGCCGATGAAGATCTCTTTGCCTTGATAGGCGTGCGATTGAAACTTCTTGATCTCGTTTCGGCTCAGGCCGGGGTTGGAGTTGGATTGCCTAGTATTATAAAGAAGGCAAACACGGACTTTCTTCTGAATGTTGGCGTCGGAATAAAATTATAAAAGGATGAAATAAAAAAATATAATAAGATAATACGCTGAGTTACAAGTTTGCAACGTGGAATAACTACACTACATAGGGGTAGATCATAACGGATATGGATTTTAAAAGAATAGGGGTGCTGACCAGCGGCGGTGATGCGCCTGGAATGAATGCGGCGATAAGGTCTGTGGTGAGGACAGGCATTCATTATGGTTTGGAAGTTTTCGGAATAAAATATGGATATGAAGGCCTTTTAAAGGGAGTTATGATAAAGATGGATGCCCGCTCAGTGGCAAATATAATACAGCGTGGAGGAAGCATCCTCGGAACTTCAAGAACACCGGAGTTTAAAACAAAAGAAGGCAGGAAAAAAGGCTACGAAATATTAAAAAAGAATAATATTGACGTTCTTGTAGTTATTGGCGGGGAAGGGTCGTTTGCTGGCGCGCGCGAATTAGAGATTGAGCACAAAGTAAAGATTGTTTGCATCCCCGGAACAATTGATAATGATATCTCCGGAACAGACTATACGATAGGTTTTGATACTGCTGTAAACACAGCCATTGATGCAGTGGATAAAATAAGGGATACAGCTATGTCCCTTGAGCGTGTGTTTTTGATTGAGGTTATGGGAAGAAACAGCGGGTTTATAGCAGCGGAAGTGGGGCTTGCATGCGGAGCTGAGTCCATCCTTGTTCCGGAGTCAGGGTGTGATTCAAAGAATCTTGTTGAGATAATAAGAGAATCAGAGAAAAAGGGAAAAAAGTGCAGCATAATTGTGATTGCCGAAGGCGATGAATCTGGTGGCGCCTTCAGGGTGGCGGAGATATTAAAAAAGGAACTTAATCTGGATCCGCGCGTTACAGTGCTTGGGCATATACAAAGAGGCGGGTCGCCAACAGCAAGGGACAGAATTCTTGCAAGCAGGCTTGGATACGAAACGGTTAATGGGATTTTGCATGGACAGACAGGAGCGATGGTCGGTATTATAAATGGGAAAATTGTCTTTACTCCGATTCTGGAGTCCTGCAACAAGAAAAAATCACTGGATTTAACCCTTTTAAAAATAGCAGAAATACTTGCCAAATAAGAATGAAAAAAAAACATATAAATAATATTGACGACTTAGTACAGAATGCAGTTTTTGGAAATAAATCGGATAAGAATAATTCTGTTGAGACCATAAAAAAACTTGCGAAGGAGAAAGGCGTTATCCCTTCATCAATGTATCGGTATTATACCCTGTTTGCGAATGGAAAATTGAATGGTTTCACTGTGCCGGCAATTAACATAAGAACGCTTACATACGATATTGCGAGGAGCATTTTCCGCGCCGCAAAAAGAACAGAAACAGGATTTTTCATTTTTGAAATAGCGAGGCTTGAAACAAGATACACCTCCCAATCTCCGGAAGAATATTCCGTTTGCGTGCTCGCCGCGGCAATCAGGGAGAAATACAGCGGGCAGGTTTTTCTCCAGGGGGACCACTTCCAATTTTCAAGAAAGGACTATTTTGAGTCCCCTGATAAAGAGAAGAAAGAGATAAAAAATCTGATCAAGTCGGCTGTTGATGCCCAAATTTATAATATTGATATAGACGCTTCAACGCTTGTGGATATTGACAAGAAATCTATACGGGAACAACAGCGCGATAATTTTGTTGTTACTGCCGAGATGACGCAATATATAAGGAGTATTCAGCCAGCCGGGATTACTGTTACCATCGGCGGGGAGATCGGAGAAATCGGAAGTCAAAACAGCACCCCGGATGAATTGATATCTTTTATGGATGGTTATAATGAACAGTTGGATAAAAAAATGACCGGGTTGAGCAAACTAAGCATTCAGACCGGTACGACACATGGCGGCACGGTTCTTCCTGACGGGAATATCTCTGAAGTAGATATAGACTTTGAGACGATAAAGACGCTCTCACTAATTGCAAGAGACAAATACCGTATGGCCGGAGTTGTCCAGCATGGCGCATCAACGCTTCCAGAGAAGATTTTTTATAAATTTCCACAGGCGGACTGCCTGGAAATTCATCTTGCTACTGGTTTCCAGAATCAGTTTTTTGACAGCAAATATTTGCCGAAGGACCTCAGGGATGAGATGTACCGCTACGCAACTGAAAATTACAAGCCGGAGCGCAAAAAATATGCTACGGATGAACAATTTATCTATAAAACCAGAAAGTACGCCCTTGGCCCTTTTAAAAAGAGCATATGGGGGCTCCCCGAAAAAATCAGAGCCGGGATTGCTGAAGAGATAGAGGAAAAGATCATCGGAATATTCAAAATGTTTAGAGTTAACGGAACACTCAGAATAATCAGCTAATTAAATAAATCAGGGTTTGTCAATTGCCGACCTTGGACCTGAATTTATCAGCAATGCGCTGGATAAGTGGACACAATTATCCGATCTACATCAAGTGAGCGAAGTAGGTTGTTCGGCTGATTTTTCTGCAAAGCCGGCAGAAATGATCAGTTTGAATGCTTCATCTACAGAGATATCAAGGTATTTTATCTTGTTTTCCGATACAATGCAGAAAAAACCTGATGTAGGATTAGGGGTTGTCGGAATAAATACCTTAAGAAATTTAATTTCATTATTGCTTATAATTTTTTCGCGCCATTCACCTGTTACAAACCCGATTGAATAAATATCGCTTCGCAGGAATTCCACGATGACAACTCTTTTGAATATTTCATTTTTTTCACTTAGGATCCCTGTTAATAGTTGTTTGACGCTGTTGTAAATTGTTCTTATAACAGGAATTTGCGCAACCAGCGTCTCACCCCATTCGAATATTTTCTTGCCAAAATAATTATCTACAAAAGCTCCTGCCAGGATAATCAGTATAAATACCATTATCAGCCCAAGCCCTGGGATGGGGATATAGGTATGTGGATTTACCAAAGGCGGCAAAATTTTCAGAACCTGGTCGGTCATGCCCACAAATGCCTGTAAAACAAATATTGTAATCCAGAGCGGGACAATAATTATCATTCCGGCAAGAAAATATCGTTTTAATAATTTATATAGTTTTTTCTTTAACATTTATTTTTAATATTATAATAGAATTAATAATTTTTTAAAAGGAATTTTGGTTGAGAATTAAAATTTGTCTTGACAAGGCATGATAATATGATATTGTTCTTAACAAGATATGATTTAAAATTAGATAGAAGGGAGGTAGTCTATGGCATACAGTGCAAAGGACTATTCAAAATTGATTGGAATGGCTGGGTTCAGCGAGACGCTGTTGAAGAACCATTTTACGCTTTACCAGGGGTATGTTACCAACACAAACAAAGTGCTTGATATACTGAGCCAGATGCTGAAAGACGGGAAGACAGGAACACCCGAGTACGCAGAATTAAAAAGACGGCAGGGATGGGAGTTCAATGGTATGAGACTTCACGAGTATTATTTTGAGAATCTGGGGGGGGAAGGACAGATTGACAAGAATGGAAAACTTGCAAAGAAAATTATAGAATCTTTTGGCAGTTACGAGGCGTGGGAAAAGGATTTCAAGGCAACTGGTTCAATGAGGGGTATTGGCTGGGTGGTACTTTATCAGGATACAGCAACTGGCAACCTGATTAACTTCTGGGTCAATGAGCACGATGTTGCGCATCCAGCCGGAGGAAACCCGGTCATAATAATGGATGTTTTTGAGCACGCGTTCATGCTGGACTATGGATTAAAAAGAGCGGACTACATTGAGGCTTTCTTCAAAAACATAGACTGGAAATCTGCTGAGATGAGAATTAAGTAATTACAGCAAAAAACTGCTGAATATTTCAAGTAGTACTATGAATATTATTGCGTTGAATTTATGGATATTTTTAATTCTTTTATCCGCCAATTGCCAGAAGAATGCGTTTGAAGAGTACGGCAACAGCGCAGTTCAAAAATATCAGAATGCGCAACAACTGGATGAAAGGATAACGCTTCAGCAAGTTCAGGAAGCAATTAGAGCATTTTATGCCGCAAATGGACATTACCCGGAAAATATTGAAGAAGTAGAAAAAATTACCGGCATCTCCATGGACGAAGGACTCTATGAATATAGCCCTTCATCCGGGATATTATCCCTGAAAAAGTAGGCGATCTTCTCTAAATATCAAAATAAAGCGCAAATTCCATGGGTACCGGAGTCATCCTGACAGGATCTATTTCCTTTTTCTTTTTGTACTCAATCCAGGTTTCTATAACATCCTCTGTGAAGACATCTCCCTTAAGCATGAACTTGTAGTCCTTTTCAAGCGCTTTCAACGAATCCTCAAGGCTGCCTGGAACGCTTGGGACATTCTTAAGCTCTTCCGGCTTAAGGTCATAGATATTTTTATCCAGAGGAGCCCCTGGATCAATTCTGTTTTCAATTCCGTCAATTCCCGCCATCAGCATTGCAGCAAAGGCGAGATATCCGTTGCAGGACGGATCCGGAAAGCGGACCTCAACTCTCTTTGCCTTTGGTGAAGGAGAATACATTGGAATTCTTATGGCCGCGCTCCTGTTTCTGCTGCTGTAAGCAAGATTGACCGGCGCCTCATAACCCGGCACAAGCCTTTTGTACGAGTTTGTTGTTGGAGCAACGAATGCACAGAGCGCTGCGGCATGTTTCAGTATTCCGCCAACATAGTTCATTGCTATTTTGCTTAATCCACCGTACTCCTCACCGGAGAATAGTGGTTTGTTTTCCCTCCACAGGCTCTGATGACAGTGCATGCCCGAACCATTATCCCCGAAAAGTGGTTTTGGCATGAATGTAGATGTTTTGCCGTGTTTTCGCGATATATTTTTGACAACATATTTAAACCACATAAGCCTGTCGCCCATCTCCACAAGAGGAGAGAACCTCATATCAATCTCGCACTGTCCGCCAGTTGACACCTCATGATGGTGCGTTTCTATATGTATGCCAAG
This sequence comes from bacterium, assembly GCA_036514535.1. Lineage (GTDB taxonomy): Bacteria > JAMCPX01 > JAMCPX01 > DATBWZ01 > DATBWZ01 > DATBWZ01. The sequence goes on from DATBWZ010000110.1 coordinate 11,418, forward strand.
TTTTTGCATTACCATAACCATTTCCGTTCTGATATTTTGCAGACTGTCCGATGGGGGCACAGGAAAGTAGCCTTCCTTGTATCTCGGTTTATATCCCAGGTTCCTCCCTTCTTCCTGATTGCCCGTGTTCCAGAATCCTTCTATTGAATCAACATAATAAAATCCGGTGTTCTGCCTCTGATCAAACCTTACCTCGTCAAGGATAAAGAACTCAGCTTCTGGTCCGAAATAGACCGCATCGGCAATCCCGGTGCTCTTCAGATACTTTTCAGCCTTTTGTGCCACATACCGCGGGTCCCTGGTATAATACTCCTTGGTTATAGGGTCAACGACATTGCATATGAAAGAGAGTGTCGGAATATCCATGAATGGGTCAATTTTTGTTGTTAACGGATCCGGAAGCACAAGCATATCGCTCGCATGGATGGGTTGCCATCCCCTGATGCTTGAACCATCAAACCCAAAACCGTTCTCAAAAGAATCCTCCTTCAGTTCGGAAATGGGGACAGAAAAATGCTGCCATACCCCAGGCAGATCCAGAAATTTCAGGTCCACAATTTCAACTTTGTTCTCCTTTGCAAAAGCCAGTACATCTTTTGGTTTCATAAAATTCCTCCTGTTTTTATAAATATCAACATCATTTAAAGACAACGCAAAAATTATACCAAACCGAAATATTTGCGCAAGAAAAAACGCTTTATATTCTGAGCTGTTGCTGGTCTTGTTCTTTTCAGCAAATTAGCGTTTTTATAGGTTTTATACATTTTTGTAAGTTTTTACAATTTTGTATTTTTTCAATTTATAATTTAACTGCCTCGGGGATATGCCAAGTTTTTTTGATGCCTCCTTTTGCACCCAATCTGATTCCCTCATCGCCTGCATTATTGCGTTTCGTTCAATTCCGTCAAGCCGTGTTTCTATCTGGCTGTCAGATGTTTTTTGAGAGGGTTTGAAACGGACAGGGTTGTATGCCACGGGCAGGGGAAGTTCATCGGAGTCTACAATGTTTGATTTGGACAGAACTACAAGTCTCTCAATGCAATTTTCTAGTTCTCTGATATTTCCGGGCCAGGGATAATTTATAAGAACAGCAAGCGCACCCTCTGTTAATTTAACGGATTTGTCGTTCAGGTTGTTAAAATTTTTAAGAAAATTCTCTGCCAGCAGGGCTATATCCTCTTTTCTTTCGCGCAATGGCGGAAGGTAAATGGGCACAACATTAAGGCGGTAATACAGATCCTTCCTGAATTTATTCTCTTTTATAAGATCCTCAAGTTCTCTGTTTGTTGCAGCAATTACCCGCACATCTACTTTTAAGCTCCTTGAACTGCCCACTCTTTCAAAGGTGTTTTCTTGGAGGAACCTCAGCATTTTAGATTGCATTGCAAAACCCAGGTCGCCTATTTCATCAAGAAGGATTGTTCCATTATGCGCAAGTTCAAATCTTCCTTTTCTCATTTCAGTAGCGCCGGTAAAGGCGCCTCTCTCATGACCAAAAAGTTCACTCTCAAGGAGCGTTTCCGGAATAGCGGGACAGTTTACCTTTATAAATGGCCCACTCTGCCGCTTGCTAAGGGAATGGATGGCCCTTGCCACAATCTCTTTTCCCGTTCCGCTTTCACCCCTTAAAAGCACTGTTGAATTTGTAGGTGCAACGTGTTTTATTATTTCAAATACTTTTTCCATTTGCGGGCTTATTCCGATAATTCCTTCTATGCTTGATTTTTTTTCAAGTTGTTCCCTTAGTTCAACATTTTCTTTTATGAGTTTTTTCCTTCTTCTCTCCGCATCCCTTGAAAGATGAATAGCCTGGGAGAGCATTGATGCTATAACGGCCAAAAATTTCAGGTCGTCTCCTACTGTTTTTTCACTGGAAAATTGGCGCTCAACGCTGAAGATTCCAAAGAGTTTGTTCTGGTCTTTTATTGGTATTGCAAAAATTGTGGGATTCTCCGTAATTACCGCCGGCGTCCCTGTTTTTGCCGCCCTGCCAAGAGGGCCTTCTCCCAGTTTGATTATGGTATTCTTTACTTCATCTTTTGTGTATCCATAGGCGAAGGTTATCTTAAGGTTTTTGTTTTCCTGTGAATATTCAGCTATTGAGCTCTTTTCAAGACCAAGAAAATTGGAGAGAACGCGGAGTGCAGAATTAACGGTAACCTTTGTATCAATAGAAGATCCGAGTATTTTGCTTACCTCATAAAGTGTGGTCATTTCAAGAGATCGTCGCTTGAGAAGGTTTTCTATGCCTTTGTATGTTCTGGCTGTCACAGCTTCCTGATATATTTTTGGGAGATTATGCTCCTCATGCGGTTCTGGGTATGTTTTTCCGCGACAACAATTGATTTAATCTTTTCCACTGCTTTCTGAATGTTATCGTTAATGACGACATAATCGTAAAAGATGGAGTTTCTTATTTCTTCACTTGCGACCCTGAGCCTTTTTTCCATCTCAGCAAGGGAATTGCTGCGTCTGTTCAGCAATCTGTTTTTTAATTCATCTATTGAGGGGGGCAGGACGAAGATTGCAACTGAATCCTTGTGTATGTTTTTTATCTTTTTTGCCCCCTGAACATCAATATCCAGAAGAAGATCCTTTCCGCTTTTCAGCGCCACTTCAACAAATTTTGCGCTTGTTCCGTACTTGTTTCCGTGAACTTCCGCCCATTCCAAAAACTCTTTTTCCTTCAACATCTTCATAAATGTCTTCTCGTTAATAAAATGGTAATCCACCGAATCTACTTCTAAATTCCGCTTTGGCCTGGTTGTGTATGAAACCGAGAATATAAACTCCGGCATCTGCTTGCCCAGTTCCTTGCAGATGGTGGTTTTACCGGTGCCAGATGGGGCGGATATAACGAATATTAAGCCCATATAAATAAAATTCTATCAGATAATTCCTTCATTGCCATAAAAATTTTAACAGATTACTCAATATTCTGGATTTGCTCACGCATTCTTTCCAGTTCGGTCTTGATGTCTATGCAGTTCTGGATGATCCTGTGCTCGTTTGCTTTGGCTGAAAGAGTGGTAGTTTCTCTGAGCATTTCCTGTATAAAAAAGTCAAGTTTTTTCCCCTTGGGTTCTTCCTTGCATATCATGAATCTCTCAAATTCCTCAATATGAAATTTTAATCTGCTTGTCTCCTCGGTAAAATCCCTTTTTTCAAGCCAAAGTGCAAATTCCTGCTCTATCCTGCTATGTTCCGATGCTGCTTCTGGCGATGCTATGCTGGCTTTTGCGAAAAATTCCTCTTTTTTCTCTAATTTGTATTTCGGATGGATGCGCAGTATTTTTTTCAATCCTGCTTTTATTTTTTTTAGGCGGTTTTTAAGTTCCATGAATATTTTTTTTCCTTCCCGTATCCTTGAGATATTCAGCATTGCCATTGCGTTATTAAAAGCAGAATTGATACCGCTTTCCAGCTCTGTCATTGGTATGTTATGAGTTAATTCAGGTTCTTTGATGATCTGGATAAGTGAAGGGAGGTCAATTTTACCTTTTACTTTAAATTTTTTCTGTATCTCACTTATTTCTTTGAGTAATTGCCTGATGAATTCTTCTGATGGCAGAATTGTGGAGTTTGTTTTTTTTACCGGCTGGATAGTTATAAGGACATCAAATCGCCCCCTGAAGAAATTCTTTTTTATAAGGTTTCTGAGTTTTATCTCGTTTTCACCCGCAGGAACCGGGAATTTCATCCCTATTTCTGTTGATTTGCTGTTTAGAGATTTAATTTCCGCAGTTATAAAAAATCCGTTAATAGTGCTTTTCCCTCTTCCAAAACCAGTCATACTTTTCATTATTTCACTCCGTCTAATTTTTTTAGTTGATTAAGGTAAATAAGCCTGATTATGCTGAATGTATCCATTAAATGGTGTGCCGCGTAATCGGGGTATGTCCACTGTAGGGGGGCAAATCCCCCATTCCTGTAAATAAGTTCAATTTCAGCATATACCCCCTCGCCAAGATAGATCCTGTGCGGGCTGTTTTTGAATGTTGACAGAACAAGATTATTTCTTGAAAGCAGCCCAGGATCAATGTTTATCCTCCTTCTGCTGTGTTCGTCAATGAAATTCTTTTCTGCCTCAAAGGAGAACTTTTTGACCGATACAAGTTTATCCGGTTCTATCAGATTTTTCAGGGAGATCATGCGTTTTTTTAAGCCCTCGCCCATTTCGTCTGAGTAATATTCTGTGAAGGTAAAATCAAATTCTCCGCCAACGTAATCAATTTCACCGTATTTCCGCTCTGTTAGCTCCATTGCTTTTATAAAAAACTCCTTATGTCTGTATGTTGCTGCCAGCACCAATTTCTGAGGCTCAGTTCTGACTGGGGTGCTCATGTATGCTTGTTTATTGTTTTTTTAATTGCGGCCAGGATGGTATTGACTCTTTCATCAGAGTCCGATTCACAGTATAGTCTCAGGATAGGTTCTGTGCCGGATAGCCGCGCCATTACCCAGGAATTGTCTGCCAGTATGAATTTTAAACCATCAGATGTGTTTGTGTCTTTTACATTTATGCCCGCAATGCTTCCGGGACGGAAATTTGGAAGGAACTTTTTCAGTCCGTGGTTGTCAGAATTCAGGTGAAGATCTATCCTCTTAAAGGTATGAAAGCCAACTAAATCCATCAGGCTGGAAACCGCGTTTTTGAGGGAGATTCCTTTTTTAATGCACATTTCTGAGAGAATCAGGGCGTTCAGGATGCTGTCCCTTTCGGGGATATGCTTGGTGATACCGATGCCGCCGCTCTCCTCGCCGCCCATGAGAATATTTCCTTCAAGCATAAGTTTACAGATATGCTTGAACCCAACCGGCGTAATATGCAACTTTCTCCCGTATATTACGGAGAGCCTGTCAATCATGTTGCTGACGGTTATTGTTTTTGCTACATCGCCTTTCCATTTCTTTTCTTCCACAAGATAGCGGAGTATCAGGGCGAATATCTTATGGGAATCAATAAAGTCTCCGGAATTATCAACACCGCCGATGCGGTCAGCGTCTCCATCCAGTGCGAATCCCATCTCCGCATTATGCTTTTTGACTGTGTCGGCCAGCGGATCAATATTCGGCGGACATGGTTCGGGATTATATCCGCCGAAGGTGGGATTCAACTCGTTCCGCAGGGTAATAACTTCCCATCCGAGTTCAGCAAGCAGGGTATCCAGATAACCTATGCCGGCGCCATACATTGAGTCTACAACTACCTTTTTTTTCTCTGACCTGAGCGCTTCAAAATCAACGAGTTTTTGAAGCGCCTTAAAATACCGTTCTTTCAGGAAGGTTATTCTTATTATCTTGCTTTCCAATCCGTCATTGAATGATAAGTCTGTCTTGATTTTCAGGTTCTTTGAATTTATCTCCCTCTCGATCGCCATGTTTATGGAAGGCAGAGATGAGCCGCCATAGTCGCCTTTAAATTTTATGCCGTTAAACATGAATGGGTTGTGGCTTGCTGTAACCATAATTGCGCCGTCCAGAGCAAGAGATTTTACGCTGAAGGATACTACCGGAGTAGGTACAAAATTATTTGAAAAGTATACGGGTATCCTGTTTGATGCCAGAACACGAGCTGCTTCCATGGCAAATTCTTTTGAAAGAAACCTCGTATCGTATCCTATGAGTATTCCTTTGCCTTTGCCTGTTTTCTTCACCTGGTTTGCGATTGCCTGCGCTACAATTTCTACCCGGTCAAAGGTAAAATCTTTTGCAATTACCCCCCTCCATCCATCCGTGCCAAAAGCAATTTTCATTCTATCTCCTTTTAATAAGCATTTTTATTTATAACCCCTTTAAGAAGTGTCAGAAGCATAATCTTGAAATCAAAAGAGATTGACCAGTTTTCTATGTAAAATATATCGTGTTCAATCCTTTTTTCAATGGACGTATTTCCTCTCCAACCGTTTATCTGAGCCCAGCCTGTTATGCCTGCTTTTACCTTGTGTCTTAGCATATACTTTGGAACATTTTTTCTGAATTGTTCAATCAGGGACGACCTCTCCGGTCTTGGGCCAACTATGCTCATATCGCCCTTCAGGACATTGATAAATTGAGGGATCTCGTCCATGCTAAGCCTTCTGAGAATTGAACCGACCTTGGTTCTCCTCGGGTCATTCTTAACTGCCCATACCGCTCCAATGTTTTCTTCAGCGTCTGCAACCATAGATCTGAATTTTAACATTCTGAATATCTTTCCATCCAGCCCCATCCGTTCCTGGGTATAAAAAACAGTTCCCTCTGATGTTAATTTTATCAAAATTGCAATAACCCCCATCAATGGGGAGAGCAAAATCAGGACAATGATTGAGATTGTTATGTCCATCAGACGCTTCAGAATCAGGCTCCATCCATACATGGGGGAGTCCTGCAGGTTGATGATAGGCAGTCCATCCAGTTCTTCAAAGCTGCTTTTGAGTGTGGCGAACTGATACAGGTCAGGAATAACTTTGATATCCACAGGTGTATCTCCTATCAATTTAAGAATATCCTCAATTCTCTCGTGGGCGTCAAAGGGAATGGCGATAAAAACCTGATCCGTTTCTCCTTGCTCAAGAATACTTCCGATGTCTTCGTATCTTCCTATTACGGGAATATTTTCTATTAGAGTTCCTAACTTTTCAATATCTCTTGTAAGAAATCCTGTTATTTTTAATCCAAACTCGGGGTGCTCATTTATTCTTTTTACCAGTTCCCTGCCGAGTTCTCCCGCTCCTATAATAATTATGTGTCTTAAATTATGCCCTCTTTTCCTGACAATTTTCATTACCTTTCTGAAGCTTGCGCGTACTATTGTAATTCCAATGATATGGATCACTCCGAAATAAATGAAAACAAGCCTTGAGTAATGGTTCTCCCTGAAAAGGTAGGTTAGGGTTATGAATATTATAAGCGAAAGGAAGGATGCTTTCATAATATTCAAGAACTCCTGAAAGAAGGACGATGCGCGCATTGCGCGGTATAACCCCATCGCCTTATAAACAATGCCCCAGATCATCCAGATCGGAAGAAGAAGTTTTATATATGGAAGTAACTCCGGAATGCCTCTGTAAACGGGAATGATTGGCACAAAAAACCTTGTGAAATATGCTGAGAGCCAGGCAAGGGAGACAACAATTATGTCCAAAATAAAGAGGATACTTATGAAAAACTGGCTGTATTCTTTAAGCATATAGTAGCAATGGGTCCTTCAGTACTTTATTAAGACAGTTCTTGAACTCCGTTAAGAACCTTTTGGAAGAGAACCGGAGTGCATGCTCCCTTATTTTTGAAGGATCAAATTTATCCCTGTTTTTTTCAAAGGTTCTAATCCCTTCAGCAAGAGAATCAGGGTAGGGCGCATAGAAGAAAACGCCCGTAGGGGAATAAGGGCTTTCAAGTGGAATAATTGTTTCAAGAGCACCGCCTTTCCCAAGCGCGATTACCGGTTTTCCGCAGGATTGCGCTTCCAGTGCGGCAATTCCGAAATCTTCCTGCCCGGGCAGCAGGAATGCTGTGCACCCCTGCATGAGTTCCAGGACTCTTTCCCTCGGAATCCAGCCTGTGAACTCAATGTTTTTTGATGCCATTCTTTTTAGGTTCTTTTCCATCTGTCCGGAACCGACAATAATCAGATTTTTCCCAAGCCTTGAGACAGCTTCCATTGCATGTTCTATCATTTTGTAAGGTGCAAATGCAGAAACAATCAGGTAATAGCCATTGTCTTTTCTGCTTATTGCGAAATAATCCGTATCCACAGGAGGGTAAATGACCGCTGAATCTATACCTGTGTATTTTTTTAATCGTTTTGCCACAAAACCAGATATGGAAACAGGTGTATCAATTCGTTGCATTGAAGTAATATCCCACATTCTCAGGTAATTTAGAAATAATGAAGTCAGTACCCTGTTAACCCCTGAGATTTTTTCGTTTTCAAAATATTCCCATGCCATGTCCCATGCATATCTCATGGGTGTGAAGATATAGGATACATGGTGCGTTTCGGGTGGTGTTATAATCCCTTTGGCAACGCAGTGGCTTAGGCTTATAACCAGGTCATATTCCTTGAAATTAAATCTTTCAATGGCGGCTGGAAACAGGGGGAGGTAGTACCTGTAGAATGATTTTACTCCAGGAAGGTACTGGATAAATGAGTGGTAAATTCTGTGGCTTTCTATTTCCGTTGATACGCTTTCGGGAACATGAAAAAGGCAGTATAAATCCGCTGATGGGAAGAGTTGCAATACAGATTCAAGAACCTTTTCGCCTCCGCGCATTCCGTTAAGCCAATCATGTACTACTGCGATTTTACGCATAGAAAAATTATAGCAATTTGAAAAGGGTTGTCAATTAATTAAAAAACGGATTATAATCCTTGTTAAGGATAATCTTGGCGGCGGGGGGAGTCGAACCCTCGGCGCGCGGCTTATGAGACCGCTGCTCTAACCACCTGAGCTACGCCGCCAGGTTATGACTATTGTATTGAATGTTACTATGAGTTGTCAAAAAAAATTTACTTTAAATTTTTCTTGCTATAAAATTTGTTATATATTAAAATCAAAAATTCGGTCGTTGTAAGTGTCTGCATTAAAGCGGACATAATACACATGGCATCTGACTGTGCGGCGGTGTCTGTTAAAGCGGATTTCCGCATGGAGTGAAGGTGCCAGAGGAAAAACCAAAGGAGGTAACAAATGGTTACAATGAAGGAATTACTTGAAGCTGGTGTCCATTTCGGACACCAGACTCAGCGATGGAATCCCAAGATGAAGAACTATATCTACGGCGCAAGAAACGGCATTTACATTGTTGATCTCCAAAAAACTCTCAGATTTTTCAAGGAGGCTTATCAGTTTATGGTGAAGACAGTGGGTGCAGGCGGCAATATTCTCTTTGTAGGCACCAAAAAACAGGCACAGGAGACAGTGAGAGAGGAGGCGCAGCGCTGCGGGATGTTTTTTGTCACTAACAGATGGCTTGGCGGGATGCTTACTAATTTTTCAACAATACGGAAAAGTGTTGACAGGCTGAGAGAGATTGAAAAAATGTCCCAGGATGGAACATTCAACCTTCTGCCCAAAAAAGAAGTTTTTCTCCTTGGAAAAGAGAAGATAAAACTTGAGAGATACCTCGGCGGTGTAAAGGACATGAAAAAACTTCCCGATGCACTCTTTGTAATAGATACAAAGAGTGAAAATATCGCTGTTCAGGAAGCAAGGAAATTGAATATTCCGGTTGTAGGCGTTGTGGATACCAACTGCGATCCTGATTATATAACTTATGTAATCCCGGGAAACGATGATGCTATCAGGGCAATTAAACTTTATGCAACAAAGGTGGCGGATGCGTGCCTTGAAGGTCTTAGATTGAGGGAATCTGTGCCAGCAGAGGCGTCCAGGGAGGAATCTGCTCCGACAAGGGAAGATGTTCAGATGGATGAAACGATGTTAGACGGTCCCATGGATAATATAGAGGACAAGGCAGCGGGGGTTTAACGTGTCTGTATCAATGGAGCTTGTTAAGCAGTTAAGGGATAAGACGAACGCGAGCATAATGAGTTGCAAAAGGGCAATAGAAGATGCTCAGGGGGATATAAACAAGGCAATGGAATTGCTCCGGACATGGGGTATGGCCATAGCAAATAAGAAGGCAAGCAGGGTTGCAACAGAGGGAGTTGTATTCTCATACATTCA
>DATBWZ010000111.1:0-11099 GCA_036514535.1 bacterium
CATCCTTGGCTATATCGTGTGCCAGCCTGATTCTCTGTACGCAGAATGTGCATTTTTCCATTATGCCCCTTCCTCTTGCGGAGATGTCCGGATTGAGCATGAGATCCAGCGGTGACGCCCCTTTATGATCAAACCAGTTGAACCTTCTTACCTTATAAGGGCAGTTGTTTGCGCAGTACCTTGTTCCCACGCACCTGTTGTAGATCTGAGCATTAAGGCCTTCGGGATTATGGTATGTTGCAAAGACCGGGCATACACTTTCGCATGGAGCATAGCTGCACTGCTGGCAAAGCATTGGAATAAAATAAAGTCTGTCACTGCTATCAAAGAACGGTTCAATCCTGATCCAGGACATCTCCCTGCCTTCCAGATGCGCTTTTTCTCCCACAATTGGAATGTTGTTTTCAATATAGCATGCTGCCACGCAGGCAGAGCATCCTGTGCACAGGGTCAGGTCAATCGCCATTGCCCAGCGGTAATTCTTATGTTCTGGTTCAGGATAAAGACTTTTCTTTACTGTATCATGTTTTTTATTATGTTCAGGGTAAGGGATGATTCCCCGTCCTTCCGCATTAGTTGAACCAGATAATATTGGAATATATTTTCTGACGCCAGTTTTTGTAATTTTTATTCCTTCAATGATGGTTTTCATCTCTCCGGTCCTGCTGTCATATAAAGGGATAACACTCTCCAGCATATCAATCTGAATCATGGCGCATCTTTCATTTATTCCGCGCAGGACCTTTACCGGCAATTTTAAGTCCAGCCCATCTCCGGAAACAATAACTTCATCGCCATCCCTGATACCCAGTATTTCTGCTTTGCTTTCGGAAACTGCTATCCATCTGCTGTAAGTAATGGTTGAAACAGGATCAGGAACCTCGTATGAAAGGGGTAATCCCGCGGATCTCCCGTCATAGGTTCTTAAGGATGGCGCGATAATGAGCACTGATTCAGTTTTTACTTCAGGAAGTTTAAACGCTTTCAGCGAGGATAATACAGATTCATGGTTAAGAACAACGCTGGCGCCGGACTTTTTTCCCTTAAAAAATCCCTTTTCCAGAAGTTCTTTTACAAATTTCTTATCCCCTGTTTTATCCCATTCCTGCAAAAGATATTCATGATAGGTTAATCTTTTTTCATTTCCCTTCTGCTCCAGAATTTTAAGGAGTATATCCCCTGCGGATAGCGTGCCGTAGAGCGGTTCCATAACTGGCTGGATCAGGGAAATTATTCCCTTTCGCGGTTCTGCATCGCCCCATGACTCCAGGGCATGGGAAACTGGGAGTATAATATCGCACGCCTTAATCAGTCCTTCGGGTAGATCCGCTAATCCGATTGATAATTTTGCTTTTTTGATGTCAATTTCTGGCAGTCTCTGGCTTATTCCCGAAAGAAATATTACTCCCGCAGCGTTATTTCCCAGTTCCCTTGAAAATTTCTCAACATCAAGGAATGAGCCTACCGCGGAATAATTTTCTGCCTCTGAAAAGTCAATCGTGTTGCCAATCATTCCTGTTGCCCACTGAATCAATCCGCACACAAGGGCAGCGTCAAGCCCTGATGAATTGCCTGTTGATATGCCCCCGGTTATCATCAGTGGTCTTTTGGCTTTTTTCAGGCTTTTAACAACTTCTTCAATTTCATCTGTTTTCAGCCCTGTTTTCTCAGCAATAGTTCCAGCAGATGAAGACGGGAGCAATTTTGTTATTTCTGGCGAAAGACTATTTTTATAATGTTCTGAATTAACTATCTCGTGGAGCAGGTATATTAAAAGGTACAGTTCACTCCCTGGATTTATCACCAGCCTTCTGTTTGCTCTTATGCCGGTGAGAGAAATGTGGGGTTCAAGATGAATCCATTTAAGATGGTTCTGTTCCTTTGCTTTCGCAAACCGGAGGGAATACGAGACAGGGCTTACAAAGGTATCAATGATATCGGTTCCGATTGTCAGAAGGAAATCGGCATTCTCTATCCGGTACAATGGGATATCGTTGAAATTGAAAAGGATCTTGTTTGCTTTCCTGATTGCGGAATGGCTGTAGGCCTCAAATTCTGCCAGTCTTACGATCCCAAGATTTTTACAGAACCGGTCAATGAGCCTTGATAGGGACCCGGTGATCCTGCCAGAAAGGTAGAAATTCCTGCTCCCTGAAGAATCTGATTCTTTTAACGCCGCGGCTATCCTTGCAAATGCTTCATCCCATACGGTTTCTTCATGTTTCCCACCTTGTTTGCGGACCAGCGGTTTTTTAAGCCTGTCAGGATGATATAACCTTGTTAATGAAGCCTGGCCCCGCAGGCAGAGTCTGCCGTCATTGACTGGATGTCCGGGCAGTCCCTCTATCTTTACGGGAAAGTTCATTCGCTGGTTGTTGTAAACCTTATCCCTTACTTTTACAATCTGCCCGCAATTCGCTGGACATTCGGTACAGGTGGTCCGGTAGTAAAACGGCATGCCGGGAATCATTTCCTCCGGCGGGATAAGATAGGGAACGATTAGCCTTGATGGTTTTTCTGAACAGGCGGAGCCAGTTGCAGCAACTCCGCCAGTTATCCCCAGTAGTTTAAAAAATTCCCGTCTTTTCATACACTAATCTTGGCTCTCATCCGCTATTGACATAAAAATTTATCTCCTGCGCCTTATTTATGACATGTGTAGCAATCCAGCGGTGCATTTTTTGATCTGTGGCAGGAAACACACCATCCCATATTAAGGGAATAAACCTTTATAATTTTCTCCATTGTTTTTACATCACCATGACACACTGAGCAATCAATCCCCTTTAAAACATGTCTCTTGTGAGAGAAATATACATGATCCGGCATGAAGTAGATTTTTACCCATGGCACCGATTCTTTTCGTTCCCAGTAACCAAGGAGTTTTTTGATCTCCGGTTTTTCAGTTGCAATAAAAGCATGGCAGTCAATGCATTTCTGGACCGGCGGAACCTCAGCCCTCGGAGATTTGTCCGGATAAAGGTGGCAGAATGCGCAATCAATTCCAAGTTCGGACACGTGCTTTCTGTGGCTGAAGGCAATTGGTTGTTCATGGCCATTCTTATCCGTGTTCCAGTAGAATGCAAATGCAGAGACAATCAGCAGTAACAAAGCGAAGCAAAGCAATGATCCCGCTATTAAGAACAGTTTCAGATTTTTCAATTTCATAATGATTGTTTCATTTTACACTAAGATTTTAGAATTTGCATCTTGATTTTCTATTTTTTATTATATCGTTTTTCCGAATTCGCTTGACAATAAACACCTGACAAACTAAATTTATAAATTATAGATAGATAAAAAGGAGGTGTATTATGCAAAAGAGAATTTTATTGGTTGTGATAGTTTGCACTGCAATATTCATGGGGTGCCCAAAGAAGGCCGAGATTAAACCCGAGGAATCGGCAAAAGCCCCTGTACAGCAGGAAGAGCCAAAGGCAGTTCCTTCTCCTGCGATGCCTGCGGAGGCAATAACGCTTAAGAGCGTTAATTTTGATTTTGACAGCTCAAATATAAGATCAAAAGATGCGGAGATTTTGAAGGAAAACGCAAAAATGATCAAGGCAAACCAGGATGTTAAGGTGGTATTGGAAGGTAATTGTGACGAACGCGGAACAAATGAGTACAATATGGCGCTCGGTGAGCGAAGGGCAAATTCAGTAAAGGCATATCTTCTCACTCTCGGCATAGATGCTGGCAGATTGTCCTCGGTTTCTTACGGCGAAGAGAAGCCTGTATGCACAGAATCTGATGAATCCTGCTGGTGGAAGAACAGACGGGTTGATTTGATAATTTCCAAATAAATGTGGCAGGGGCACGCAGCAACGTGCCCTGTATTTTTTAATCCAATCTTTATTTTATTATTAAATAATGAAATTTAACGAAGGAATTTTATGGCTTGAGTGGGGGGATGAGGCATTCAAAAGGGCCGAATCAGAGGACAAACCCATAATTTTATCAATCTCAGCTGCATGGTGCCACTGGTGCCATGTGATGTATAACACAACCTATGCCGATCCCCGTATAATTGAAGAGATAAACCGCGAATACATTCCGGTTAGCGTTGATACCGACCACAGACCCGATATAAATGAAAGATACAACATGGGCGGATGGCCCTCAACAGTTTTCCTGACGTCCGGTGGGGATATACTTACCGGGGGGACATACCTACCTCCCGATCATATGCTGAACGCTCTCCAGTCGGTTGCCAGATTTTACCGCGAGGAAAGGCCCGGCATATATTTGGATATTCAGAAGAGAAAATCTGCAGAAAAGGCCACTGCTATGGGTATTGCGGAGGAAAAACCGGTAATTCAAGATATTGAGGAATTAATAAGATTTAATTTTGATAAAAAAATGGGTGGATTCGGAACAGAGCCTAAGTTTCCTCATATTGATGCGTTGCTATTTGCGCTCAGGCACGGGTTCATCCATGATGATCAGGAACTGATTGAAATTGCAGAAAAGACCCTGGATATTATTGGAAACTCTGCAATTTACGATAAGGTTGATGGCGGTTTTTTCCGGTATTCAACAACAAGGGACTGGTCGGTTCCTCATTATGAAAAGATGCTTGAAGATAATGCCGGCTTTCTCCGGCTTTACACAGAAGCATTCCAGGCAATTGGAAAAGAAGCATATAAAAAGAAAACCGAAGATATAATAAGATACCTGATGGATACGCTGTATGATTCTGAAAAAGCATGCTTCTGCGGGAGCCAGGATGCAGATGAAGATTATTATTCAAAGAATCTTTCCGCAAGAAAGGAAATGCCGTCTCCAAGCATTGATAAGACTATTTATACAAACTGGAATGCTGAGGTTGCAGAGTCATTAATGTATGCAGGGGCTGTATTTGAAAGATCTGATCTTATAAACACTGGTATGGGCGTACTTCAAAACCTGATGGAAATTTCTTTTGATAGCGAGGGGAATATATATCACTATTTTACTGACGACAAACACCTTAATGGCCTGCTGGTGGATTATATCGGCGTGATCAGGGCTTCTCTTGTTGCTGCGTCAATCAACGGGGAAAAATACCTTGTTGACCGGGCAAGCCGGATGGTTGATTCAGTTGCAAGAACCCTGTGGGATAAGGATGAGGGTGGATTTTACGATATACCTGACAGCATTGGAAATAATGGCGAACTTAATAAAAGATTAAAGCCGTTTCTTAGCAACTCAAAAATGGTTCAAGCGCTGTGCAGTCTTTTTTTTGTAACCGCAGATGAAAGTTTAAGGAAAAAGGCCGAAGCGATACTTAATAATTACGCAGAGAGTTACAGAAACTACAATATATCAGCATCTGTCTATGCTCAGGCATTTGCCATGGCAAAGACCCCGCCTGTTATTTTTACCGTTGCAGGCTCAATTGACGAACCAGAAACAAAGAATTTGTTAAGGGAGGCGTTTCGTTTTTATTATCCGGGAAAGGCAGTGGTTTTTCTTGATAAGGAGAAGGATGCCGGGGTTATACGGGAACGGGGCATTTCAGCTGGCAATATGCCTGTTCTGCTGCCGTGCGAGGGCACAATATGTTTTTCTCCTGTGAGGAAGGCGGATGATTTCAGAAATCTGCTTCGTGAATTGAAGGGATAGCGCTCGGGAGCAGCGTAATTTTCTTTTCGCTTGTAATTGCGGTCCCGAGGGCGCCAAATCCCTCGCCAAATTAAAAAAAAGTTTTAATATGTTTTTTAAATGTTTTTAAATGTGTTACACTCTAAATCTGAATTTATGCAAAACAATAGATTTCTAAATGCGTGTCTGAAAAAACCAGTAGATTGCACTCCTGTCTGGATTATGCGTCAGGCCGGAAGGTATCTTAAAGAGTACATGGCGATCCGGGAAAAGATGCCTTTTATTGAAATGTGCAAGACCCCGGATATTGCTGCGGAGGTTACCCTGCAGCCGCTCAGAATTATCAATCTTGATGCTGCCATTATATTCGCGGATATCCTGCTTCCCTTGGAGAAGATGGGGATAGGCTTTGAGTTTTCAAAGGAAGAGGGTCCGGTGATATACGACCCCATAAGGACTGAGCGGCAGATAAACAAATTGCGGGTTATAGAACCAGAAGAGGATGTCCGATATGTTCTTGAGGCGATAAGGCTTGTAAGAAAGGAGTTAGGGAATAAAGTCCCGCTGATTGGTTTTTCAGGAGCGCCATTTACCCTTGCTAGTTATGTAATAGAGGGCGGGCATTCGCAAAATTACCTTCTTACAAAAAAAATGATGATCTCCGAGCCGGCGCTATGGCGGAAACTAATGGACAGGCTTTCAGCGGTTGTAATAAAATATCTTCTTGCCCAAATTGCTGCGGGTGCACAGGTTGTGCAGATATTTGATTCATGGGTGGGGTGCCTGAGCCCGGTGGATTATAGCAACTTTGTGCTGCCGTATATGAAAAAGATAATGAGGGCCCTTAAAAAGGGAAGGGTGCCCGTCATCAATTTCGCAACGGATACATCCGGGGTGCTGGGGCTGATGCGTGAGGCAGGCGGTGATGTGATTGGCGTTGACTGGAGGATAGATCTGGATGCGGCCTGGAAAAGGCTTGGATACACAGTGGGAATCCAGGGTAACCTTGATCCAGCGATCCTGTTTGCGAAGCCAGAGGCTATTAAAAAACGTGTCAGGGATATACTGAAAAAGGCAAATGGCAGACGGGGGCATATATTTAATCTTGGGCATGGTGTATTTCCGGGAACGCCCGTTGATAATGTGAAGGCGCTCGTGGATATGGTGCACAGCCTGAGCGCCCGGTAGATGAAAAGATCTATTTCCAGGTGCGCCCTTCTCCTTGGATTCGGGTCTCCTTCCGCAGTTGAAGATATTGAGGCATTTTTAAAAAAGGTCACCGGAAAAGAATCTATTCCTCCGGAATACGTGAATCCGGTAGTTTCAAGATACAAAGCCATCGGAGGCAGATCCCCGTTTATTGATATAGCATTGAAACAGGCGGAGTTGCTGCAGAATGAACTGACGCCCGACGGCACCCTCGTGATGCTGGGGCTTAGGTATTCTAATCCGACGATTCAGGACGCGGTCAGAAGAATTTTAGCGGAAAAAATAGACGAGGTAATAGGGATGCCACTTACACCTCACTATTCAGCCATGAGCACCGGAGAATATTTCAAGGCTCTGTCCGGCGAATTAAAGGAATACGGCAATATAACTTTAAGATTGATTGACTCCTGGTATAGCAACAGAAAGTATATTGGATTGCTTTCAAAAAGAATCCAGGAGGGTATTGCCGGATTTGGCAGAGTGGCTATGTCCTCTGTCTGCGTGCTTTTTACAGCGCACAGCCTCCCCCTTGACCGAATGCCCGGCAACGATCCTTATGTGGAGCAATTAAAATCTACGATAAATTCAGTTGTTAATGTTATGGGCGATCTGCGCTCGGTTCTGGCATTTCAGAGCAGGAGACCGGGCAGGGACAAGTGGCTTGAACCGGAAGCGCTGAAGTCTGTGGACGATCTGGCATCAAAGGGTATCAAAAATATACTGGTTGTGCCGCTGAGTTTTGTCTCTGACCATCTTGAGACGCTTTATGATATTGACATTCAATTAAAGAATCATGCGGAGGCAAAAGGCATTAAACTGATTAGAGCGCAATCATTTAATACCGACCCTGAATTTATTGATGTCCTTGCGGATATTATACATTCCGCCGGAATAGGACATGTTTTGTCCGGTAAAAGGTGAATGATGAAAAAAGTTTGCATAATAGGCGGAGGAATATCAGGACTCACTGTTGCGTACAGGTTAAGGAAATACTATGGAGAAGCCTGTGAGGTTGTGCTGATAGAGAAGGAGAACAGATTAGGGGGGACGATCCGCACGGAGAGAGATTCAGGATTTACCATTGAGGGCGGACCTGACTGTTTTATAACGGAGAAGCCCTGGGCAAGGGAGTTCTGCTCGGAGCTTAACCTGGCTGACAGATTGACAGGGACAATTCCTGAACACAAAAAGACATTTATTCTCTGGCAAAGCAGGTTGCATCAGATCCCGGAAGGCTTGATACTGATGATTCCTACGAGGTTTATTTCTCTCCTGACAACCGGGCTCTTTTCTATTACAGGAAAACTGCGGATGGGAATGGAGTTCCTTATACCGAAAAAAAAGACGGACGAAGACGAAAGCCTTGCCGGTTTTGTCAGGAGAAGGTTTGGTGAAGAGGCGCTGGAAAGGATTGCTGAACCGCTGGTTGCCGGTGTTCATGCGGGTGATCCTGATAATATGAGCGTGAAGAGCAGTTTTCCGCGTTTTATTGATATGGAGAGGAAATACCGCAGTTTGATTCTCGGAATGCTTAAGATGAGACGGTATGCGAGCAAGCGCTCGTCCGGTAATTCCGGAGATGCCAGCATGTTCATGACCCTTAAAAACGGACTTTCTGAACTAATAGAGACGCTTGCTGAGTTAATCGGACCTGAAAGAATCCTGATTGACAATGAGGTGGTTAAAATCCAAAGGACGGACAAGGAATTCAGGGTTTTATTGAACAACAGCTCAGAAATTCCCTGCACTGCCGTAGTTTTTGCCATCCCGTCTTATTCTGCCGGAAAACTGCTTACCGGTTTAAATCCTGAACTTCCTGTGCTGCTTAATAAGATTCCATTTGTATCCACTGCTACGGTTACACTTGTTTACGATAAAAAGGGGTTCAATCATGATCTTGATGGGTATGGCTTTGTAATTCCGAAGAAGGAAAATCGCAGGATAATGGCTGTAACATGGACATCCAGCAAGTTTCCTTGCAGGGTGCCTGAGGGTTATGTAATGCTGAGAAGCTTTGTCGGAGGGGCAAACAATCAGGAAATGGTTTCGCTGAGCGATGAAGAACTTCTGAGGGTTGTGCACGATGAACTCAAGGTAATTATGGGGATACATTCAACCCCGCATCTCACCAGGATCTACCGGTGGTTCAAGGCAATGCCACAGTACACCATCGGGCACGAGGCAAGACTGCAGTTGATTGACAGGGAAATGGAAAAACTGCCTGGAATATTTCTTGCAGGCAGTTCATACAGGGGGATCGGGATCAGCGATTGTGTTAAAAATGCCACCGAGACAGCGGATCGGGTGAAAAATTACATCGCTAAAATACCTTAAATTATTCGGCTGATAGCCAGATTAACTGTTCTTAATCTTTCTTCCTGAAACCCATGCTTTTCCAGTCTTAAAAAACTCCTGTTTCCAGATTGGCAAATATACCTTGATTTGCTCAATTGCATACCTGCACGCTTCAAAGGCTTCTTTTCTGTGCGGGGCACCTGAGGCAATAGCTACGCTTATTTCCCCCACCTTCAACCTGCCCACCCTGTGGACAATGCTTACCCTTTTTGTTTTCCATTTTTTCCTGGTTTCGTCAGCAATTTCTCTCAGTCTTTTCTCGGACATTTTTTTGTATGATTCATAGTGGATTTCCCTGACCCTTTTCCCCTCGTTTGCGTTCCGCACTGTGCCGAGAAATAACACTACAGCGCCGCATTCATTGCCTGTGGCATCTCTGATTACCGCATTTACATCTATTGGTCCTTCAATTATCTTTATCATAATCCACCACTAACCGGCGGCAAAAACGCAATCTCATCGCCATCGCTGAGTCTTGCATCTTTATTTGTGACCTCGCCATTTACTGCAACAGCCACACCCCTGTCAATCTTCATTTTGTTCCAGAACCTCTCTGAAAGATATTTTTTAAGATCCGTTAATCTTGTTCCATTGTCCATATCAATTGTTAATGAATCAACTCCAGCTTTTTCTCTTAATACTGCAAAAAATTTAACCTTTATTTTCATTTAATTGTATTATATTATTTGTTGTTAAATTCTGCAAAGAAATGGGTGAGTTTTATTTGACACTATGCTTGCCCGCCTGTTATCCTAAAATAAGGCTATGATTAGAGGACAGAAATTCAAAATAATAAAAAAGAGAATGCTCAATCCTCAGACGGGAATTTTTGTTATATCCGCACCCTATATAGCGAAGAAGCATAACCCGGGTCATTTCATCATACTGAGGGTCAATGAAACAGGAGAACGGATACCACTTACTATCGCGGATTCTGACCCGGAACAGGGCACAATTACGATCGTTGTCCAGGGTATAGGCAAGACCACCACAATGCTTAATTCCCTGCAGGCAGGCGAGGATATCCTTGATATTGTCGGCCCTCTTGGGAACTCTACGCATATAGAAAATTACGGCACTGTGCTTATCATTGGCGGTGGTGTGGGGACCGCAGAAGCATATCCGATTGCAAAGGGAATGAAGGCTGCCGGCAATAAGGTTATAGGAATTATTGGCGCCCGGACTCAGGATCTCGTAATATTTGAAGAAGAGATGGCAAATGTATGCGATGAGATTTTTATTACTACTGACGATGGATCATACGGACATAAGGGGTTTGTTTCCGATATTCTTAAAGATATGATTCAGAAAAAGACAAAAATAGACCTTGTTGTCGCTGTTGGTCCCGTTCCCATGATGAAGGTGGTTTGTGGCATTACAAAAGAAGTAAATATCCATACGCTTGTGAGCCTCAATCCCATTATGATGGATGGCACGGGTATGTGCGGCGGATGCAGGGTTACTGTTGGTTCAGAAGGAAAATTTGTCTGCGTTGATGGCCCTGAGTTTGACGGGCATAAGGTTGATTTTGATCTCCTTGTCAAGAGACAAAGAATGTATGTCAATGAGGAAAAGCGTTCACTGAATGTTTTTAAAGAACATAAGTGCAAGGTGTCGCCGTGAAGGTAGATAAAACAAAGATAAAAGAAATTATAAAAACAATGAAGATTCCCCGGGAGACGGAACTTAAGATCGAGCGCGATAAAGATTACCGGAAGGATCTTGCTTCAAAAATGTCCGCTCAAAACAGAAATAAGATTCCAAGGCTTCGTATGCCGCAGCAGGAGCCTGAAGATAGGCGTACCAATTTTAACGAGGTTAATTACGGTATTACCCCGGATATTGCCCAGCAGGAAGCAAGACGTTGCCTTGACTGCAAAAAGCCATACTGTGTTGCTGGCTGTCCTGTGGGGATTGATATTCCGAGTTTTATAAAACTAATAGATAAGGGT
>DATBWZ010000112.1:0-17372 GCA_036514535.1 bacterium
AAATATCCCCTGATGCGTCTGTCCGTCTGCGCCAACAATGCCCGCTCTGTCCATTGCAAAAATAACCGGAAGATTCTGTAGACACACATCATGCAGGACCTGATCGTATGCTCTCTGAAGAAATGTGGAATAAATCGCCGCCACAGGCCTTAATCCCTGCGTAGCGAGGCCTGCGGCAAAGGTAATACCGTGCTGCTCCGCAATCCCAACATCATAAAACCTCTCAGGGAATTCCTTTGCAAAATCATCAAGCCCGGTGCCGCCGGGCATTGCGGCGGTAATTGCCACAATCCTCTTATCTTCTCTTGCGAGTTCAACCATTGTTTTCCCGAAAACAGATGTGAATGTCGGGGCGGAGGATTGGTGTTTAAGCGGCTTTCCAGTAGCGATGTCAAACGAATCAACGCCGTGCCAGAAATAGGGGTTCTTTTCTGCAAACTTATACCCCTTTCCCTTTTGAGTAAGCACATGGACAAATATGGGTCCATCCCATTTTTTAATATTTGAAAATGTTTCAATAAGTTCCGGGAAACTGTGACCATTTATGGGGCCTACATAATGGAATCCCAACCCCTCAAAGAGTATGCCGGGAGTGAAAAAGCTCTTAAAGGATTCCTCAGCTTTTCTCAGCAGATGGTAAATTTCATCTCCGTAGGTAGGCATTGTTTTTAAAAAATTCTTGACTCTGTACCGCATGGAGGTAAAGAATCTGCCTGTAAGCTTGCGGCTGAGAAATGATGACAGCCCGCCAACATTGGGCGCTATTGACATTCCATTATCGTTCAAAACAACAACGAGGTTCCGCTTTAAATGTCCTGCCTGATTTAACCCTTCAAATGAAATGCCGGCCGTAAGAGATCCATCACCTATAACAGCAATCGCTTTTCCGGGCTCCCCTTTAAGCTGCATGCCTTCAGCAATGCCAAGGGCCGCCGAAATGGAAGTTGAACTATGGCCGGTACCAAAAAAATCATAAGGTGATTCCTCCCTTCGGACAAACCCGGAGATGCCCTTATATTGCCTGAGGGTATGAAAAATATCCTTTCTTCCGGTAAGTAATTTATGGGAATACGCCTGATGCCCCACATCCCAGATTACCTTGTCCTGCGGAAGATCAAATATATAATAAAGCGCAATAGTAAGCTCAACCACGCCGAGGCTTGAAGCAAGATGCCCTCCCGTTTTTGACACGCAAGAGATTATCTCTTTACGAATTTCCTCAGCAAGAGTTGGAAGTTCTTTTGCATTCAACTGCTTTAGATCCGCTGGATACCGGATTTTATCAAAAAGTCTGTCCATTTATTCAACCTGCCTGTTTTTTACATACTCTGCAACCGCTATCAATGGCAGCGCCTTTCTGCCGAAACAGTCCAGTGAACTGACTGATTTATTAATATAATCTATAATCATTTTTTTTGCAACATTCATACCAAATCTTTTAGGAAGGCTCGTCTCCTCCTTCCCTGTATCAATAATATCATCGCTTAACTGGAAAGCCATTCCAAGAGCCCTGCCATATGCCTGCATTGCCTTGCGTTTTCTCCGGTCCCCGGATACAAGCATAATCCCGCTTGCAGTCGATGCCTCTATCAGCATTGCGGTTTTAAGCATGTTAATTTTTTTCATATCCGGGAGACTTTTCTCGCGGTCCCCCAGAACAACCTCCATTGCCTGTCCTCCTACCATACCCTTCCAGCCTGCAGATTCGCATACAAAGTGGATGGCTTCCGGAAGCCTTTTAGCTATACTGTCAGGATACAATGCCGGATTGCTCATAAATGAAAAAGCCTCTGTAAGCAGCGCATCTCCCGCAAGCACAGCGATTGCCTCGCCAAAAGTCCTGTGGCATGACGGTTTTCCCCTCCGGAAATCGTCATTGTCCATACATGGTAAATCGTCATGTACAAGCGAATAAGCATGGATCATTTCAATCCCGCAGGCAAAGGATATAACATCCAGGCCGTTACCGCCTGCTGCCTCTGCCGAAAGTATGCAGAGCAACGGTCTGAGTCTCTTTCCGCCGGGAAAGAGTGTGTATTTCATTGCTTCACTAATTTTTGAAATCTTTCCGTGTTTTTTTATGAAAATTTGCCCTAACTCAGAATTAATCCGGTTTTTCCATATTGACAAGTCTAAAGGTAAATTAAGTTCTGTAAATTTTTTAACTTTGGAAGCAACCTTCATGAATTCAAATGCATTCTATGGGCTCGCTTAAATATAAAACACAATCAAACATCGGACGGTCTTTGAAGGCGTATTCCTACGCATTCATCTTCTCTTCCTCCGGTACATACAGAATCCGCTGACAATGGGGGCAGGAAATAATATTTTCTCTTTTGAGCACCTGATTATAAATCTGCGGAGGAATGTTCATGTTGCAGCCGCAGCAAACATAATTTTTTGCCTCGGCAATCGCTATACCGTCCCTTTGTATTCTGATTCTTTCATACTTCTGAATAAGGGAACCGGAAAGGGTTTTTAGAATTTCGCTCCGTTTTGAATCGTTATTCTTTATCTTATTCCGCAGTTCTTCTATTTTCTCTATAAGACCTGTATTTTCTGAATTCCATATTTTAAAACTGTTATCATAATCTTCCTGCAGCGTTTTCAATTCCGCATCGCCCTTCTCAATCTCTTCAATTAACTGAAGCACTATATCCTCCTTTTCGGATATATCCTTCTTCGTCAGTGATATCTCCCTCATCAAAGCCTGGTATTCCCTACTGCTCTTTATCTCTTTAAGCCTGCCCTCCCACCGTTTTACCACTTCATCATCTGTTCTTATTTCACCCTCAACAATTTTTTTCCTAAGGTCCTTCTCTTTTATACTGTTTGACAGAATTTCTATCCGCTGTCTTGTCTCCTCTAATTCCCGAGCCTTTCCATCTATTTTTGCATTAATGTTATTAATCTCTTTGTTTACATCGCTCCACACAATATCAATATCCTGCAGTTCTTTCAAAGATCTCAACTGGGCATTCAAATCATTCTCCTTCACTTTTATTAGAATTGGGCCCACCCGGACTCGAACCAGGAACCAACCGGTTATGAGCCGGTAGCTCCACCATTGAGCTATGGGCCCTACCCTTCTGCAAAGTGTTTAATGTATTTGCTCCTTATAGGGTGCCTGAGTTTTCTCAAAGCCTTAGCTTCAATCTGCCTCACGCGCTCCCTTGTTACTTCAAAATCCTGACCTACTTCCTCAAGTGTATATTCTGCCTTCTCTCCTATTCCGAACCTCATCCTTATAACTTTTTCCTCTCTGGGCGTAAGGGACGCAAGAGCTCGCCTCAATCCATCAGAAAGATCCTTGTATACCACTGAATCCAGAGGCAGTGCAATGCTCTTATCTTCAATGAAGTCGCTCAGATGGCTGTCCTCATCTTCTCCGATGGGCATTTCAAGAGAAATAGGTTCCTTGGCAATCTTCAGTATCTTTCTTACTTTGTCAAGCGGCAGTTCCATCTTTTCAGCAATCTCTTCCGGGGACGGCTCTCTGCCAAGATCCTGAACGAGGTACCTTGATGTTCTGACCAACTTATTAATTGTCTCAATCATATGAACCGGTATTCTTATCGTCCTTGCTTGATCGGCGATAGCCCTGGTAATTGCCTGTCTGATCCACCATGTCGCATAAGTGGAAAACTTATAGCCGCGTTGATACTCAAATTTGTCCACAGCCTTCATAAGTCCGATGTTGCCCTCCTGAATAAGATCCAGGAAGTGCAGTCCTCTATTATTATATTTCTTTGCAATGCTAACTACAAGCCTCAGGTTCGCCTCTATAAGCTCTTTTTTAGCTCTGGAGGCTACCCTTTCCCCCTCCTGAATTTTATCAAACATCTCAACAAGATTATCGCAGATCATTCCTGCTTCGTTTTCAATAGCTGACATTTTTCTGAATCTTTCTTTTGCCTTTGCAAGGATCTCCTTTATATCCTGTTTTTTAAGTCTTGTTTTCTTATTTTTAATATGGTCGGCAAACCTCACAGACCTCCGGCCTGCCAACATCATTAATTCCTTAAAACTTAATCCGGTTTTACTCTCAATATCCCGGCTTTCGTTCTTCAATATATTGATCCTGTTTATCAGCCCCCTTAATTTTAGGATGATTTTATCCACAAACCGTCTGTTAATCTCTATTTCTTTTAGTTTATCTACAATTTTTTCATTATATTTTAAAATCTTGGGATGGGGTAAACCGGCGCTCTTTGAATTTTTTTTAACTGAAGCGATTCTTGATAATGTAGCGTTCCTCTGTTCATAAATTTTCTTGATTTGTTTTATTATTTTCAGAATTCGTTCCCGTTGTTCATCGGTTTCTTCGTTTTCTCCTTCCTCATCTTCTACTTCCTTTGTTATTTCTCTGAGTTGAATACGGCCTTTCTCCAGCCTCTCCTTCATTGAAATAATATCTTTCACCGTAATATCAAGGTGAATAATAGCATCAAGCACCTGCATATCTCCCCTTTCAATCCGCTGGGAGATCTCAACCTCACCCTCTCTGGTAAGAAGGGAAACCCTGCCCATCTCTTTCAGATACATTCTGACAGGATCAATGCCGGTCCCCAGTCCCTTAAGGTCTATTTCCTCTGTTTCAGCATGGGAAAACTCGCCAGCAGGTTTTGATATTTTTATCTTATGATTGGAATCAAGGATTTCTACATCCTCTTCTCCAAATATATTCATTACCTCTTCAAGCTGGTCTCCGGAAATATCATCGTGGGGTATAATTTCAGAGGGTTCATCAATGCTCCTTACCCCGGGGTTGGAACCGTTTATATCGTTTATTTGGGATATTTTTTTCTTTCTTCCCATTTAATCTCCTTTTATACTGCTTTTTTTAATAATTCCTTTTTCTTCTTTACAAGGTTATGTTTCATTACAAGCAGGCCTTTCCATTCGTCTTCGTTTCCCGTCTGCTGTTTTCTGGAAAGTTCCAATGTCAGCCTTTTCTCCTCATCTTTTATCCTCTTTAATTCAAAAAATCTCGTAATGCTTTGAATGCTCGTCTTTGAATTATCTATCTGTTCACCCTCAAAAATAATCTTCACCACAATATTTCTGATCTTTTCATCTTGTATTTTCCCCAACAAGCTGTCAATATCCATCGCTTTTTCTTTAACATAAATCTCAAAAATTGCTTCGGCTATGGGGATTAATTCTGCGGATTCAAAATCTTTTATATAATTTCTGAGCGAGAGCATCTCTTCCGGACAGGTCAGCATTAAGTATATGAGCGTTTTTTCATTTTTATTCTGGGAGGTTAAAAAAACGGATGCATCTTCTTTCACGGTTATTTCCCTTGTTCCAAGCCTGTGCAGCACGGCCTGTTCCTTTACTCCAAATTTCTCTGCAACCTCTTTTACATAAATGGACCTTGTTACCGGATGAGACACCTTTGACAACAGGCGGAGAATTTCATCAATAGCTCCCGACTTTTTCCATGGATGGGGACCTGAGCGGCTTACCATATTATTAAGATAAAACTCCCAGAGCAACTGTGTATTCTTCAATTTTTCTGCAAACCCGCTCGCGCCCTCTCTTTTCACAAACGTATCCGGATCATCCCCCTGCGGGAGTTTAACTATGCAGGCATCTATGCCGCTGTCAAAGAAGAGCGGCAGAACCCGTTCCGATGCTCTCATGCCCGCATTATCGCTGTCAAAGAGCATGTATGCCCTTTTCACATACCCCTTTATACTGTTAATATGGTTTGCTGTCAGCGCAGTTCCCAGCGGCGCAAGCACATTATTTATTCCGGATTGAACCAGCGCAATAAGGTCAAAATATCCCTCCACAATAAAAACATCCCCTGTCCTGCGAACCTCCGGCCAGGTTATATTCATTCCGTAGAAAGTCCTTCCCTTCACAAAAACAGGCGTTTCCTGCGTATTCAGATATTTGGGCTCCTCATTGCCTAAAATTCTGCCACCGAACCCTGTTATATTCCCATCAATGTCCTGTATGGGGAAAATAATCCTCTTCCGAAAAACATCATAGTAGCCGCCGCTCTGCCTGGGGGCTATAAGACCCGCTTTCTCTGCCCACTCATTACTGATACCTTTCCCTGCAAAAAAGTTCGCCAGCCCGTTCCATTTATCAGGGGCATATCCTATTTTGAATAAATCAATTGTCTCCCGGTTTAATCCCCGCTCGTTCCTGATGTAATTCAGCGCTGTTTTGCCTTCAGGAGAGTTTATTATGGTCTGGAAATAACCTGCTGCCAAAGCGTTAATCTCGTATATCTGCGTCTTTAACTCTTTTTTCTTTGCCCCATCCTTTGTAAGCCGGCGCTTCGGCAGATCCACCCCTGTTTTTTTTGCAAGATGCTCAAGGGCATCCTGAAATGTCATGCCCTTTGCCTTCATAAGAAAGGTAAATATATTTCCGCCTGTTCCGCAGCCAAAACAGTAAAACAGCCCCTTGTCAGGACTCACAGAAAAGGACGGGCTTTTCTCCGCATGAAAGGGACAGAGTCCGAAGAAATTAGCGCCGCTCTTTTTGAGATGCACCACATCAGACACAACATCAAAAATGTTTACCCTGCTGACGATCTCCTGGATTTTATTGTCAAAATCTGCGTCCATAAATTAATTTCCTGCCATGTTATTGCGCTGTTTCATAAACTTCATCAGGAAGATGCTTCTTTGCCCCTCCTTATCCTCTTGAATCCCGAACACTCAATAATATTGAGTGGTTCGCCGTTTTCTATTTCATCCAGAATAATATTTAATCCCAGATTATCGCTGCCGATATGACCGGCAATTACTACATTAAGCATATGTTTTTTGGCCTCTTTTCTGTGTTCTTCCGACATATGCATGGTTACAACCGTCCCCACGCCTGCCTGGGAGAGCTTCTCAAACGATCTCTTGTTGCCGCTTGTGCCTCCTGTCATGTCCACAAATACCTTTCCTGTCCTGCTGTCTCTGCTGCCAAGTAAAATCTTGGGACCGTTTTGCGACATTTTTGAAATTTTATACTCCGGAACCTCCATAAGAATATCTATTACATCGGAAAGATACTGCGGTTTTTCTTTGTCAAAAATCCCCTGGAGAAACATTGCAACGCAGTTATCCGCCGGAGTATGAATGCATACAAACGGAATATTGAGAAGGCGCGCCGCGTCAACAGCGCGATTATGGTTCAGAGGCATGAGTTTTCTCTCCACTTCTTTTGCCCTCTCATCAAGAAGCGCATCAGCAACATTTATTGGAATGCCCAAAGCGGCAAGTATGTCCGCCTGCATCTTCATAACTTCATGCAGATTCACAAGCGCACTGCCGGCCGGATGGTGTGCTAAGCACAGGTCTATACTCCTGCCAGTCTGCCTTAATCTATCCGCAAGAAGAAGTTCGCCCGCATCAATGTCTATGCCGACAAGCACCGAATTAATTTCCGTTTCCTCTCCGCCAAAAAGAATCCTTGTATCGGCATACGGATTTGTCAGAGATTCATTATCAAAATATTCCTTTTCTGCTTTTGACAGTTTATCGTATTCCTTAGCAGTTTTTTTGAGGTTTGCCTCTACTGCTTTTCTGGTTCTTGGATCCCGTTCTATGCCCTTGTCAACAGCCTTACTGTAGAGATCCTTCAATTTCATAAAAAGATCTAATTCCCCTTTATCAGCCTATCGGTAACCAGGTTTTTCACAATTTCTCCCTCTGCCCTGCCTTTAGTCTTCAGCATAAGAATCTTCATAACCTTTCCCATGTCTTTGATATTAACCGCTCCTGATTCCATCACTGCTTCATCTACCAATTGCCTGAGGTCTGATTCACTGAGTCCGGGCGGAAGAAATTCCTGCAGAATTTTTAATTCATTTTCTTCTTTATCAACAAGGTCCTGCCTTTTCCCCTGCTTAAAAAATTCTATTGACTCTTTTCTCTGTTTGATTAATCGTGATACTACTAAAACAATCTCATCCTCTGATAAATCATGTCGTTTTGCATCTTCTTCGTATCGTATTGCAGATTTCAGTAATCTAAAAGTTGAAACTCTTCCAGGATCCCGCTGTTTCTGTGCTTTTGTTAATTCATCCTGAATCCGTTCTTTTAAGCCCATCTGTCCTTATCCCGTTCCCGCCTCGCCTTTCGCATAACTCTTTTTTTAGAAGCAAGTATCTTCCGTTTTTTTACCTCGCTCGGTTTTTCATAATACTCCCGTCGCTTCAATTCCGAAAGAATACCCGCCCGTTCCACAAGTTTTTTAAATCTTCTCAGAGCATTTTCAAATGGTTCGTCTTCCTTTACAATTACTATAGGCACTCCTTGTATCACCTCCTCTGAATAATCTTTAGAGTTTAACTCAAATTTTTAATGATGTCAAATCTTTTTTATGGTATTTTACCGATATGGGGCATTATCCAAAAATAGCGCTAATAATCGTGTCCCTTGCAGCAATAATCGCAACCGGTTGTCCAAAGCGGGCATTGATTCCCCTTTCCGAAAATGCGGTTGCCCAGATAACGCTGCAGGCACAAAGTCAATTTCATGCTGGCAACTATGAAAAATCCCTGGATATTATAACTAATATTACCGGGAGTATTCCCAAGCCCTATCTTGCTGACATTCATTATATCCGGGCCATGAACTACCACATGCAGAAGGAATGGGGGAATGCAGTGATGGCATGGGAAGAATTTCTGGTCCACCAAGGAATTCTGAGCGATTATGGATTATACTATCTTGCCGATTCACTGTTTAAAAAAAAGGATTATTTTCTGTCAAAGGAAATTCTGCGCACCCTACTGGAAAAATATCCCGATACCCGTTTCAAGTACGCCGCACAGATAAAGCAGGCGGAATTGCTTATTGCTATGGGACAAACAGATGAGGGGCTTGCCAGATACATGGCATTAATGGAATCAATTCCAGCCGATAATATTCCGGCTCTTAAATTATCCCTTGCAGAAACATATGACTATCTCGGAAAATCAGAGGAAGCAACAATTGCATACATGGATATTTACATCAGATTCCCAAACAGCGAAACATCTCTTAATTTGACGGAATTAATTAAAAATAAATTTACCGGAGATAAATCAACATTCGCACCCGTGCTGCAACTGAACCGAATACAAAACCTTGTAAACCTTTCGTTATTTGACCAGGCTCTGAAGGAATTAAATAACTTAAACATATCAGACCTTCCGGAAGAATATTTTAAAAAATATCTATATCTTAAAGCCCTGTCGGAATATAATCTGAGGCAGTATAATAGTGCTCTCAGTACGCTTGAGCTCGCCAGGGAGAAAAATATTGAGGATGCAGATATAATCTTCCTGCGCGGGAAAACGCTTTCCAGTCTTAAAAAAACAGATACAGCAATAAAAGAATACGAGAGCATAATTTCAAAATACGGCAATAGCCAGTGGATTGACAATGCCTATTACAAAATTGGCGCCATTGCTGCCTCAGAAAACAATTTTAACGATGCGCTTCTCAGAATTAATCACCTGATTGATAACTACTCGGATAGCGACGCAATCATAGATGCTCTCTGGGCAAAGGTTTGGTATTCGTTCCTGGCCTCAAAAAGGGAGGATTCTTTATCAGCCCTAAAATCTCTGGCATCCAGAACCGACCTGCCAACGCTGGAAAGATACAAAGCAACATACTGGCTTGCCCGTTTCACAGAAGAAAGCAACTTCACCGAAGCGCAAAAGATGTACCAGGCGCTTGCTGTAATAGAACCGCCGAATTATTACACCCTGCTCGCAAATTGGAGGCTGAATTCTATATCTACGCCACTTGATTTTAAACTTCGTGGAAGCGAAGTTAGCATGCCCCTGAACGAAATCAACCTCTTTCATCTTGAACGCGCAAAAAAACTTGCAGGGCTCGGGTTCTTATCTGATTCAGAGGTTGAGGTAAAACTTGCGGAAATAGAATCTCACGGGAATATAGACAGCCTGGCGCAGGTGGGTGGTTTTTACCTGAAAAACAAAATGTTCTATGATGCCATCATAATGGCTCAGGTGTATTTCAGTGATTTTTTAAAGGATTTTAAAACAGCGCCACCGGATATAATTACCCTTGCCTACCCCAGGGGATACAGCAATCTGATTACAGAATATGCGTCTAAATATAATATTGACCCAAACCTAATCTATGCGGTTATTTATTCTGAGAGTATGTTCCAAGAGAAAGTTGTATCAAGGGCAAATGCGATCGGCCTTATGCAGATTATCCCTTCAACCGGCAAATTCATTTCTTCAGATGCCGGGGTAAAATATTTCTCTTCTGAAATGCTTCTTGATCCTGAGATCAACATAGGACTGGGAACAAAATATATCTCAACGCTGATAAACAGGTATTCTGGCAATCTGGTGCTCCTGCTGTCGCATTACAATGCAGGAGGAGGCAATCTATTCTCCTGGCTTAAAAAATGGGATATAAATGAAGTGGATAAGTTCGTGGAAAATATACCATTCGCCGAAACCCGGGATTACATTAAGAAGGTTATTTCAATATACTGCTACTATTCATGGCTATACGGCGGGGATATTGATATTTCCCGTTCCATCGTCCCAATATATTCTGAGAAAGGAGTTAATAATTCTTCCAATCCACCGTAAATAACATCTTAATATAAGGCACAAATTACAACCCTATCTTGATGGAGATGGTAATTTTACTGTCATCTATCTTTTTCTTTCCCATATTCCCGTTAATGTCCGGAACGGATTGTGTAATATTGCTGTATGAGTAGCCGCTGGTTAAGAATAAATATTTCCTCGTCAGTTTGTAATCCAATTTCCCGTCAAAATCCAGTGAATCCAATTTGTAGTTTATTTTTAAAATCTTGTACCTGTCAAAGAACGTCTGGAGAGAGAGCATCAGCCGTTCGGATATTTTATGGCTGACCCCCGCGTCACCGTGCTGTCCCCGGTAAGGGTTTCCACCTGCATCCAATGTGTATGTATAATTATAACCGGCCTTGAAGCTAATCCTTTTTGTAAAATTATAAATACCACCGGTAGTTATGAGCGGTCCGGAATTAACACCCGGGCCCGAAAAATCAAGCCATTGATAGCCTGATTCTATTAAAAAATCGGTTTTTTTGAACTTAAATTTTAAGTTAACAGCCGCTTTATGCAGAATATAATCCTTCCAGATATCCGACAGAAAATCCCTTGATGTAAACCTGTATTCTATTCCGGCAGAACTATGACTGTTTAGTTTCTGTGTTATAGAAACAGGCAGGTTCCACTCCTTGTTACTGCTGCCAATGCCTTCGTATTCAGTATGTTTCCATTCAATTTCGCTCTCAAACATTGTCCTCTGTGTGAAATCCCATTTGTATTTGGCGCTTCCAAGCAGCACCGAGCCCTTAACAAGATTTGATGGGGAATCCGAGGGCAATCCTAAAGTCAAAGGAAAGAGCCTGTAGGTGTAATCAACAGTAAGGGTAATGTTTTTTATTCTGCGGAATTCACCCCTGGATTCTATAAGATGGGAGTAATAATTCATGTCGGAGTACTTTGAATAATCAAAATATATAAAGCCATATCCCAGGGTTAGCCCTCCTGATTGACCCCACCGCCTGTATCTGATCCCTGGTGAAAAAAAGGTTATTACATCATATCTTGCGTCCTCAGAGAGTGTGATATTGTTATCATAGCTGATCCCGCTCTCGCCTCCAAGGTATAAGAATTTTTCTGCCTGAATGGTTTTAGGTAGGGTTAACAAAAGAAATAAACAGATATTTTTATAGCTCTTTTTTAATCGCAAGGGCACCTTTTAGAGATAGAGATTATCACCTATCTTAACAGTCAGGGGTCTCCTTCTATTGAATCGTTAAGGGCAAATCCCTTGCCTCATGGATCCCGCCCTCATATCCAACATACAAAACACCGCCATTATCCTTCTTCAAGAGGGATAATGGTATTTATTTAATTATAATTATAATTTATTTTTTTAAATATTGCAAATAGTTTTTCAAATGCTCTGCTGAAGCCTCTTCATTTCCAAATAACTCCTTGTACAAGCGTCCGAGTTCTTTGTGCACGAGAGGATTCTCCGGATTTAACCCCTCAGCCTTTTTAAACTGCAAAAATGCCTCTTTCTGCTTTCCCAATTTATCAAGACTTATCCCGTAATAATAGAGGATTTCGTCATTAGGCTTAGCAAGCCCATGCTTCAAGACCCTCTCTGCGTCCTCAAATCTGCCTGCATCAAGATATTCCCTGCTCTTTTTAATAATAGCGGTCGGGCTTAGATTAACTTCATCCTTTTGTTCCACCTGTTTCTTCATTGTCCTTGTGAGTTCATCATATTTGCTTTTAATTGCCATATCGTAAGGAAACATCCCTATTAAATCCTTCAGCAAGGGCATTGCTTTGTCAAACCTGTTCACCCTCATAAGCGCTCTCGCGTAGTAGAATCTTGACTGCGCACCCACAGTCGTTGTTATCAACGTTAGTTCAGAGGCCTTTCCGAGTTCTGCCACAGCTTCATTGTTTTTATGCATTTTCATATGTAATGCCCCGAGCTTTAAAAGTGTATTAGGATAGCCGGGTCTCAATTCAAGCGCATACCGGAAAAGGTTCTCTGCTTCAACCAGCCTGCCTTCCAACGATTCTAATTCTCCTTTTATCGTAAGCAGATCGGGATGCCCTGGAACAGTGCGTTCAATCTCGCCCAAAATAGCATTTTTTGACTCTATGCATCCGGAGAGAAGGCATGCCTTTATGAGTTCCAGTTTGTAAGGAACCATGCCATCATCCTCTTTGACAGCATCAATAAGCAATGAGGCGGCATCACCTGGATTACCATTGTGATCAAGCAAAAACTTTGCTCTGGCAAACTTCTGCAATCCCGTTTCGTCCACCCCCTTATCCAACAGTTCACGCACCTTCTCATTCTCGTTTTCTGCTGAATAGACAAGCAAAGCCACTGCCCTGCTCTCAGGCGCCATTTTTCCGGAATGGAGGAGATCAACAATTACATTCTTTGCCTCTTTCAGAAAATTACTGTCATTTGTGTTTTCAAAGAGCCTGAATTGAGCAAGAGCATAGTATGTTTTGGCAAGGGAATCTCTCCATCCAAGATCCATGGATCTGCTGAAAAGTTTTGATGCCTTTGTCAATCCGGGTATGGTATCGGTTTTAAGAATGTCCAGCGCCTGTAAAAAAAGTTCCTCACTAAGCCTTGCGTTAGCCCTTTTGTGAACCATGATACCGTAGGTTAGCCCGCCTATCACAGCAAATGCGGCAATCCCAGCAAGAATCGCTGTAATAAGTTGAGGTCGCAGAATGCCTTTTTTCGGCTTTGGCGGAATCGCCTCAATTACGCCTTGCTCTGCCGCTGCCATTACGGGACTCACAGGTTCAAAAACTATATCGGTATCAAGGAGCGCACGCGATGTTCCCTCTATATCCCGCATAACTGCTTCCTTTTCAAAAGGCACATCCACAACGGAAAGGCTTCCGGATTCCCGCAGTATAAACACTATCCTCTGTATATCCTTGAGAGGAATCTCTGTCTGTTCAAAAAGACTTACTATGCTTTCAGTGCCATCAAACCTTTGAATAAGGTATTTCTCCTCCTCTGTAAAAGGAAATTGCCCGCAAATTTTATCAAAAGCAACCTGCATGGCAGGTGCAATGCCTACTGATCCAACAGACGAATCTATAGTTTCAGCCGGGAAATATTTCCCCATCCCATTATAAATAAGGTCCTCAACGGGGCTCTCCATAAGGACATCCTCTCCTTCAGCGATATTATCAGGGCCAAAGGTATAATCTGCATCATCCCATAAAAATACCGAGAGCACTATTTCTTCCATTTGTTTCTTTAAAAAATATATTAATTCATCCTCGGTCAAGAGTCCTTTTTTTATAAGAATTCTACCGAGGCGTTTCTTGCTCTTATTTGCTTCAGCAAGGGAAGACTCAATATCTTCTCGGGACAGTTTTCCATATTCCTTCAAATACTCTCCGATTCTTTCGGAGCAACGGGATGTTATTGCAAAAATCGGGATTCCGTCCTTAAAATATATTCCCTTCTCCTCACCCTCTCTTGATATGGTAAGGGTCCCGTTAAGACATTTGGACCTTATATCCATCAGGACGCGTATAAAGGACGCCTCTTTAAGATTGCCCTTAACGATAAGGGAGAATTCACTTAGAAGCGATGTTATTCCCTGCTCAAGATTATCCAGCATTATAACACCGTCTACCTTCCAGAGTTCCATCATCTTTTGTATCACTTCTGGTTCTGCATGGGTAATTATAAGATAAGTCTTTATAAACCGACTCGGTGATTTTTCTTTTAGTTCCCTTGAAAGGTTAAATCCTGGTATATTATTTAATTTTACATCAATCAGAACCACTGAACAGGGAAGCTCGCCTATTTTCAGAATCAGGGCATCTTCATCCCGAACAATTTCTATCTCTCTGTTGTTTTGCCTGAAAACATAGGAAATCTGTTGAGCAATATCAACCGACGGGCTCACAAGGTAAAATTTCATTATGTATGTATTATATCAAAACGTCTAATTAATGCAATTCTAATATTTCGTAAAGCGTATTTCTCTTCGCAGGGTGAAATCCAGCTGACATTACAACGTCAATCAGATCCTGCTCTGTTACACTGTTCTTAACACCGGTTGCGGCAACTACATTTTCCTCAATCATTACATTACCAATGTCATTTGCGCCAAAAAATAAGGCTATCTGCGCAACCTTGAGACCCTGCGTTACCCATGAGGCCTGGATATTGTCAACATTGTCAAGAACTACCCTGGAAAGAGCCAAAACACGAAGATAATCCGTCCCGGTTGCTGTTTTGCCTCCAAGCGCAGTATTTCCCGGCTGATAGGACCAGGGAATAAAAGATGTAAAGCCTCCGGTCTCGTCCTGAAGATCCCTTATTCTCAGCAGATGCTCAACAATATCGCCTGGAGATTCAATGCTCCCGAACATCATTGTGGCAGTAGTTTTCATACCGATAAGGTGCGCTTCTCTCATTACATCCAGCCATTCCAATGCGTTTATTTTCCGCGGGCTGATTATCCTGCGGACACTGTCAACCAGCATTTCTGCGCCACCGCCAGGAATGCTGTCAAGCCCCGCTTGTTTTAGCCGCAGGATAACATCCTGAACGCTTATTCCTGTTTTTTTTGAAAGAAATGATATTTCTGACGGGGAGAGGGAATGGATCTGGACATTAAATTTGGACTTTATATCCCTAAAAAGTTTTTCAAAATACTCCAGATCCAGGTCAGGGTGCACCCCTCCCTGCATAAGGATTTGGGTTGCGCCGAGATTTACGGCTTCATCTATCTTTCTGATAATCTCCCCTGTGGACAGCACATAGCCTTTTGAGCTGTTTATATCCACTGAAAACGCGCAGAAAGCACACCGGATAGAACAGATATTCGTATAATTTATATTCCTGTCAACAATGTATGTTACAACCGGATCAGGATGCTTTATCCAGCGAATAACGTTTGCAAGCTTCCCGAGAGCAAAAAGATCGCCCCTGGTGAAAAGTTCAAGGGCTGCTTCCCTGTTGAGCCTTCTAAAGTTATTTGTCTGTGGCATCTTTGTCTTTTTCTGCATCAAGTTCTAAAATAACAAAAGATTCAAGTATATCCTTTATATCTTCTCTCATATCAAAAAACTCCACTTCCATTCCCGGAACGGAGCCGTCGTTGCTGAATTCTACGATTTTTACAACTTTCCCATTTAATTTGAATTTGTGCTTAACCCCTGGCAGATAAAAATCCACAAATATCTTTTCCCCTGGTTTAAAAATATTGCTAGTAATTATAAAAATACCTCCGGTGCTTATATCTTTTGAAAAACCGGTGAAGAAACTACCATCTGCAATGTATTCCACTTCTATTGAGGCAGTTTTTCGTTTATGTTTTCGCCTGTCCATTGATTTGCCCTGGATTAACTATAGATCTTCAACTCATTGTAGAGTGTATCTCTTTCTACCGGAATTCTTCCTGCCGATTGAATAAACCGTATCAGTTCGTTCCGGGGAAGAAACTCCCCTGTCTGTGCCCCTGCAGAATGAGTTATCCTCTCCTCAACAACAGTCCCATCCAGATCATTGACCCCGAAATTAAGGGATATTTGCGATAATTTTTCCCCAAGCATTATCCAAAATGCCTTTATATGTTTGAAATTATCAAGGTAAACACGCGCAAGAGCAAGGGTCTTCAGGTCCTCAACCCCTGTTGTCAGCCCTTTTTTGTTGATCCTTGTGTTTTCAGGATGGAATGCCAGCGGAATAAAAGACTGAAAGCCTCCTGTTCTGTCCTGAAGATCACGGAGCAGACTCATGTGCTGGATCCTGTCTTCCAATGTCTCAATGTGTCCGTAAAGCATAGTGGCATTGCTTCTTAATCCGGAATTGTGCGCTGTTTCCATAATCTCAAGCCAGCGTTCGCCTGAAATCTTCTTGCTGCATATATCGTTACGCACTCCTGAATTGAATATTTCCGCACCGCCGCCAGGAAGAGAACCCAGCCCTGAATCAACCAACGCCCTGAAAACATCCTTTATAGAACGCCTTGATATTCTTGAAAAATAATCTATTTCCACAGCAGTGAAAGCCTGAATATGCAAACCGGGGAATTCATTCTTTATCCTGTTTATAATTTCCAGATAAAACTCAAACGGCAAAGTGGGATGCAGACCGCCGACAATATGCACCTCGGTTGCGCCATCACTTGCTGCCGCCCCTGCCGCGCTCATAACCTCGGACATGCTCATCAAATACGCATCGCTGTCCGATTCATCCCTGCCAAAAGCACAGAGTTGGCACTTGTTAATGCAAATATTTGTTGGGTTTATGTGCCTGTTTACAACAAAATATACCTTTTCGCCGTTTTTCCGCCTGTTAACATAATCAGCAAGTTCGCCAATGCTCAGCAGATCATTTGAACGGAAAAGATCCAGCGCTTCCTCATCGGAAAGCCTCGTGCCCGAATAGACCTTTTCTCTTATTTCCCTAATATTGCTATCTTCAGCGGCAGAACTTTTCATATATTAGTTTATAATATAATATAAATCCGACCCTGTCAATCAGAGGGAGAGCAGATTTATAGGTATCCTGCAAAATAAAAAGGCAGCAATTAAGATTGCTGCCTTTATGCCACATTTATAATAAAATATTCTCAAATAAACAGAGGCGCGAGCACCAGTGTAATTGTTGAAAGCATTTTTATCAGCACATGGAGCGATGGCCCTGCTGTATCCTTGAAGGGGTCGCCGACCGTATCGCCAACCACTGCTGCCTTGTGCGCGTCGGATTTCTTTCCGCCGTAATTGCCTGCCTCAATGAACTTCTTGGCATTGTCCCATGCCCCGCCGCCGTTGTTCAAAAAGGTTGCCATCAGGATTCCACATA
>DATBWZ010000113.1:0-9241 GCA_036514535.1 bacterium
CATTTCCTTGGTCTCTTCTTCAACTCTTTTTAAAACTTTTGCCTGCTCAAGCTTAGCTTCCCCCTCAACCATGCTGATCAACGAGTGTTTGGCTTCATCAGCTGTCATACCTGAAACATTTTCAAGTTTATGTCTTAGTTCGGAAAGCATGTTTTCCTGCATGTTAACCTGCTCTTTTAAACGCAAAGCATCATTTTCAACCTGCTGGGCTTTTTTAAGCACTTCGTTTTCTTTCTTTTCAAGGAGACCCGTCTTCTTATCAAAATCATCCTCTTTTTGTCTCAGCCTTCTCTCCATTTCAAATATATCGGTCTTTTTTTGTTCCAGGTCCTTTTCAAGATTAACTTTATTCTGAAGGGAGAGTTCTTTGATATGAAGCTTTCCTTCTAGAATTATTCTCTCTGATTCCCTTTTTGCATCCTCAATGATTTTTTCTGCGGTATTCCTCTCTTTTTCTCTCATTCTTCTTAAATTTATCCTATACGCAAGATAAGCGCCGATAAACGCAAAACCTATTGAAGCGATTATAAATATATAAGATTCTGTTTCCATTTCTAACCTCCCGTTAATTAAAACAACTGAATTTTTTCCTGCAATCTATAATTCTTTTTTCCGTAACAA
Source organism: bacterium (assembly GCA_036514535.1). Lineage (GTDB taxonomy): Bacteria > JAMCPX01 > JAMCPX01 > DATBWZ01 > DATBWZ01 > DATBWZ01. The sequence continues at coordinate 622 of DATBWZ010000113.1, forward strand.
TCTTATCTACCTTTATATCGTTTTCAGATGGATGAATAGTTTCTACTATCTGAAAATCAAATGCCAGGCCGAGCATGAAACCTTTTACATCGCATACAATCCTGTCATAGTATCCTTTCCCATACCCCAGTCGGAACCCTGATTTATCAAATGCCACTCCGGGGATCAGAAAAAGGTTAACATCTTTAACCCTTATTTCCGCATTAACACTGTCCGGTTCAGGTATTCCAAATCTGCCTTTATCAAGTTCACTGAGATCCTTTATAATATGGAATTTAATTCCTTCGCCATGCACCTTTGGAAAAGCGATTTCTTTGTCTAATGCTTTTGCATATTTGAATATAGCGCTGGTATCAACTTCATTTTTTACAGAGGTATAGAAGGCAATGCTGCCTGCATGCATGAACTCTCTTAGCGCAATGACCCTGCTGGTGATTATGTTGCTTTTGTTCAGGGCGTCTTTCGCATCAAGTTCTGCTCTCTTTTTTAATAATCTTTTTCTTAAAGTTTCTTTTTCTTGCACGAAACAGTTTCCTTTCCATCAGAATACCTGCTCTTTTCCGAGTATTCTATTCCTCTTAAATATACTTTTCAGTTTAGCCTTACTAATCAACCCTTTGCTTAAAACCAATTCCTCTATGCTTCTGTTGGTTTTTACCGCTTCTCTGTATATATCCGATGATTGTTCATATCCTATATAAGGATTTAGCAGCGTAACAATAACAGGATTTTTTTCCAAATAGGATTTCAATCCGGAGCTGTTCACATAGACGCCATCAATCATGGATGACGCGAAAACAGGAAGAAATCCTGAAAGCATCTTAATGGAATCCAGGACTGAATTGAGCATGCCGGGAAGCATAACATTCAACTCCAGCTGGCCTGCCTGGACAGCCATCGCAACAGATATATCGTTTCCGATAATATCAAAACAGATCATGTTGAGACACTCTGCAAGCGATGGATTTATCTTTCCTGGCATAATTGATGACCCTGGATGCACAGCAGGCAATATCAATTCTCCTAACCCGGCATTTGGACCGGAAGCCATAAGCCTTAAATCATTTGCAATTCTGATAAGCTCAAGTGCGAGGTTTCTGAGCGCCGAGGAAAATTGCGCAACAGCAAACCTGCTTTGTAAAGCATAGCGCATATCAGCCGATGCCTTTAATTCCAGCCCCGATACCTTTGAAAGATGTTTTATTGTAAGTTTTCTATATCCCCCGGGGGCATTCACACCTGTTCCAACTGCTGTAGCGCCAATAGCTATGTATTTCAGGTCTTCCGCCGCATCCAGTATCCTATCCTTCGCCTTTCTTATTGCATAAGAATACGCAGCGAACTCCATTCCCATTGTTACCGGTAATGCGTCCATAAGATGCGTCCTCCCTATTTTAACAGCATCATTGAACTCATCGCCCTTAACCTGAACCGCATGTATCAATTTATCCAACCCTTTAAACAGATTGCCGGCCCCAAGCAAAATAGCAATATGCATTGCCGTCGGAAATGTATCGTTGCTTGATTGGGACATATTCACATGATCATTCGGATTTATAACATTGTAGTCACCTTTGCGCCTTCCTGTAATTTCAAGTGCACGGTTGGCTATTACTTCGTTAACATTCATATTGAACGCTGTCCCGGCTCCTGAATTAATTGCATCAACCGGAAATTGATCGTGCAGCTTGCCCGCAAGCAATTCATCACATGCCTTGACTATTGCATTTGCTTTATGGGGTTCTATAACTTTTAGTTCTTTGTTTGCCTGGGCAGCAGCACGCTTGATCATTGCATACGCTATTATCAGTTCGGAATGAACCCTTCGGCCGGTAACGGTATAATGTTTTACTGCCCGTGCAGTAAATCCTCCGTAGTAGGCATTTGAAGGAATTCTAACTTTTCCCAAATAATCCTTTTCAATTCTCATGTAACAAACTACCTGGCTTACTCAGAGCACCATGATCTTTTATTTAATAGCCTCCTTGATTGCCGAGGTAAGTACTGTTACCCTTTCTTCATAATTTTTTTCCATGTTTTCACGCTCCGCTTTTAGTTTAAAAAATTCGTCTGCAATATTCATAGCGCAGAGGATTGCAAGGTTGAGCATGGAAGAAGATTTTATCTGCATTTGGACCTCGGTAAACTTTCTTCTCACATATTCAACTACTGCATCCACATGCTCCTGCGTATCATCAGACTTTATATTTAGTTCATTGCCGAAAATCCTGACTTTATAAACTTTTTTTGAGTCACTCATTCCTCAGATCCTGCACTTATCTCACGGCGGCGGTTAACCAATAGAGTATGTTCAATATGATTTATCACTTTATCGAGCTTTTCCGCAGCGCTGTGCCTTTTATTGTTACTGTCCTCAACCTTTGAATTCACCGCGCTCAGTTCTTTCTCCTTCTTCTTAACTTCCTGTTTCAGCGATTCATTCTCTTCTCTTAATTTGTTGAGAACAACAAGAAGCCTGCGTGTCCTGTCTTCTAATTCCTTAAGAACGCTATCAAACATTGATTAAATTCTACAAAAAACAAATTAAAAGTCAAGTCAACTCTCCCCTTCTTCCCTGATCTTTGAGAAGAATATTCTGCCTGAGGGATTCTGCAGAACACTTGTAACCATAACATCTACGTTTTTCCCTATGAAACGTCTGCCATTTTCCACCACCACCATCGTGCCATCATCCAAATATCCAACACCCTGTCCCTGCTCAGTGCCTTCTTTTATAACCTTAACTTTCAGCAGTTCTCCCGGAAGCAAAAAAGGCTTTAGGCTTGTTGCAAGCTGATTTATGTTCAGGACCAGTAAGCCTTGAAGTTCTGCAAGTTTGTGAAGATTGTAATCGGTAGTCACAAGCCTCCCGCCAATCTCTTTTGTGAGCGCTATTAGCTTAGAGTCCACATCCTTAATTTTCGGATAATCTTTCTCCACAATCCTAACCTCTATGTTCTCAAATTTCTGTAATCTGTTCAGCACCTCCATGCCCCTGCGCCCCCTCACTCTTTTAATCGGATCGGACGAATCAGCAATATGTTGCAATTCATTAAGGACATATTGCGGAACAATAAAAATGCCGTCAATAAATCCACTCTCCACCACATCAGGTATCCTGCCGTCTATGATTACGCTTGTATCAAGAATCCTGTAGTTTTCAATAAATCCTGATGAACCTGTCACCGTAGTTAAAAATGAACTAAACAGCTCCGGCCCTTTTCTTTCCCCTATCTTCAGTCCTGCGTATCCAAATATTACGTAGACAGCGGTTAAAAAAAATGGATCGTCTGCAAAAGGCATCACAAATACATGCGTTACTATGTAACCAAGTCCTATACCAAAAACAAAACCTAAAAAGCCGCCGATTATCCTTTTTGCAGGCAACTTAATAATATATTTTAACAAAAAAAGAGAAACACCGGACGCACCAGCAAATATAGCGGGGAATATCCACATTTGGGAATCTGGAATTTCATCTGTTATTGAAAGAAAAAATCCGAGAACTCCGCAAATAAAAATAACAAAAACTTTTAAAAACAGATCCATTGATCACCTCTTTGAATTAATAAATAATTTTTATAAGGAGATGGGGGGGCGGGGTCAGTGTTCAAAAAATCCTTTTATCTTCTTCTCTATTTTATTCTCGTTTGTATTGGTAGCAAACGAGATCTCTTTTATAAGAAGACCTTTTGAAACCTCAAGAAGCCTTGTTTCCCTGAAAGAAAGCCCCTTATTCTGCTTTAACATCAATAAATCCCTCATCACCTCTGCAACTTCAAATATTGAACCAGTCTTTAATTTTTCAGAATATTCTCTGTATCTCTTATTCCATCCTCCATTATCACTGATAGATTTTTTTTCTTTTAAAATGTTAAAAACCCTTGGAACCAAATCCTCAGAAATAATGTCTCTCAATCCCGTATTCTCGGCTGTCTCAGTCGGAACCATTACGGTAATGCCGTTTTCCAATATTCGCATTACATAAAACGATTTTTCCATTCCAGCAATTTCCATGTTTTTAACAGATTCTATTATGCCCACACCATGCGCAGGATAAACCGCTTTATCTCCTACCTTAAACATAAAAACCTCCTTCTAAATTAGATAGATACGATAAAAACTTAAAATTACTTCTACATTGTAGATATTCTATCATTTTAAATTTATAAAGTCAATAGAAATTTTAATAATGAGCCTTTATTCCAATACGCTTATATAAAGATATTTCAGACTGTAAAACTTAGTGTTTGCCCGATTCAACAAGCAATCTGGCCTTGCTTTTGCGGTAAAATTTAACAAGTTTTTTCCAAAGATCTATAGCCACCGACTGGGCTGCCCCTTCAAGTCTTTTGCCCTTTTCAAGGGTAAAATTCCTGGTTATATTTACAAATATCCTGTTTTTTCTTATCCATTGATTGATAAGTCTGTGAGCGTAGAGTCTTAGAATCGTTGTAGAAAATTTGAATCCCAAAAAACTCTTTATTATCTGCGCATAAGAATAAAATGACTTCATTGCTTTGAATGTTTCCCATTGCAGCTGAAATGTCGTCATGGCTTTTGGTTTGAACACAACATGATGTCCGTCGTAAAGGCTCCAGGCTGTTGTCAGTATCCTGCCCTCCTTAAAGAGTTGATCGTACAACTTTGTGCCAGGAAGAGGCGTAAGAATCATAAACTGGATAGTGTCAATTTCATATTTTTTCGCAAAGTTCGCAGTCTCTCTTACAACATCGACAGAATCTTCATCCGAACCCAGCACGAACATACCATGGATTTTAATGTTGTGCTCGTGAAGCCTTTTGACGCATAATTCAATATCCTCAATGGTTTGTTTTTTATTATAATATTTAAGCGTTTCTGGATTTATTGACTCAATTCCTATGTAGCAGGCATAGCAATTGCTTTTCTGCATTAACTTGAGAAGTTCGGTATCCCTGGCAACATCGGTCCTTACCTGAGCTGTCCATTTCGGGGTAACATTCTCGCGTATCATTCTGTTAAGAAGTTCCTTAGCCCTTGCGGGGCTTGCAGTGAAATTATCATCATAAAAGAAAACCCAGTTAGGATTAATGCTCTTTATAGTCTCAATTACACGTCCGGATGACATAAATCTATACTTGTGGCCGAACATCTCTGTTACAGAGCAGAAGTTGCAATCATATGGACAGCCCCTGGAAGTGATAACAGGATAAACAGACAGCCCTTTGAAACCATGAATAAGATTAAAATCAGGGATCGGCAATCTGTCAAGGTCATTGCAGAGCGGGGACATCTTGTTGTGTACCGTTCTCCCATCGACTTTGTATGAAAGTCCCGGAATATTATCCAGGCCTTCTCCACTTTCAAATGCCTTTATAAAATCAAGGATGTTATCATCCGCCTCCCCTTTCAGGACATAATCACAATATTTGAGTGCTTCATCCGGCATAAAACTGACATGCGGTCCACCCATTACAACAGGTATATTCTCAAGACGGAGCAATTTTGCCAGTTCGTAGCATCTGGTAACAGTGGATGTTATGCCAGAAATGCCGACTATATCCGCCTGCATGAGTATATCAAAATCAATCTTCCTGATTGTTTCAACAAACACTTTAACATTATAGCCAGCGTCCCTAAGAAGCGACCCGAGTATCAAAACCCCCATTCTTGGCAAAGGAAACTTTGAAAAGACATGGTAATCGGGAGAACGCGGTTCAATCAAAACAATATTTTTAATTTTTTTATTCATAATGTATTATGATATATCTCTTTAAAACCAAAAGCAAGACATTTATTCTTATATTCTTAAAATGTTATAAAATATTCCAAAATGGAATTTGTCCGGTGGTGAAACTACATTCTTCTGCACATTGTCCGGAAAGTACAATAGGCGCATTTATTCTTATCTGAATCATCGCGGACAAAGGGGATATCCGGATTCATCATCTCCTGTATCAATCTTCCAAGAGAAGGAATTAAAATCTTTTCCATAATTGTCCTATGGTCATAATTTTTAAACAGCGATTCAGCGGAATTATTCAGAATATTGTATATGACTGCATCAATATTATCCCACGATACGCCTGATATACTGCGAAAAAGATGAATATACACTGGAAGTTGAAATGATCTGATAAATTTCCTGGCATCGCTTCGAGTGTATGTCCCGTCTGGAAAACTTTCCGTGAGAGTCTTGACATGCGGAATATCGGATGAACTGCCTGTCTTGTAGTCAATTATGACATTTTTATCACCGTTTCTATTTATCCTGTCTATTTTGCCTATCAAAAACATAGAGCACCCGTTGTATAAAAAAGTAGTTTTTTTAATATCCTCTTCAATAAGGATAATCTCAAGGCCATCCGCATAGGTTTCGCATTCCTTCTTCAAAAATATATTCAATTTGTTACTGATGATCTCTTTAAGCAGAAATGCCTCTCCGCGGCTGGAGTCCTTAAAATATTTCGCAAAAACCACGTTTATTGTATCTTTCAGCCTCAGAGATTCCCTTTTCAGTTCAAGCATTATAGTTTGCCCTTTATATCCATTGTAAAAATCAGCAAGGATTTCATGGATCAAGGATCCAATAGTCAGAGGACTCACCCCTTTCTCAAGATCTTCTTTCTTTTCCAACCCTAACACGTAAGAGTAATAAAAGCTGAGCGGGCAGTTCAAATACTTGGCAATGCCAGAATACGATAGCCCCCGCTCCATTGTAAGATACCGGAGTTTTCCAATTATTTCTTGGTCTTTATGAACCATCGGGCCTGGATCCTGAATCACAACGCCCCGCAGCGAAACCTCTTTAACAGGCGGCTCATTCACAGTATTATCTTCAATCTGATTCTTCCAAATGAGTTCTTCTACAAACCTGCTGCGTATGCTTATATCATTTTCTTTGTAAATAAGAAAAACCCTCTCGGCGCCATTCAGAAGCCTGGAAAAATGATATCTGTATATATCTTCGTTGTCCCTGAAAACCGAAAGACCTAATTTTCCTCTCACAGGTTCAGGCAAAATCGGATCGGATTTTTTTACCGAAGGCACTACGCCTTCATTAACATCAAGAAAGATCACATTTTTAAATTTAAGATTTCTTGTTTCAAGCAGCCCCAGTATCTGCATGCCCTTAAGTGGATAGCCTTTAAAAGGCAGCCGCTCCCTCTCAAGCAATAATCTGAATATCCCCTGCAATTCATATTGCTCCATGCTGATATTGCCGAAAGCAAGCAGGTTTACCTTATCAAACAGATCTAAAAAACTTGTGAAAACATCGCCGGAAAGCGGATAGAATGCAACACCTGGAGAATCTACTATCTGTTTAAAAACCAGTTTTAACGACGCTGCAAGTTCAGCAAGCGTTGAAATATTTTCAAAATTTTTAAAGAAAAACCTGTGCAAATTCCCGGTTAAAAAATCCTCAAGAACGTTGCGATCTGCCGTTTTTCCGGAAGATTCTATTTCTGAGATTAACTTCAAAGTCTCCGTGTAAATATTGTTGTTATTGAACGCAAGCCCCTTTTCAACGTCTTCAAGTTTTATAAATGTTTCTCTCCTGCTTATAAGCAAATCCTTTATCTTATGCACAAGGATCCTGGATAATTGGGAATCCCCGTCAAGTCCGATATTTTTCAGATATGGATGCAAAATCAAATTAAGATAGTCCCTTACATAATAGCCTTCATCTGTCCTGTTTTCCTGGGCGTTAAATATGCATTCAATAAGATTCAGGTGCGGCGTTCTTAAAAGAGGATACCCCATGCTGACATTGTATTCTGTATCTGTCTTCGTAATAACCGTTGAGAGCAGCGGCACAAGCGCTGATGCCTCTGGCAACACAATTACGGTATCCAGTGGATCAATGTTTTCTCCGAGCAAAATTTCCCCGGTTTGTATAATCTCCGAATGCGCATCAAACCCTTTATAATAATGTATTTCCGGCTGTTTATCCCCGTTCGCATCAAGAAATTCAATCTCAGCATTAAGTCCGGCCTTCAATCTCCGGATGGCATTATACTCCTCGTTTTCTATCTGGGTGTAAAACGATGCAATCCCCCTGTCCATGAGCGATCTCAAAACCCTGATCTCGCTTCCGGTAAGGGCAAACAGCCCACAGAAAAGAAATTCTGCGTAAACATCAGGGTTCAAGTCATCAATTATCTCTGCATTCATGCGGTACATCATGCCTCTCGTAACGATCTTATTATTCATCAGCGAAGCATGAAATTCCTTTATTATCCTGCCCAGATTATTCAAAACCGGGTATCCTGATTCTTCATAATACGATTTTAATTTTTGCAGGGTGTCAACAGCCACCATCTCGGCGTCTAATTCATTGATCTTTTCCAGCAATTCATAGCCAAACTGGAGGAATTTCAAAAAATTTTCAGCCCTGCGGCCAAATAATTTTATACCGGCATCATTTATTATCCGGTAGATCATCCATACAGCATCAAGATCGCCGATTGGCTTAAATTCCGGATACCTATTTCTGAAAATATATTCCATAAAATTATCCATAGAAAAGATTCTCGGAGAAATGAAAGATGATTGCATCTTATCAAACAGATGCTTCCTCAGGTAGAGTGCCGGCCTCTGTCCGGGGAATACCGCAACAAAATCCGAAAAGTCCCTT
>DATBWZ010000114.1:0-4461 GCA_036514535.1 bacterium
CTGCGCACTGGAAACCGGCATAAGGATTCTCTTTCTGTCCTCTGCCCCGAAACCGGCAGCTATAACCGTTACATTTATCTGATCATCAAATCCATCATCTATGACCCATCCATGATAGATGTGACAGCTGTCGTTGCCAACCTCTTTCTGAATCAATCCGAGAATTTCTTCCAGTTCAAATGTCTTAAAATCCCTATTGGTGGTTATATTTACTATCACGCCCTTTGCGCCCTGAATGGAAATATCCTCAAGCAGCGGGCTGTTTATCGCCTTCCTTACCGCTTCTGATGCCCTATTTTCCCCGCTTGCCGCTCCCATTCCCATCATAGCCATCCCCATTTCACTCATAACTGCGCGCACATCGGCAAAATCAAGATTGACATGCCCGGGCTTTGTAATCAGGTCAGAAATACCGCGGACTGCGTGCAAAAGGACTTCGTCAGCTTTTTTATAAGCCTCCAGGAGGGTGGTGTTCTTTCCAAAAATTGTAAGCAATCTCTGGTTTGGAATTGTGATAAGCGTATGAACCACCTTTTTCAATTCTTCAATGCCAGCCTCAGCCTGCAACATCCTCTTCCTGCCTTCAGCGATAAACGGCTTAGTAACTACACCTACAGTAAGAGCGCCCATTTCCCGTGCAATATTTGCAAAAACCGGTGCGCCGCCCGTCCCGGTGCCACCGCCCATGCCTGCGGTTACAAAGACCATATCGCTCCCTTCAATAGCCTCTTTTATTGCCTCTGCAGACTCTTCGGCAGCCTTCTTTCCCATTTCCGGATTGCCCCCTGCGCCTTTACCTCTTGTTGACTCCACGCCCAGTTGTACTTTCAGCGGTGCAGTGTTATTTCTGAGAGATTGTTGATCGGTATTCGCGGCAATAAATTCAACCCCGGAGAGACTGGCAGAGATCATTGTGTCAATTGCATTGCCACCCGCACCGCCTACACCGACTACCTTGAGTTTTTCGCATTGTAAAAAATCTTCTTCTAATTCAAACATGTTTCACCTCCATATATATTTAAAAAATTTTTAAACAATATCTTTAAACCAACCCTTCATTTTTATCTTTATCTTACTGAATAGATTTTCATTTCCGCGGATGTTAAATCCGTTTTTGCCCTCGTTCTTAACCCCGTAGAATACCAATCCCACTCCGGTTGCGTACATGGGGTTGTTCACAATATCCACGAGTCCGCCAATATTAATAGGTGTCCCTAACCTTACCGGCATATTCAGGATCTCCTCGGCAACATCGCTGATTCCGTTCAGAAGGGCTGTCCCGCCGGTAAGCACAGCGCCGGAAGCAAGAAGGTTTTCGTATCCTGATTTGACAATCTCCCTCTGCGCAAGCATAAGAATCTCTTCAATGCGTGGTTCTATAATCTGAGTGATCGTTGTCTTGGATACCTGCCGCGGCGCCCTCCCTCCAACCGGTTGAACCTCAATCATTTCCTCTTCTTTCACTATCTCACTGCTCGCAGTGCCGTGTTCCTTCTTTATTTTCTCGGCCTCGCTTGCAGGGGTCCTTAGCCCGGTAGCAATATCATTTGTAACATGGTTTCCTCCTATAGCTATCACAGCAATGTGCCTAACACCGCCTTGATAGTAGATAGCAATATCCGTAGTGCCTCCGCCTATATCCAGAAGGACAACGCCCAGATCCTTTTCTTCCTGAGTCAGAACTGCTTCGGCAGAAGCAATTGGCTGGAGGACAATATCGGCAACATTCAATCCCGCCCTGTGACAGCATTTTATTATATTTTCCGCAGATGCCACAGCTGCAGTAACTATGTACACCTTTGCCTCAAGCCTTACTCCGCTCATTCCGAGCGGCTCCCTTATTCCATCCTGGCCATCAAGAATAAACTCCTGCGGAAGAATATGAATAACTTCCCGCTCCTGCGGTATTGCTACTGCCCTTGCAGCATCCACAACCCTTTTGATATCACTCTCCTTTACCTCGCCATCCTTCGCAGCAACCACGCCGTGGCTCGTAATTCCCTTAATATGCCCCCCTGCAATCCCGGTAAAAACCTTGTAAATCTCGCACCCAGCCATAAGTTCTGCTTCCTCCACAGCCTTTTTGATAGAGTGAACGGTAGCATCAATGTTTATCACAACGCCTTTTCGCAAGCCTTTTGAAACAAAAGAGCCTATACCGATAATCTCAACACCGTCGTCTTTCTCTTCTCCAACAATGGTACAGATCTTTGTGGTACCAATATCAAGGCCTACGATTAAATTGCTTTTCTTAGCCATTGATCTCACCTGCCTTCTCGTTCCTCGCACGAGGCAAAGAATTTATATTAAAGTTATTATTAATTTTTCTTAATTTTGCGACCGCCTTCCGCTCCGAAACAATGTCTATAAATACAGGAACAATTCCCATTTTTTTTGCCCATACCCTGATTCTCTTAATGTTAAGCATGCTTTCCATTGGATGGCTGTCATTTATTACAATCTGTAGACCTTTTGTATATATATTCAGCCTGTGAGGGAATGTGAAATTCAGTTCCGAAATAGTTTCTGCGAATCCACTGTCAAACTCTGCAACAAACTTCAGAAAATCATAAGCTCTTTGTATATCGGTAAGTTTCAACTGACTCATATTGCCGCTTGTTATAACCGGAAAATCAACCAATTCTCCTGACTCAACGCTTTTAAAAACCTTGGCGTTACTATCAAGGAAATAGAGGCCGCCCTGAAGGCTGACAAGGGCAACAGGAACATGTTCTTCTATTTCCACAAGAATGGAATCAGGAAGGATCCTTGTCACTTCTGCTTTATCAATCCAGGGGTACGCTTCCACTTTTTGACGCAATGCGTTAACATCTGCGGTAAATATATTGCTGCCCTCCGTTACGCTAAGAAATTCTTCAATGTCGCCCCGATCAACCTGCCGCACACCACTTACTTCTATTTTCTTTATGGCAAAATAAGGAGATGTAAGAAAAAATGTGTATGCCCCCCAGATCAATGCAATAAATATAACGAGGCCGGTTATCTGAAGAGAAACGCGAAACAAATCAATCATCTTCCGCTTTATAAAATCCTTTTTCAATTTTTTATTTCTCTTTCTGAAGATCATAATTTATTCACCTTTTAATCCTGCAGAAAGGAGTATCCTTTCAACAAGCCCCTCGTAATTTATACCTCTGTATTCGGCAATCTTTGGAAGATAACTAAGCCCTGTAAGTCCAGGCAACGTATTAACCTCAAGTATATATATCCTTCCGTCGGGCGTGAACCTTGCGTCAACGCGGCTGTAACCGCTGCAATGGAGTGCGTTGTGCGCTGCGAAGGCAATGTCCAGGCATTTGTCGTATGCATCATTTTTTAAAGGCGCCGGCATTATAAATTCCTCCATTCCAGGGGTATATTTAGTGGTGTAATCAAGGAACCCGCCCTTTGGAATAACCTCCATTGCTCCAAGAGGTTCCCTGTCAAGTATGCCAACGGTAATCTCCTTGCCATCAATATATTTTTCCACTATTGCCCGGGTTGAATATTTGAATGCATTATCCAGCCCTTCCATTAATTTCCCCTGACCTTTCACAATACTGACACCTATGCTTGACCCCTCATTAACGGGTTTAACAACTGCCGGATAATCCAACCTCAGATCCATTATTTCATCTCCGGCGGTCACAAGAACAAAGTCCGGAGTAGGTATTCCGGATGACAGAAAGATCTTTTTGGATGCAATCTTGTTCATTCCCAGACTGCTTGATAGAACACCCGAGCCGGTATAAGGTATCCGGAGCAGTTCCAGCATTCCCTGAATGCACCCATTTTCGCCAAAGCCTCCGTGCATGGCATTGAAAACAACCTCAATTTTTTTCTTTTTCAGTACATAGGGAAGATCTTTCCCGGCGTTAATTCCAGCGGCATTATAGCCAAGCCGCTTCAACGCAGAAAGCACTGCCCTGCCCGTAATCAGAGAAACCTTGCGTTCAGCCGACGATCCTCCGTAAATCACACCTATCCTCTTTCTTTTCAATGCGCTGTTTTTCATTCTTCTCCAAGTATGACAATTTCAGGCTCAAGAAAGAGATTCCGCTCCTCCTTGACCTTGTCCTTTACCAATTCCATCAATGTAATAACATCCTTCGCAGTAGCATTACCTATATTAACAATAAAATTTGCGTGTTTTTCAGATATCATTGCGCCTCTTACTCTGACCCCCTTTAAGCCAAGATCATCAATTAATCTCCCCGCAGAAATTTTTTGCGGGTTTTTGAATATGCAACCAGCAGAAGGTAATGAATGGGGCTGAGTGCTGTTCCTGTAATCAAGTATCTTCCGCACTCTTGATATAACACCTTCTTTTGCATCTTTCTTCAGGCGGATAACGCAGCTGATAGCAGGAGTCGCTTTTGAAATATTCACGGATCTGTAAGAGAACTTCAGGTTTTTCTTGTGTAACTCCCTTTTTTTGCTTTCATCAAGGATACATACCGA
>DATBWZ010000115.1:0-3446 GCA_036514535.1 bacterium
CCCGCCGCAACAACGGCTGAGATCGTAGATATGTTCACTGTATTGGCAGAATCGCCGCCTGTCCCGCAGGTATCAAGAACGACAGGATGAGCAGGTCTGATCCTGACGCACTTTTCCCGCATAACCGTAACTGCACCCACAATCTCATCCACAGTCTCACCCTTCATCCTGAGCGCGGTTACAAAGGATGCAACCTGTGATGGTGTTGCGACACCATCCATTATCTCATGCATCACCGCAGTCATTTCAGAACTGGAAAGGCTTTCAAAGAGCGCCACTTTGGCTATTGCTTCTCTGATTGTCATGCTCTATTCCTTTAATAAAAACTTAAAAAATTTCTGAGAATGTCTTTCCCATATTTTGTAAGAATAGATTCAGGATGAAACTGCACTCCCTCCACAGGTATTTTCCTGTGTCTTACAGCCATTATCTCTCCATCCTCGCTTATAGCGCTAACCTCAAGGAAATCAGGCAGACTCGTTTTCTCTATCACCAGAGAGTGGTACCTCGTTGCCACAAACGGATTTGGAATGTTGCTGAAAATCGTCTTCCCATCATGGTTTATTTCAGAGGTCTTGCCGTGCATTATCCGTTTTGCCTTCACTATCCTCCCTCCAAATGCCTCCCCGATGCACTGATGACCAAGGCAAACACCAAGAATAGGAACCCTTCCGGCAAAGGATTTTATTAAACTTAAAGACACTCCCGCGTTCTTAGGAACCGAAGGTCCGGGAGAGATTATAATCCGGCGAATATCCATTCCGCGTAATTCTTTTGTTGTTATTGCATCATTTCTGAAAACGCGCACTTCTTCATCCAGTTCACCGAGATACTGAACCAGATTGTAGGTAAAGGAATCGTAATTATCAATCATGACTGTCAGTCCCATTGTTAAATAGTCCTGTCAACTAAGCATTCATTAATTTACTGCCCGCCATTTCGACGGCTTTTTTCATTCCCATTGCCTTGTTAACCGTTTCTTCGTATTCCCTTTCAGGAACAGAATCATAAACAATACCCGCGCCTGCCTGAATGCGGACTTTGCCGCCCGAGAAAAGAACTGTCCTCAGGGTTATAGCCATATCCATATTTCCATTAAAGCCAAAGTACCCTACCGCACCGGCATACGGGCCCCTTTTAGTTTTTTCAAGCGATTCAATAATCTGCATTGCCCTGATTTTCGGTGCTCCGGTAACCGTACCTGCCGGGAACGAGGCTCTCAGAAGGTCAAAACAGTTTTTTTCGCTCTGGATTCTGCCAGTAACTGTGGAGACAAGATGCATAACATGGGAGTATTTTTCAACACTCATCAATTCGCTTATCCGGACACTGCCGGGTTCCGCAACCCGGCCAAGGTCGTTCCTTCCAAGGTCAACAAGCATAATGTGTTCAGCGCGCTCCTTAGGATCGGAAATCAATTCTTCGGACAACCTTTTATCTTCATCAGCGTTTCCCCTTCTTGGCCTTGTCCCTGCAATAGGCCTCAATGTCATATCTTTTCCATTAAGACGGACAAGAATTTCCGGCGAAGACCCGGCCATTATTGCGTCTTTAAAGTTTAAATAATACATGTATGGCGAGGGATTAATAATCCTTAAAGCCCTGTAAACATCCAGGGGTTCAGTTTTTATATTTGATTCAAACCTCTGTGACAGAACAGCCTGTATTATCTCGCCTTCCTCTATATATTTTTTTGTTTTTTCAACTATTTTAACAAATTGTTTTTTATTGAAATTTGAAGTGAACGCGGATTGCCGGCTGGCGGATGTTTTTTTGAACTTGTACTGCAGCGGCTTCTTTAATCCTTTAAGTATTTTCTCAAGTTTTTTGACTGCGTTGCTGTAAGCCTTTGCAACCGGTTCATCTTTCAAAAAAGCATTCGCAATTGCTATAATCTTATGCCTGACATTATCAAACACAAGGATCGTATCCGTAATAACAAACACCGCTTCAGGCAAGAACAGCCTGTCTGTTGAAGCATCCGGAATATTTTCAAGCCTCTTAGCCCAGTCATAACCGATATATCCAACTGCACCGCCAGTAAAGTAGGGCAGGTTTTCGGGGATAACAGGAACATATCCCTTCATAATCTCCTCAAGCAGCATAATAGGATCACTGGTCCTGTCTTCTCTTATCTTTTTACCATTCTCATAAATCCGCGCAGAGTCTTTATCCGCAACAAATATCCTGTCTGGATCGCTTCCTATAAAACTGTACCTTGCCCATCTTTCCCCTCCCTCAACGCTCTCCAACAGGAAGGAATTAGTGGTATTTCCCACCTTCATATATGCTGATAACGGAGTCTCCAGATCGGCAAGCAATTCGGTATATACCGGAATCAGGTTTCCCCGCCCTGAAAGCGCCTTAAATTCCCTGAATGACGGATAAATCATACGGGTAATATTTTAAGGATTTTTTGAGAATTGTCAAAGAAATATAATGGGGCGAATTGACTCATAAATATAGGAGCCAGAGTTCAATCTTAAAATTTGGAATAGTTCAGCCATTCAAAAATTATACTCAATAACTGAACTTCGTCAATACCTAATCACTGCCTTTCTTGACTAACGGCGGTTTTGCTGTTAGACTATTCAGATGATAGTAGAATGTATAACTGTGGGTCCACTCATGGAAAATGCCTATCTGCTGGGCGATAAAAAAACAAAGGAGGCGGCAATAATAGACCCGGGCGATGAGGCAAAAAAAATAATTGGAACGCTGGAAAAGCACAGTCTAAAATGCAAATATATCCTCCTTACACACGCCCATGTGGATCATGTTGCAGGGGTAAAGGAATTAGCAGCTGTTACCGGCGCTGATGTGCTTATGCATAAGGCCGATTCCCTCCTGCTGAAAGCAGCGCCTATACAGGCAGTAGCATTCGGAATAAGACCATTCATTGCACCAAGGATTGCGAAATACATTGAGGATGGGGAAATAATCCAGGTGGGAAACATAAGCGTCCGGGTTATTCACACACCGGGACACTCTCCCGGAAGCGTATGTTTCCTTGCGGAAAATGTTATATTTGCCGGCGATACCCTGTTTCAGAGTTCCATAGGAAGAACAGATATCCCTGGCGGGGATTATGAAGCATTGATTGAAGGGGTGCGGAAAAAGATCTTTACCCTGCCTGATGACACAGAGGTTCTTCCGGGTCACGGCCCTGCTACGAGTGTAGGCTTTGAAAAAGAAAATAATCCGTTCTTTTAAAGAGGCGTTGATGCTTAAGAACAGGAAAATACTTCTTGGTATAACAGGCGGAATTGCCTGCTACAAGTCAGCAGAGCTTGTCAGACTTCTTGTCAAAAATCAGGCAATAGTTCATGTTGTAATGACCGAACACGCCAGACAATTTGTTTCACCTTTGACATTTCAGACCCTCTCGGAAAATCCGGTACTGACGGATATGTTTGATTACCACAACGGTGCTGAGATAAAGCATA
>DATBWZ010000116.1:0-2743 GCA_036514535.1 bacterium
TGCGAAGATTGCCTACAACACTTTTGTGAATGGATACCATAAAAAAAACAGGGGTAAGCCGGTGGGCGAGGGTAGGTTTGTTGATAACCGCAGGGGCCCATCAGAAGCTCTTCTTGAAAATGTTATGGACAAGGATATAGAAAAAGCGTTGAAATCCCTTGCGGAGGAGTTCAGGTCAGCGATTGTTCTGGTTGATATTGGAGAAATGAATTATGAGGAGTCAGCAATGGTTCTTAACTCTACGGTAGGCGCAGTTCGCTCGCGTCTTTCAGGGGGCAGGGCTTTGTTGAAAAAAAAGCTTTATGAGCATGCAAAAAGCATGGAATTTACAAAATGAAGTGCGATGAAGCAAGAGAATTGATTACCTCAAGGATTGATGGAGAGATAAGAAAAGAGGAAGATGCGCCCCTTTCTCTTCATCTAAAAGAATGCAGGAGATGCAGTCAGGAACTGCAGGAGGAGAAGGAACTCCAGAGACGGTTGAACTCCCTGTATAAGGATAAAAAAGCATGGGTGGAATTAAAAGAAGAAATTATCCGGATGATTAACGAAAGGACAACAAGTTTTCCGGCAGTTGTCGCAAAAAGATTCCCATTCCTTTTATTTGCAGGGCTTGGCCTTGCTGCTGTGGCAGTTGTTATTTTTTACCTCTTCTTTGTCTATTATCAATAAAAGCAAGGCATTTTCTTAACAACCGTCCCTTTTTTAGCGGGCGGCGATAAATTTTTTACTTCGTATCCAGTATGACCGGAAGTCCGGATTTGCCGGATCCTACTATGATTACCTTTGTATTAGTTGAATTTGCCAGTTTTTCAGTTGCCTCTATACCCTTCCATCTCAAAAATTGCTCTGTAATTTGCCTGCTTACAATAGCCTGAAAGTCTGATATTCCTTTTGCTTCAATCCTCTTTCTCTCAGCCTCTTGTTTTTCCTTTAACAGGGTGAATTCCATCCTTTGAGAATTTTGTTCCTCAGTGAGTTTATATTCAATGGCGTCCTTTACCCTAGTTGGCAATGTTACATCACGAATCAAAAATGCTTCAAATATGATAGACTTATCACGAAGCGTCTTTGTGAGTTCGCTTAAAATCTCTTTTTCTATAACCTCCCTTTGAGTAGAGTATATTTCCTCTGGTTTATATCTTCCAATAATCTTACGGGCTTCACTCCTTATCATAGGCCCAATAAGGACATGGAAATAATCCCTTCCAACCTCTGTATGGAGTTTTTGTAGTTCATCTCGGATTGGACGATATCGCACAGAAACCTCAATATCTATCTCAAGACCATTAACACTTAGTATCGTAAGCTTTTCCTTAGCCTCCTGAATCCTGATATCATAAACATACAAGATATTCCATGGAGCAATAATATTAAATCCTTCCCCATATATATTTTTGAGATCGGTTCCTGAGAAGAATGACCAGAATACCCCGGCATGCCCTGACGTAACTATTTTACCACACCCTGAGAGATATATTGTGACTACTAAAAGTAATAAAATCTTTTTCATAAACGCCCTCCTTGAAATATAGATTATTAAATTTAGACTATTACATTATTTTTAATATGTCAAGCAATAAAGCCTGTTGCTGTGAAGCAATGATTTGCCAATTGTTTTGATTTTCAAGAAATTTTTCCGGAAGGGCATTTGTTTTTTTGAAAAAATACTTGA
Source organism: bacterium (assembly GCA_036514535.1). Taxonomy (GTDB): domain Bacteria; phylum JAMCPX01; class JAMCPX01; order DATBWZ01; family DATBWZ01; genus DATBWZ01. The sequence continues at coordinate 1,676 of DATBWZ010000116.1, forward strand.
CACGGGTTAATTAATAATCTATATTTATTTTTAGTTAGAAATGATTTTAAATTAAAAAAGGAGGTGCAATTATGTCAGAGATAATTAGAATAGGACAGGATATTCCGGATTTTGAAATTGAAACCTATGAACCGGCAAAAGGGGATTTTGGAAAGGTAACCCTGTCTGGAATTAAGGCAAAAAAGCAGTGGTTGGCTCTGGTCTTCTACCCGGCTGATTTTACTTTTGTCTGTCCAACCGAACTTGAGGATGTTGCCGGGAAATATGATGCAATCAAGAAGATGGGAGGCGAAGTGGTTTCGGTGAGCACAGACACGAAGTATTCACACCTTGCATGGCAGCAGTCAGAGGGGCTTCTTAAGGATGTAAAATATCCCATGGGTGCCGACCCGACTGGAAGGGTTTCACGGTTATTCGGTGTCTATGATGAGGCAACAGGTCTGGCGCTCAGGGGAACATTCATTGTAAATCCAGAAGGCAGGCTGGTTGGCTCTGAGATTAACTTTTACAATGTGGGCAGAAATGCGGATGAACTTGTAAGAAAACTCAAGGCGTTTATCTATGTATCAAAACATCCCAGAGAGGTCTGTCCTGCAAAATGGGACGAGGGTAAAAAGACTCTCACGCCATCGGCAAAGATTGTGGGCAAGATTCTTGATGCCGTAAAATAAAGATAGATCAGATTGCGCTGTTCAGCTGAGTTGCGCTGAACAGCGCAAAAACTTGACATCGTACCATTGCAGTGTTAATAATGATTAAGACAATAAATTAAAAGCCGGGGGGCCTCTATGGCAAAAATAAAAAAGTTTTTGTTAACGCTTTTTTTCGCTCTAATTATTCCGTTTCAGGTTTTTGCGGTTGACGAATTCAGCACTCCGTATGTTCTTGATCTGCCGCAGGGTATTCTTCCACCTATTATCCCCGATAATAATCCTTTGACAAAGGGCAAGGTAATGTTGGGACGAAAACTCTATTTTGATAAGCGGCTCTCGGCGGATAACACAATCAGCTGTGCCACTTGTCATGATCCAAGGCTTGGTTTTGCTGATGGTAAGCCTGTTGGTGAGG
>DATBWZ010000117.1:0-7092 GCA_036514535.1 bacterium
AACATCTGCGCCAGGGCCTCCGACTGGGACCATAATTCGTCATCGCTTGGCATCTCCTCCGGGCTTATCCGAAAATCCGCCATATCACCCTGCGCCTTATCATTTTCAAGGTCCTTTATGAGCAGTTTTTTAGCAATTTCAATGCCACTTCTTGCAATGGACTCAGCAATGGTGTAGTCCCGGTAGGTTGCTCCTAAATTCATGCCAACCCTTGTGGTGTAAGCGAATTCAACCACCACAGCAGAAAGCACTGAAATAACAGCCAGAACCAGAACAAGCGCCACTCCTTTTACGGATATCTGGGTTTTCATTTTAAAAATTTTATGTAACTTCATGTTTTTAAACAAGTATTTTAAAAATTCAATTGCCTATTTTTTATGCAATTGCTCATTGTGCCGCAAAAAATAACAAATGTTTTTTATTCCAAATTGTTTTTTAACACGTTATCCACAATGAAAGTGAATAACTCTTTCCATCATCTGCCAAGGAACAGCCTTCTGCTTAAAATTGTCGGCAGCTCAGCATCAAGAATTTTCCTGCTTGCAGTCTCCACATCATACTCAATCCGTTTTGCATAATAGAGTTGGGATACCGTGTCAATTATAGCATAACATGATCTTGGATCCCCATCCCTTGGCTGCCCCACACTGCCGACATTTATAGCAAACTTACCACTGCCGGCAAGGTTTAGAGATGGAGATGTTGTTATGTTAACGTTAGGCTCCGGGGAACCCTCAAGGACAAAGGATAGAAAAAGGTGAGCATGCCCAACAAAATGCACTCTGCTCTTATTCTGATCCATCCACTCAAAAACAGACACCGCCCTTGTAATATCAACAAGGTAATCAAAATTTTCAACATCAATCGGTGAGCCGTGGGAGAAAGTAATATCATCTATTCTGTAGGTATATCCGAGACCCTTGAGCCAGTCCAGGTTTTCCCTGGTTATGACTTTCATGCACCACTCTATAGCAATACGAGCATGGTCAACAAACCATTTCGGATCAAGCCTGCCGCAGCAGGCAGCGTCATGATTGCCTATCAGCGATACGTCGGCAATTTCCCGCACTATATCACAACATTCGTTAGGATTCGCTCCATATCCGACAACATCTCCGAGGAAAATTATCTTGTCCGGTTTTTCCTCCTTCAATAACTTGACTGCTTCGGTAAGCGCTTCTAAATTCCCATGTATATCTGCAAGTATTCCAATTCTCATCTAATAATCAACCTCCTTTTGCGGGCAGCGCCGGTCTCGTGCCGGTCTTGTATCATTTCTATTCTGTCTGAATTCAGTAATGGTCTCCTAAATATTTTTCAAAATAAATTCTGCAAGCATCTGCATTGAAGCCTTTTTGTCCTGTTCTGGTTTGGCTTCTTGTTCCAGCGCCGTTTCAGTGAATATTGGTATCCCTATGTATCCTGGTTCTACTATATAAACGGTGTCGCCATACACTGCTGAATTTCTCATAATTTCAACCTTTAATTCCTTAACTTCCTTTTCGGTTTTAACCTTCCCAAGAACGTCAAGTGAATCATCCCCTGCTTCTATCTTTACAAACCTGAGAGCAGGAACAATGTTGAAACTTGCATTTTTCTTTGTCAGGATAGTGATAACATCGCCGGTTATCGTCATCTTGTTGTTTTGAACAAGAGAATCAATCAGCGATTGGGTAAAAAATACCTTCTCTGAAATTCCCTTTGCGCCATCAAGTTTAGCATCCTTTAATTTCGTATTAACAAGGCTGGCGCCTCTTAGATCCGCATGGGTCAGATCTGCCATTGAAAGATCTGCTCCTGATAGATTTGCCTTTATTAGGACTACATGCCTGAGATTGGCGGTTCTCATGTCCGCATTGCTGAGATCAGCCTCTCTTAGATCGGTATATCTGAAATTAACTCCCTGGAATTTACCATTTTTCAGATCCGCTCTGCTCAGATCAAGCCCCCGCAGAGCAACACCTTTAAAATCAAAACCGTCCTTAATCTTAGATATTACGTCTTCCCTTGTAAATTTCATGTTTTTAATATTGCCGGCATGCTTTTTTTATAAAATTAGTAATCTCGTCCTTCATGCTATCGTTCAGATTTATAAACTCTATTCCCATGCCCGGCCCTAATTCCTTTATCGGGCCATTTGCAGTATTTATCCAGACCACCTTGCACTCCACATCAAAGAGTTTTGCGGAATCTGGAAATGAAAACTTTATCTGAAGTGTTGTCCCCTTTTCCACAAAGCGTTGCGTCTTTATAAAAATTCCGCCCTCGCTTAAATTTGTTGAGTAATCATAGAGGTATGCCTCGCTGTCAGAATAATCCACAAGCAAACGCAGGAGTTTACTCTCTTCATAATCAACAAGAACCTTAATAACAACCCTTGGATATTTTCTCAAGTCATGCATTTTTATTCATTCCAAAATTTATTCTTTTAGTTTATCACATTCTGAATCTGCAATCAACTTAAAATCCGATAACCCGGATAACCTCGCTGTATACCGGTTTTACTGTTTGCGGTTTTTCTGCAATTTCAATGGCTAAAGAAGGGTCCTTGAGACCATGTCCTGTAATCGTACAAACAAGCACATCTCCTTTTTTAAAGTAGCCCTCAGCTGCAAGACGTTTTACCCCGGCAATGGTTATTGACGAGGCGGGTTCGCAGAAGACCCCTTCCATGCTTGCCACTGCCTTGTATGCGCTAAGAATTTCTTTATCGGAAATCATCTCTATAATCCCGCCCGATTCATCGCGGGCAGATACAGCCTTCTGCCAGTTTGCAGGATTACCGATGCGAATGGCGGATGCCACGGTATCAGGATCATGTATAATCTTTGATCTTACAATGGGAGCAGCGCCATCGGCCTGAAAGCCTACCATTCGCGGAAGAGAACCAATCTTTCCGCATTTTTTGTATTCCTTGTATCCATTCCAATAAGCTGCTATGTTGCCTGCGTTTCCCACAGGCAGAATATGATGGGTCGGCGACACACCCAGCCAGTCGCATATTTCAAACGAGGCGGTTTTCTGTCCCTCAAGACGGAATGGATTTATGGAATTCACAACCGTAACAGGATACTTCTCCGATATTTCCTTTACAATTTTCAGCGCATCGTCAAAATTACCCTTAATTTGAATAACCGTTGCACCATGAATAATCGCCTGAGAAAGCTTTCCGAGGGCAATCTTTCCTTCCGGAATCAGAACATAGCACCTTAACTCCGCCCTTCCTGCATATGCAGCCGCAGATGCGGATGTATTGCCTGTTGAGGCGCATATTATTGCTTCTACCCCCTTCTTTTTCGCAATGGAGACAGCCACGGTCATACCCCTGTCCTTAAAGGATGCCGTAGGATTGAGCCCTTCAAGTTTAAAATAAATTTCTAAATCGGCACCTATGAATTTTTTGATGTTTCTTGCTCTGAGAAGCGGCGTATGCCCTTCATTAAGACTGACTATATGTTCATCTTCTATCTCAGGTAGAAATTCGCGGTAGTGTCTGTATATTCCTTCCCATTTCATCATACAACCCCATCCTCAATTCTTATAAAGGCGCTCTTTGAAAGCACCACATCCAGTGAATCAATTGCTTTCAGAGCCTTCATGAGGCTTCGTTCCAACGCTTTATGGGTTACTATCACAATGGGAACGCCGCCCCTGGTATTCCGCCACTTCTGGATTACGGATTCAATGCTGACCCCAAACCTTCCCAGGCAACTCGCAATCCTCGCAAGGACCCCTGGGCGGTCAACAACAAAAAAACGCAGATAGTACCTGCATTCCTGCTCGTTTATGGAAACAAGATCCGCTTTCTTTACTGCCTTTTTGATGAACGAATAGGGCGTGGTTCTTCCGGCGCCGCCATACATTATTCTCTTCGCAATATCAACAAGATCGCTCACTACCGCGCTTGCGGTGGGCATCATCCCCGCTCCCCTGCCGATGAAGATCATGGAGCCAACGGCATCACCAATAAGATGAACAGCGTTGTACACCCCGTCCACCGAAGCAAGCATCGTCCCTGCAGGAATCATGGTCGGATGCACCTTCGCCTCCACCCTTCCATCCTTCCTCTGCCTCGCTATGGCAAGAGGTTTTATCTTGTATCCGAAATCCTTAGCAAACTCCATATCCAGCGGTAGAATCGTTTTTATTCCATCTGTAGGAATATCCGAAGGCTTAAGGATAACACCAAAGGAAAGCAGCAAAAGAATTGAGAGTTTATGTGCGCTGTCAATCCCACCCACATCAAGTGTTGGATCGGCTTCGGCATACCCCTTTGCCTGGGCCTCTGAAAGCACATCGGAAAAACTCCGTTTCTCCTCCCCCATCCGGGTAAGGATGTAATTTGATGTTCCATTTATAATTGCGTAAATGTCGCTGAACCTGTTCGCCGCAAGCCCTTCTTTGATGGACTTGAGCAACGGTATCCCTCCGCCTACGCTCGCCTCAAAGCCTATCTCAATGCTTCGCTTGATCGCTTCATTGAAAATTTCTTCTCCGCAGGTTGAAAGAAGCGCCTTGTTTGCTGTAACAACGTGCTTCCCATTTTTAAGCGCCCGAAGAATGTATTTCTTTGCTGTGGTGGTACCGCCTATCAGTTCAACAACTATGCCTATTTCCGGGTCGTTCAGCAGTTCCTGAGCATCCTGAATCAGGACACCCTTGGGGAGGCGCACGTCTCTTTTCCTTTTTACATCAATATCCGCAACCTTTTTAAGCGCTATTCTTGCACCGAGTCTGTTATAAATTTTTTCTGACTGTTCAAGCAGTATCCTGGCAACTCCGGTGCCGACCGTCCCCAGTCCAATAAGGCCAACCTTTATCTCATTCATTTGCCAATTTTCCCCTTTCGGAATTCAGCGCTTTTTTTATTCCCCTTACAGCCTGACCGATCCTGTGTTCGTTTTCCACAAGGGCAAATCTCACAAAACCCTCCCCATACTCCCCGAATCCTATACCAGGCGAAACAGCGACCTTTGCATCCCTCATCAACATTTTGGAAAATTCCAGTGACCCCATTTTTATAAATTCATCCGGAATCTTTGCCCAGACAAACATAGTTCCCTTTGGCTTTTCAATATGCCATCCCGCCCGCGCAAGTCCGCCAATAAGCGCATCCCTTCTGTCCTTGTATATTGATGCAATCTTTACCGCTTCGTCATCACATTCATTCAACGCAATAATGGAAGCAATCTGAATGGGCTGGAACATACCGTAATCAAAATAACTTTTCAATTTTGTGAGAGCAAATATCATATCCTTATTTCCAACAGCAAATCCAACCCTCCAGCCAGGCATGTTATAACTCTTTGAGAGGGAAAAGAGTTCAACGCTCCTTGATTTTGCTCCCTCAACCTGAAATATGCTCGGCGCTCTATATCCATCAAAAACAAGATCGGCATACGCAAGGTCATGTATTATCAGAATATCATTCTCCTCTGCAAAAGTGACAAGTTTTTTGAAAAACTCAAGGTCAACAACCGTAGTAGTCGGATTATGAGGGAACGATACTATTATAATTTTAGGAAGCGGCCAGATGCCCTTCAGCGCCTTTTGGATTTCATCAATAAATTCATCAGGATTCGTAAGAGGAACGCCCTTCACATCCCCTCCGGCAATAATTACACTGTATGTATGAATCGGATAGGTTGGATTAGGAACAAGGACAACCTCCCCGCGTTCAATTGTAGCCAGAATAAGATGCGAGATGCCCTCCTTGGCGCCTATTGTGACAACGGCCTCTGTCTCCGGATCCAGATCAACACCAAAGCGCCTTTTGTACCAGTTGCAGATTGCAAGCCTGAGTTTTGGAACGCCCTTGGAAAGAGAATACCTGTGATTTTTAGGATTGCTGACAGCATTTACCATTTTGTCTATAATGGGTTTAGGCGTAGCAAGGTCAGGATTTCCCATTCCGAGATCAATTATATCCTCTCCGGCCCTGCGCGCATGGAATTTCATCTCATTTACAATATTGAACACATAGGGGGGGAGCCGTTTTATTCTTCCAAATTCCTTCATATCAGCGCTTTCTTAATTAATTTTTAATTCTCTAAAATAGGATTCCGAGCGGTAAGAACTCCTCACAAAGGGGCCAGCAACAACACGGATAAAACCCATTTCCTCGCCGGTCTTTTTCAACTGCGCAAATTCTTCCGGCACGAGATATCTCTGAACAGGAATACACTCAAGCGATGGTCTGAGATACTGCCCTATTGTAATCACCTTGCATCCAGCCTCCAGCAGATCCTCCAGCAGAATTTTAACCTCGTTTTCTTTCTCGCCTATTCCTAACATAAATCCGGATTTTATTATAACATTCTGCCTTTGTTTGTGAACAAATTTTAAGATATTTAATGAACGCCGGTAATCCGCCCCCGGCCTGACATAAGGATAAAGGCGGTTAACGGTCTCCATATTGTGGCCAAAAACATCCATGTCGCTGTGGCAGATTATTTCAAGTAATTCTTCCTTTCCCTTAAAATCCGGAGTAAGTAGTTCAACCACTGCATCCGGAACCCGTCTTTTTATTGCCCCGGTGGCAAGATAAAACTGCATTGCCCCGCCATCTTCAAGGTCGTCCCTGGTAACAGATGTTACAATGGCATATTTTAACTTCAGCGCCTCAGCAACACCGGCAATCCTGTCCGGCTCCGACGGATTTACAGAATCAGGCATGCCTTTGCCCACACCGCAGAACCCGCACAATCGCGTGCACCTGTTCCCAAGGATCATAAAGGTCGCTGTTGACGCCCTGAAGCACTCACGGATATTTGGACACCTTGACTCCTCGCAAACAGTATGGAGACCGCCTTTTCTCAGGAGCAACTTTATACTCCTCAGAGAGGACAGATTTACCTTTTTCCGCGCATAACCGGGTAATAACGGAAGATTCATAATTTAAGATTGAATGCTAATTTATATAGCCGGAAATGTCAAGGAATATGGCAATGCCGAATTGATTCAGAATTAAAGGTAACTATGATTCAACCCTTTAGGGGGACCTTTTTAAAGGAATCATTTTGAAATTCTCGCCATTTTTAGCTTTGACGTCTGCAATTTTTGCCTGGAAAAAATTTACGCCTTGACGAAAGT
>DATBWZ010000118.1:0-8842 GCA_036514535.1 bacterium
CGAAAAAGTAAGGACATACAATTATCCACAAAGCAGAATAACAGAGCACCGCACAGGAATAAGCTATCATAATTTTCAAGCAATACTTGATGGGGAGCTGGATGAAATTATGGATAGTATAATAGCCTACTATCAATCGGAGGCTCTCAAAGAGATGGATAATGATGGCAAGGCTCCAGCGAATGAGGCTCTCGGATGAAAGCAGGAGAACTCCTTTCTTCAGGGATAAATATCCTGAAGTCCGGCGGTGTTGCTGAGCCTGTTTTGAATGCTGAGATCCTTCTGTCCCAGTCTATGGGCACTGACCGCACCGGCGTATACACAAGAATAGATGACGAAATGCCTTTGGAGCGGAGTAAGGATTTTTTAAAACTTCTGGAAAGGAAGCTTGAATTTGAACCGGTTCAATATATTCGGGGATATGCGGAATTTTACGGGCGCAGATTTATCGTATCAAAAGATGTCTTGATTCCGAGGCCCGAAACCGAATTGCTTGTTGAGGAGGTTATTGATTTTTGCTCGTCCATGAAGCATCCAAAAATACTTGATCTCTGCACTGGATCAGGGAATATCGCTGTCACTCTGAAAAAGGAGATTCCCGGATCGGTTGTTTTTGCCTCGGATATTTCATCTTCAGCCATAAATATTGCAGTGTCTAATGCCAAAGAAAACGGCATAGGAGACGGATTGCATTTTTTTTGCGCGGATCTGTTCTCCGGTTTGCACATTAAAAAGGAATTTGATGTCATAGTATCTAATCCCCCGTATATCCCTTCGGCTAAGATATGTTCATTGCAGTTTGAAGTATCTGGATATGAGCCAAAAATTGCGCTGGATGGCGGGAAAGATGGTTTGGATGCAATAAAAAGAATAATCCGGGACGCATACAATTACCTGATAGAGGGGAGAATGCTTCTTCTTGAGATTGACCCGGAGCAACAGCACGCGATCAGCGATATTATAAAAATGTTCAGAATGTATACAGGGGCAGCATTTTTAAAGGATCTCAGCGGGGATGTCAGGGCATTCCGCGCGGTAAAGAAAAAATCAGTTTGCAATGATAAATAAAGGCTCTCCGGCGGTCTTGTAAGGAAATAAAAAATGGATAAGATACTTGTGGAAGGAGGGGTAAAAATCTCAGGAGAAATTGCTGTCGGTGGTGCGAAAAACGCGGTGCTCCCCTTAATGGCGGCCTCTATACTTTTGACCAGGGGCAGTCTGAAAATCCATAATGTACCCATGCTTCAGGATGTTAAGACAATGATAAATATCCTAAGGCTTCTCGGGGCGGATATTAGTATAAATGTCGCCACTCTGGAGATTGACACTTCATCAATAAAGAAGGTAGATCCCGATCCTGAAGGTGTAAAAGCAATGCGTGCCTCGGTTGTGTTGATGGGACCGATGCTCGGGAAATTCGGTAGGGTCAGTCTTCCTCTCCCGGGCGGTTGCGCTATAGGAGAACGCCCTATAGATCAACATCTTGCTGTATTTGAGGCAATGGGCGCGGATGTGAGTATAAACAATGGTTTTGTGAATCTTATAGCTGATTCTCTTAAGGGAACGGATTTCAGATTCAAGGTATCCACCGTTACCGGAACCGAAAATGCCATTATGTCTGCAGTAATGGCAAAAGGCAAAACAGTTCTTTATAATTGCGCTATGGAACCGGAAGTTGTAGCGCTTGCCGATGCACTTAACTCAATGGGCGGAAGGATTTCAGGGGCAGGAACGGAGACGATAGTTATAAACGGAGGATACAGCCTCCACGGGATTGAGCATGAGGTTATGCCGGACAGGATAGAAGCTGCAACATTTCTCATAGCCGGCGCAGTAGCTGGAAGCAATGTTTTTGTGAAAACAGCCGGGGTCAGGCATTTGAACGCGGTTATAGGCAAACTGAAAGAAGCGGGAGTCAGCATTGAGGAAAGGGATTCCGGCATACTTGTGCATGGATGCAGAAATCCGGCGCCAACAAATGTCAAAACTATGGTATATCCCGGATTTCCCACTGATGTTCAGGCGCAGTTCATGGTGCTTATGTGCCTTGCTGATGGAGAGAGCCTTATAGAAGAAGCAGTTTTTGAAAACAGATTCCATCATGTAAGAGAACTACAAAAAATGGGCGCAGATATTACCCTTGACGGAAGATATGTCAGGGTAAGAGGGGTCAATAATCTTAAGGGTGCGCGGGTTATTGCATCGGACCTTAGAGCGAGCGCCTCCCTGGTTATAGCGGGGCTTGCAGCTGAGGGTTTTACGGAAATTGAAGGTGTAGAACATCTTGACAGGGGGTACGAAAAGATTGAAAATAAAATGTCCGGGGTTGGCGCGAGGATAAAGAGGATTGTGGTATGAAGATAATTAGGACATGGGATGCCGATTTTGACGATAACTTCAGATCGCTTATAATGCGAAATCTCTGGTGGGAAAGGGATGTAGAGCGAATTGTCTCAAGAATCCTTGAAAATGTATATTCAAAAGGGGACAAGGCTTTATTCTATTATGCAAAGAAGTATGATAAATCAAATGTTAGTCCATCGTCCATCTTGGTAAGTGAAGCAGAGATTCATCGTGCATACTATAGTGTTCTGAAAGAAGAGATAGATGCTTTGAAATTCGCAGCGAAGAGAATAGAACGGTTTCATAAGAGGGATATTCCTAAGTCCTGGTTTTTCAAGGAGAACGGGATTCGGCTCGGAAAGGTTGTTCAGCCCTTGGAAAGGGTGGGGCTCTATGTTCCAGGGGGAAAGGCTGCATACCCGTCTACGGTTCTTATGAATGCAATCCCTGCTATTGTAGCAGGCGTCAAGGATATTATTATAACAACCCCTCCATATAAGGAGGGGGTTAATCACTTCGTACTTGTGGCAGCGGATATTTTGGGAATTAATAAGATATATAAAATAGGCGGCGCCCAGGCAATTGCCGCAATGACATACGGGACAGAGACGATTCCCAAAGTTGACAAAATTGTCGGACCAGGAAATATCTATGTGGCAACAGCAAAAAGAATGGTGCACAGCCATGTGGGCATTGATATGGTTGCAGGTCCCACGGAGTTGCTGATTGTTGCGGATGAGAGCATCCATCCCAGTTTTGTGGCGATGGATCTGCTTTCTCAGGCAGAGCACGATGAAAGGGCAATACCCGTTTTAGTCTGTTTCTCGGCAGGATACGGCAATCGTGTCAAAAACTATATTACCAGTTTTTTGAAAAAACTTAATAGGAAGGAAATTGCCGAGGTATCCATCAGGAACAACGGAATGATAATCATTGCTCGCAATATAGAGGAGGTTGCCAGGATTGTCAATTCATTTGCCCCTGAGCATCTTGAACTTTGCTGCAAGAATTCGGAGAGCCTCCTCCGGATGGTCAGAAATGCAGGCGCAATCTTTATCGGCTCATACACGCCGGAGGCTGTGGGTGATTATATTGCAGGGCCCAACCATGTTCTTCCAACTGGCGGGACCGCGCGTTTTGCTTCGCCGCTCAGTGTAGAGGATTTTCTGAAGAAGTCCAACGTCGTTTTCTTTACAAGGAGAAAACTCAAGATGTTCAGAAATAAAATTAACCGCATTGCCAGTATGGAAGGCCTGGACGCCCACACTGGATCAGTGGATATAAGGATAGAATCTGCAGGTGATAAAGGATGAAGAAATTAAAATTAGGATTACCAAAAGGAAGCCTTCAGGAGAGCACATTTAAACTCTTTAGAAAGGCTGGATTTCAGATTTCTGCAAGCTCAAGGTCATACATTCCTGTCATTGATGATGAGGAGATTGAATGCCTTCTTTTGAGGGCGCAGGAGATTCCAAGATATGTTGAATTGGGAGTGCTTGATGCCGGCATAACGGGAAAAGACTGGACGCTGGAACAGGATGCGGATGTAGTGATTGTTGATAATTTTATTTATGCAAAAGAGGGTATGCGTCCGGTCCGGTGGGTGCTGGCTGTACCGGATAAATCCAGCATTAAAAACATCCATGATCTCAAGGGCAAAAGGCTTGCTACAGAACTTGTGGAATTCACAAAAAAATATTTCAAAAAGAAAAACATCGCTGTTGATGTAGAGTTTTCCTGGGGAGCCACCGAGGCGAAAGCGCCTTCCGTTGTTGATGCAATCGTGGAACTTACCGAAACCGGGTCTTCTCTCAGGGCAAATAATCTGCGGATTATTGAAACTCTTCTGGAATCAACAACGGTTCTCGTTTCAAATAAAAAATCGTGGAAGGATAACTGGAAGAAGACTAAGATGGAGCGAATTTCGCTCCTTCTAAAAGGGGCAATTAATGCTGAGGATAAGGCTGGGCTTAAAATGAATGTCCCGACGGCATCCATTCAGAAGGTCTTGAAACTGCTTCCATCCCTCCAGAAACCTACAATTTCAACATTGAGCGATAAGGACTGGTTCAGCATAGAGGTTATCGTAGATCAAAAAAAAGTCCGGGAATTGATCCCGGATTTGAAATCTGCTGGTGCATCAGGTATAGTGGAATATCCGCTTAATAAGGTGATTTACTAAAGGCATATTTGAATGAAAAGGATTTCAAAAGTAAACAGGAAGACAAAAGAAACCGACATTACTATTTTCCTCAATATAGATGGCACAGGCAAATATAACATCCGCACTCCGGTCCAGTTTATGAACCACATGCTGGAACTATTTGCCATGCACGGGTTGTTTGATCTCAGAATTGCAGCGAACGGGGATGTGAATGTTGACGACCACCATACAGTGGAGGATGTTGGAATTCTGCTCGGCCAAGCCTTTAAAAAGGCTCTTGATAAAAGAATTGGGATCAGGAGATACGGCAATGCCGTTGTCCCCATGGATGAGTCGCTGGTTCAGGTTTCAGTTGATATAAGCGGAAGATCCTGGCTTGCTTACAACATTAACAGTAAAGCAAAACGGATAAAGAATTTTGACACCGGGCTATGTGAGGATTTTTGGATAGCTTTTGTAAACAATGCAGGGATGACGGTTCATCTTAATGAGATTTATGGACGAAATACCCATCATGTTCTGGAGGCTACGTTTAAGGGAATGGGCATGGCGCTGGGTATTGCTGCATCTGTAGATATCAGACGGAAAAGAATACCTTCTACAAAAGGCACAATTTAATTTCAGGAGAACGGGTAATGATCACTGTTGTTGATTACGGAATGGGTAATCTCAGGAGTGTTCAGAAAGCTATGGAACACCTTGGTTTTAAATGTATTGTGACATCCCGTCGCATTGACATAGATTCTGCAAGCCATATAATAGTTCCGGGTGTGGGAGCATTCAGGGACGCAATGAAAAGGCTTGAGGATCTCAGCCTTACGGACTGCTTGCGTGAAAATGTTAAAAAGGGTAAGCCTTTTCTCGGTATATGCCTTGGTATGCAGATACTTTTTGAGGAGAGCACGGAATTTGGCAGATACAGGGGACTGGGAATACTCCGGGGACGAGTGGTGAGATTTTTTGAATCGCTTGGGTCATCCGCATCTGCGCTCAAAGTTCCGCATATGGGCTGGAACAGGGTAAATATAATAAAGGAAAATCTGTTGATTGCTTCCCAAAATAACAACAGGTTTTTCTACTTTGTCCATTCCTACTATGTTGATCCTGCTGAACGGGCTATTGTTGCCGGAGAAACCGAGTATGGAATAAATTTTGCGTCTTTTATTGCCAATGGTAATGTTTTCGCTACGCAGTTTCATCCGGAAAAAAGCCAGCAATACGGTCTGGAGATTCTAAAACGGTTCGGTGAATTAAAATGATGATAATTCCCGCAATAGATATTATGGATGGCAAATGTGTCAGGCTTTACCAGGGTCAGAAAAACATGGTCAAGGAATATCACAATGACCCTGCAGAGATAGCAAAACAATGGGAATCCAAAGGCGCTAAGCTGCTTCATGTTGTTGACCTGGACGGCGCCTTTTCGGGAGAGCCCCAAAACCAGAGGGTTGTAGAGAGAATTGTTGACAGTGTTAGGATTCCAATTGAGGTCGGAGGCGGCATAAGAAGCGAGGAGACAATTGAAGAATATCTTGAGATCGGTGCTGCGCGGATCGTGCTCGGAACAAGGGTGGTTCAGGATCCAGGTTTTCTCTCTAATGCCTGCATGAGTTACGGGGAGAGGATAATACTTGGAGTTGATGCAAAGAACGGCCTGGTTGCAATTAACGGATGGGAAAAGGTTACCAGCGAAGATGCCGTGGAATTTGCAAGGCGCTTTGAGGAATTGGGCATAGGAGGGATTATCTATACCGACCTTCTCAGAGATGGAACCCTTATAGGTCCCAACACAGAAGCAATCCGGAATTTTGCCTCCTCCATTGACCTCCCTGTAATTGCTTCAGGAGGGGTTTCTTCTGTTGAAGATATTGTGTTGCTGTCCGGACTTGAGAAGGATGGCGTAACTGGTGTAATAGTCGGGAAAGCGCTTTATGAAGGCAAGATAGATCTTGAAGAAGCATTAAAAAGGATTGGATGAAATGCCCCTTTCCAAGCGTATAATACCATGCCTTGATGTAAAGAACGGACGAGTAGTAAAGGGCGTTAAATTTATTGACCTTAAGGATGCCGGCGATCCGGTTGAAGCAGGATCAGCCTATGATTCTCAGGGTGCAGATGAATTGTGCTTCCTTGACATTACTGCCTCTGCTGAAGGCAGAAAGACCATGGTGGAGGTTGTGAAGCGGACAGCAGAAAGAATATTTATTCCGTTAACAGTTGGAGGAGGAATAGACAGCATTGGGGATATTGACGCCTTATTAAGGGCGGGGGCTGATAAGGTATCCATTAACACATCCGCAGTAAAAAAGCCGGAACTTGTCCGGGATGCGGCAAAGCGGTTCGGAAGCCAGTGCATTGTGGTGGCAATTGATGCTAAAAGAGCCAGCAGCAAGATTCGGTCAATGAACAGCAAAAAAGCAGAGGCCATGGCTGAGGCGGCTCTTCACTGCGAAATCTCGGCGGATTCTCTTTGGGAGGTTTACACCCATGGCGGGCGCAATCCAACCGACATTGATGCAGTAAAATGGGCTAAATACATGGAAGATCTTGGTGCCGGAGAAATACTTCTTACGAGCATGGACAGGGACGGAACTAAAGAGGGGTATGACATTGCATTGACAAAGGCTGTTTCCGATGCAGTGCGCATTCCTGTGATTGCTTCAGGCGGAGTTGGAAATCTTGAGCATCTCTACGAGGGGATTGTTTTCGGCGGAGCAGACGCAGTTCTTGCAGCATCTATTTTCCATTATGGAGAATACAAAATCTTAGAAGCCAAGCAGTTTTTAAAGAGCAGGGGTATTGAGGTCAGATTATAGGGCGGCTTTATATGATTGTCGGGTACGGCTTTTGATACACGCTGTCCGGCCTACTTATGCAGTCCGCACTCGGTTTTCTCAAAGCCCTTCCATCGGCCTGATCTTGGATCCTCGCCCGGTTTGACGGACGCTGTGCACGGTTCGCAGCCTACGCTTGGATAGTTCCTGTCGTGGAGCACATTGTAGGGGACATCGTTCTTCTTTATGTAATTCCAGACATCATTGGATGTCCATCTTACAAGTGGATTTACTTTTACAAGGTTAAATTTGTCATCCCATTCAATAACCTTTGTATTTGCTCTTGTAGGAGCCTGGTCCCTCCTGACGCCTGTTATCCATGCATCAAGTTGCGAGAGGGCTTTTTTTAATGGTTCTACTTTTCTTATTTTACAGCATGTATCCGGCTCTTTTTTCCACAGATTATCGCCGTACTTTTCAGCCATATCCTTCAGGGAGATCTCCGCCCCGTATCTTGTCGGTTTAATCCCGTACTTCTGAATCAGCCGGTCTTTCACCTCATATGTTTCTTTAAAGAACAGGTCGGTATCAAGATAAAAGATATTTGCATCTTTTTTTATTTTTGCAATCATATCAACAAGCGCCACGTCCTCTGCTCCGAAACTGCAAGCCAGAGAAATCTTGGGGTTAAAAGAATCCAAAGCCCATCCGAGAATCTCCGGTGGCTTTGCATTTTCAAATTTTTCAGCAAGGGTTTTAATTTCGTTTTCGCTAAACCTATTGCCAGTAATTTCACTCATTTCTACAACCTCCAGCACAGAATAAAAGTTTTTATCTTGACTTCATACTCTTATTAAATAAAATCATTTTTATGTTAAACGATCAAAGCGCAAAAGTCAAGGAATTAATAACCCTTGGGAGGAAAAAAGAAGCTCTTGATCTTTTGAAACCCTGTTCTCCAAAAGAGATTGCCGGTATAATCAATCCGCTGGATGGGGTAATAAAAAAAGAAGTCTTTAACTTGCTGGATGTTCTGCTTGCCGCTGATGTGATGGTTGAGCTTAGTGATCTTTCTAAACTGGAAATACTGAAAGAAATTAAAGAGCGAAAATTTGAGGAGATAATTCATAAAATTCATGTAACAGGTGAGATTTTTATAAGCGAAATACTGAATAAATCGGTTTTGGCTGCCAGGGGTGAGGAGATTGGAAAGCTTGTGGATTTTGTCATTTTATTTGGAGAACTTTTTCCGGAAGTTGAATCGCTTATAATAAAATCAGGCAAGGATTTGATAAGAATTCCCTGGACAAAGATCAATATATTTAACAAAAGCGTGGTTGCGACATCATTGTTTAAGGATCAACTGGAATCTTTTGGGTTTGCTGACAGCCTTGTGATGTTATGCAGGGACCTCCTGGACAAACAGATTGTTGATATCAACGGAATGAAAGTGGTCAGGATAAACGATTTAAAACTTGGTGAATTGAAAGGCAATCTTCATCTCCTTGCTGCAGATGTGGGAACAAGGGGATTGCTCCGGAGGCTCAGACTGGAGAGATTG
>DATBWZ010000119.1:0-10993 GCA_036514535.1 bacterium
GCACTCCAGATTATTTTCTTTTTTAAATTTTACCGCCTCTCCGATATTTTTTATGACCCGGTCGAAATCATCGGCGCCGGTTCTGTGTATCTTTGCGTAAGTCTCCCGCGTTGCGCCGTTGATGCTGACTTTTATCCATGTAATTGCATAAAGGGTCTGTCTCATAAGTTTAGGGACAAACACCACCCCGTTGGTCGTAAACGCCACATCAATACCCACATTTTTCGTATGGAGGACAATCTCTCCAATATCCTTGTGCAGCAGAGGCTCGCCTTCTCCGGCATACATAATGCTTTTTACTCCAAGCCGCGCCATTTCCGAGAGCCTTTCCTTCAATATCTTCGTGTCGAGGAATCTATGCTGATATTCCATGTAATCAAGCGCACAATATCTACAGCGATGATTGCACGCTCCGGATGTGGCTATCTCAGTATAGATGGGGTAAATCAGTTTTCCTGTAAGCCAATCATTTACCCGCGGGATATGGTATATCAGTTTGTGGCTGTCTATCCTGTATTTATCCATTTGAGACCTTCTTTTCGCTCATCACGATAAAAAATATGGCACATTATTACATGAAATACGCAAGAATACCATCCTTAAAAACAATATAAAAACCCGACTCATTACTTGAGGATAGTATTGATAAATTCCAGCAATTCAAACTTTTCCACAGATTTTTTGTTACAGACGATCTGGACAGCCAGAGCCCCTACCGCATTGCCGATAAAAGATAGAATATCCAGGGGCATCCCTTTGGCATAACACGGGGCAGTGAAGGCAAAAAAGGCGTCGCCAGCGCCAACAGTGTCAACCACCCTGTGTGAAAATATGGGCGTCCTGTTTGCGTTATTGTGATTTACTCCAAATGACCCTTTCTTTCCCAATGTTACGATGAGACAATCGGCATTGATGGATCGCGCAATTTTCTTTGCAACATCTTCGATATCAGCATGTTTTTCCTGGGCCGACAGCCTCAGTTCGCTTTCATCAAGGCAGACATAGTGAGGACCATGATATTTTGTGATTAAATTATAGCCTACATTTGCAGCGTTTGTTTGGGCATTTACTGCGAATACTTTCGCACGCGCCTTCATTGCCTCTATAAGTTTGTCGGTGACGAAACCGTGCCCAAAGTTGGAAACCATGACCATATCATATTTGGGAACTTCCGATGCAAGATAATCAATAATCTCCGCTTCGCACCCGCCGTCAATCATATCATCATTGAGATAGCATACTTCAAACAATTTTTGATTCAAATATTCATGGATATACCTCTTCTTGATGACGGTAGGGCCGGCGTCTCTGTAAAAAAACTTCGTCTTGATATTTTGCTTAAGATTCTTCAAGATAAAATCTTCCCTTGAATCTTCCTTCCCCAACAGGGACACCATGGTAACATTATCGCATAAACCGGCAAGGTGATTGGCTACAGCAAATGTCCCTCCTGCAAAGACTTCATGAGACAGATATTTGCTAACAACAAGATTTGCCTTAGAAGATTTTCCAAGAGACTCACAATAATGGTACTCATCGATAATTCCATCTCCGATAACCATAACCTTTAAATCCTTTAATGCATTTATCATGTCTGCGATATCAGAAAAACTATATTTCTCCTTAAAATCCCTTAAAAACCTTTTAGTCTCTTCAGGATATATATCTAAAAAATTGTTTATAATATGGGACGAACTGAATGAAAAACCCTCTGTCTCAATTATACGGCACTTATCAGAATAAAAATCCTTTTCTTCTTGAAATAGCCTTTTATGGATCCTTCTGTCTCTTTCATGGTAGGCCTGACCCTTCGCAAATATGTCCGGCTGTATCCTCTTGATGCACTCGAAAGGAGCTTCGTTATTCACGAGACACACATAGTCAACTTGCTCAAGGGATGCCACATTCTCTGCCCTGAACACCTCCGGAAAAATTGGCCTTCCCGGGCCTCTATGCACATCCGTGTCTTGAATAACTGATACGATCAAAACATCTCCAGCTTCCTTTGCCTGATTAAGGTGCTTTATTATACCGGGATGGATAAGGTCAAAGACGCCGTGGCTCTGCACAACAACTTTCCCCTCATGCTTAAGAGCCTTTACTTTATCAACTATCTCATCCAGTGTCAGAATCTTATTTTTTACATAGGTTCCCATTCATTCACCTTTCCTCTGATACTCCCCCTTTTACATGGTCAGTTAACAGGTTGTTGAAAAACTCTTTTTTTGTCATTCCCGAAGTTTTTATCGGGAATCCAGTCTTTGTAAAATCAACAGCTTATGGATTCCCGCTTTCGCGGGAATGACACTATAGAGGGCTTTTTCAACATCCTGTTAATTTATAAGCCTACCGCTTGCAAAAATTCCACTTATCCCTTCTTGGTAAGATATTGATTTAACAACTTTGTCGACGAAAAAACAATTTCGCGAGTATAGCGCATCTCTGCGCCTATTTCAACTAAAACCTCTTGCTCTTGCTGGAGTTTGCCGGTTTTATCCTCTTTATTTTCAAATTCCTGCCCTTTGACATATATATTCGGCCTCAATAATCGCAGAGTTTCAACCGCGGTAGGCCATCGATTGATTGCAACATAATCAACACATTCAAGCGCCGCAATAGATTCTGCCCTTAATGTCTGATTAAAAACAGGCCTGCCATCTCCTTTATCAACATAGATATCAGGGCTTACAGTAACCACAAGAACATCCCCCATCTTCTTGGCTGCCTGAAAATACTTGATATGGCCAGGGTGCATCAAGTCAAAACATCCGTGGCACAGAACAATCTTTTTGCCTTCTGACTTGAGTACCTCTATCTTTTTTGCGAGCTCTTCCAATTCAAGTATCTTCATCTGACCCTTTCCTCAAATTGGGATAATACGCTCCATAATCCCGGGATAGTATCTTCGTGCCGTCCTTTTACGTAAAAGCTCCTGCCCCCCTCGGCAACCGTTCTAACAAGCATCGTTTTCCATGGTCTGAAATAGTAGGCCGGATTACCCTTTGGCGGCTCCTCTTGAATATCGGGCGGCAGATCGTAGAGGTCACAAACAAGTGTCGTAAAATGCTTTATAACTTTTCCTTCCTGATGCGCAACATTTCTTGCCATACTGAGCGCCTTTAGAAATACCTCAGGCCCCATAACAGCGCTGCCGAAGTTCATAACCACGCCATTTTCAAGATTTGAAACCACCTCTGTAAATTTTAAGAAATCAATATATGATGTGGCTCCAGCCGCGGCCCCGTCAAAGTTTGGATGCTCATGGATAATATCATAGCCAATGCCGATGTGAACCGTAGCAGGCACATTTAACCGATAACACGCCGCCAAAAGACTGGTTTCTTTATGGGGAAAATTGCCCTCACAAATAGCCTTGCCTATCGCCTCTCCCATACCAACCTTACCGGTCCGATAAGCCTGATTCACAATATCATTTATCTGTCCCGTCTCCTTCCACAAGCCAAACTGCCCATCTCGTATATAGCGGGCAACACTCTCTGTAGTAGCGCCAATCAGGGCTAGCTCAAAATCATGTATGACTCCGGAACCATTCATGGCAAGGCATGTTATATAACCCTTCTCCATCATATCAATGATATATCTCTGGACACCCGAACGGATGACATGCCCGCCTATCATCATGATTACAGATTTGCCGGCTTTTTTAGCATTTTTGATATTGGCTGCAATCGTCTTGAATGATGGATGAGAAAAGGAATTTGCCTGAAGGTTTTTTATTGTAGAGATATTTAAATCATGGATACGTTTATTTAATGGCAAAAGTTGCAGTTTGGTTTTATCAAAAGTCATATACAATATTACCCCTTATAAATGAACCCAAATTATGTGTCAAATTTTAAAAAACATTGTAGGGCAAGGCTTTATCTTTTTTACGCCTCAAGACCCTGGAGCCAGCCGCTCGCCTTCTTGACATGGATGCCATCGAGGAACAGCTCTCTCTTTAGATTCTTTACAACAAGAATAGGTTTTGTTTCTTTTGCAAAAAAACCCGAAAAATGTCTAAGAGAGGCAATCTCTGTATCTGCCAATTTGGCCTCGATAAGCCACTCTACCCTCCCATCCCGCACTGTCAGAAAATCCACCTCTCTTTTTTCCTTATCCCTGACATAATGAAGCACACACTTCTCCCCTGCCGCATCCTCAAGAAAATGTAGCCGCTTCAGAAGAGCGCAGGCAACCGCATTCTCAAACCTTGCCCCATCATCCTCTTTCACAAAACCTGTATCATAAAAATATATTTTTGGCTGCTTGATAAGGCTCCTGGCAATGTTGCGGTGGTATGGCGTTACCACAAAAAGAATATAAAGACTCTCCAGTATACTTATCCACTGTTTCACCGTATGAGGAGAAACCTGCAGATCACGGGATAGCGATTCATAGGAAATAGCGCTCCCAACGGAATTACGAAGCAATTCTACCAAGGTTTCCATGCTCCTAATGTTCCTGACCGACATAACATCCGGCAAATCTTCGCGCAGGATGCGGTCCACATGGGACCGCCGCCAACGTTTGGCAGCCGCCTCGCTTACTTTAAGAAACGGTTCAGGAAATCCTCCAAATCTCATGATATGTTCAAGAGCTATATCAGCCGCATACTTTTCTTTGACCTCAGCCACAGAAAAGGGATGTAACCGGTAAGAGTAAAACCGTCCTGCCAAAGAATCTCCTCCTTTTCTATAGATATCAAGACGAGATGAGCCTGTCACAAGAAGGCGCGGCTTTACACCTTCGGTATCATAAATTCCTTTAATCCAGTTCTTCCATTTCTTTACCTTATGAAGTTCGTCAAATATCACAAGGTCACAATCGCGGCGCCATGCCTGTTTTTGGATAAGCAGACGATGCTCTGCGCTATCCATGTTAAAATATTCAGAGTTGTCAGGATATAGCGACTTGGCCAGAGTTGTCTTCCCCACCTGTCGTGGCCCGCTTACAAGAACAATCTTTTGATTAAGGTCTATCTTTATCTTATCTTCGATACCCCGCTTCATACAAACTATTTTGCATAAAACTGCATAATAGTCAAGACTAAAAAGAGATACACTGCATAAAAGTCATAAGCTACTAATCCTTATCCACATCTCTTTCCCCATTCATGGCAAGACACGATATATAACCTTTTTCCATCATGTCAATGATATACTTCTGCACACCTGCACGAATAACATGCCCGCCTATCATCATAATTACAGACTCGTTTGACTTCCTGGCGTTTTTGATATTGGCTGCAATCTTTTCAAATGAAGGGGGTGAAAAGGAATTCTCTTGGAGGTTTTTTATTATGGAAAGATCTAAATCATGGACGCGCTTGTTTAAAGGCAAGCTCACAAGTCTTGTCCTGTCAAAAATCATATTATATCAGTCCTTTTTGTAAAAAAATGTCGACTACCAACATGGAAAATGTCATTGTTTGAGGTCTTATCCCATTGTGCTGCGCTTGCTCATTGAATGTGGCTCTTTATAACTTCTCTTATTTATCAGTATTCTAACTCTTTTAAATTCAGTGTCCAGATAGATGGGTCCAGTCCAAAATGTTTTCCTGAAGTTTTTTTAAGTGGAGGTAATGTCTAAATCATGAAAGTAAAATATGTAATCTGGTTCTACCAAAGGTTACGTCGCTTCAGTGTTTGTCAATCCTTTAAATATCTTTTATTACATGGGGAGAAAAAGATATTCCTCAAGCCGCAATTTATAATTCCGTATATACCAATAAATACAAAAAAACCTATAGAAATCATTAAGTATAAAAATAAAACATGCTGGTAAAATGGTCTGAATTCAAAATCAACAAGATGCCTTCCTTGGGGTAATTCAATTGCTTTAAAGCCTCCCATCCCTTTCAGAATAGGAGCACTTTTACCGTCTATAGTCGCTTCAAAACCTTTATAGTAGAGGTCCGTATATAACATAAACACATCCTCCGGCACATCCACGTTAAAACTGACCGTATTCGCCGTTTTTCCGCCGAGAGAGAGCGCTGAAGGCAAGACCTTCGCAACCTCAGGCGTTCCTTCCACTGCGCTCAACTCTATTTTAGCGTTACGAAAATTAACCATGCTGTCATTGTCTAAGGCTAAAATAGATTTTTTAAGGTATTGTTCTAAATCCCCTATCCGCGCAATTGGATTATCCATGACAGTATAATGCTTAAAGAAATGCAGCTTCTCCTTCATCAGCAAAGGAAAGCCTTTTATCTCAGAGAGATGATAGTAGTTTTTATCAACAAATAATGTGTCGCCGCCTGCCCAGGTAACAAAAAACCAAGGGCCGTCGACCTTCTCTCCTATGCTGAAGACCGTCTTACAGCACAATCGATTATCAGAAGGCATCTCCGGTATTATAGGCAGATAACCTTCCCTATATTTATCCGGTCTTGTAAATGCAAAATTAAACTTACTGCTGTAAGTAAACACATGTGCCCTTACATTGTGCCAGTTAAAGCCATTAATGACAGATAGATTATACGCACCGATAGCCAAAAAGGAAATAAGCAGAAGGTGCTTATATGAACTTATTGCCGTCGCAAACTTATAACGGTTATTGATTAAGAATAAAGAGACGACGGCAAAAACGACTACTAATAAAAAAATCTTGTCTCTACGCGGAAGGTAATGACTAAGGCCGATAACAGCTGATAGAATTAATATCTCCGACCTCATCTTCCAAAGACTTAACTTTCCGCCATTTGAAAACTTCTTTAATAAATCCTTAAGCCCTATACATGCCAACGCAGTTGCGATAAGGACTATATACCCTGAAAAAAACCCATAAGAACGAATCATCTTAAAAAAAGGCATGAGATAAAAATTTACATAGTGATAGGGGGTATCCCACGCGTTATAACTCAGGACCATTGCGAGCAAAAAAACTGACCATAACTGGCTATTTCTTGAGAAAACGCCTACCCCCATTATCATAAAAACAAAGGCAAATATCCCAATGAGAGGAACCGATTCTGTATAATGCCTTTTAACGGCGATCATGCCTGGGAATATTCTGTCCATATCCCCTTTTGATACATTGACGCCGGTTGCGGTACGGTCCTCATATTTAATATTCTGATGATCAATGCCTCTAAAGCGGCCTATCTGATAGTTATCGTATGTCATTTCAGAATAAGCCAAATACAACGGCAGGATAAGTATGACGAGAATTGGAGATGTTATGAGAATATGTCTGAATAATCTCTTAAAGTCAACGCTTGCTATCAAATCAAAACGATATATCAACAACAACACCGCCAAAGTAACTATAAAAGCCATCATGTAAATAGGCGCATAGACATTAACGGAAATACCTAAAAATATCGCAAAGGAAACGGCTCGCGACACAGTCTGGCTTTGAAAATATCTTGCTCCAAAAAATAAAATCCAAGGAACGTATATGATAACGGTGAAATTCCAGATTTGATTTGACCAATAATTGGCGTCGCCTGAAAATAGTAAGATTATAAATGCAACAGAGGCGGCAAAATCATCTTTGGTTATTTCT
Organism: bacterium; assembly: GCA_036514535.1. Classification (GTDB taxonomy): domain Bacteria; phylum JAMCPX01; class JAMCPX01; order DATBWZ01; family DATBWZ01; genus DATBWZ01. The sequence goes on from DATBWZ010000119.1 coordinate 7,513, forward strand.
CTGATTAAAAAAAATCCGCCCAAGGCAAAAAAAACGATATCCGTAAGATTATAAGAAACAAAGATGCTGACATGGCTTAAATTAAGAAGAGTGCCGAATATAATCCAAATCCACATAATAGGATTTAGAATCAATCCATGATGCAACCAGAGATAAAAGGGCTGTCCTCCATAAAGATATGAATTCCATAACGGCAGCTCGCCATTCTGATAAGCAGATATCGCATATAAATATTCTGGCATCTGGGCAAGAGTGTCATGGACAGGCAGCCAATCAGTATATATTATTGCTTGCGAATTTAAGAGCAGCAATAAAAATATCGCAAAAGGGATATATAGCAAAAAGGTATTGTTTTTTGTCCTTAACAGGTCCAAGATGTTCTTAATCATATATTAGATGTGTGAGTAGCGCCTCGCCATTTATAGCACATGAAGAGTAAAAAATATCCGCTAACCGGCCTTTATTTTTGAATCAGATAATATGGCAGGCTCTGATATGTTGCCGCCTGAAAGAGACAGTAGATGCAGATAATCTTGAGGAAGACCGATATCGATAAAATAACCATTGACCACCATCCCATACAATCCGTGATTGATAAGGGCTGGCAGGACCTCTGTTTCTAAAGAAACCTTACCGTCAGGAATGCGGTCTATGATCTCACGGTTAAAGAGATAGACGCCTCCATTAATCAATCCTTGACCGTTAGCTTTCTTTTCGACAAAACTAACCACTTCATTCCTTTCGTTGATCTCCACTTTTCCATAGCGTCCCGTGTCATCCAAGGACGCCAATCCAATCGTGGCGATCGCCTTCTTCTTCTTATGATATGAGGAAAATTCTTTGATGTTTAAATCAAGGAAGGAATCTCCGTTCATTACCAGAAAGGAATCGTCTTCTATCAATGGGGCTGCCTTTTTCATCCCTCCACCTGTTCCGAGCGGCGTGTCTTCCATAGAATACGTTATTTTAGCATTCCACTTCTCGCCGCTGCCAAAATAAGATTCAATAACGTCTCCCTTATAACCTATGGAGATTATTACCTCTGAAATTCCATTCCTGAGAAGCTGCAATACGAGATATTCCAAGAAGGGTTTGCCCGATACCTCCGCCATCGGTTTTGGAACGTCTGCTATAATGTCCCTAAGGCGCGTCCCAGCGCCTCCGGCTAAGATAACGGCTTTCATTTATCCCCGCCAAAAATGGAAGGATGCGAGGCAACCGCAGCTAACGCGGCTGTTGCGAGCAAAGGCATCTCGCCGTTTAAAATTGCCTTGAACATCGATTCCGGCTTCATAAAGATAATTTCAGTTTCTTCCATGTCGTCTTCTACAGGTTCTGCGATCTCTTCTAATTCCTGCGCGATATAAAAATGTGCCTTGCCGCATCCTTTATTACCGTCTACTAAAAAAGAATTTATAAATCTCCACTTGTGAGCGATGTAACCGGTCTCTTCAAGTAACTCTCTCTTGCCGGCCTCAATTGGCAATTCCCCTTCTTCAATGCAACCTGTAGGCAAAGCCAGTGCGATAGCCCCAAGGGCATGCTTATACTGACGTTCAAAGAGTATTTTACCATCTTCTCTTTGCGCATAAATCATTACAAATTCAGGCAACTGAACATGATAGTAATCGTCAACAATACGCCCATTGGGAAGTTTAATTCTATCCTTAGAAACCTTGACCTATGGCTGGACAACAAATAAATCATAAGTAGACAGCAGCTTCCAATGTTTTACCTTTTTACTGGATCTTGAGATCTCCTTATTTTTACGCATCCTTCTCCAAAAATTCTTCTATTGTATTGATAATATAATCGCATTCCTTCTTGCCCATATCTTGATGGACGCCTATATGGATGCCGTTATCCCCTATATGTTCGGAGTTCGGGAAGTCGCCTAACTTAAATCCCATGAAGCTATAGCCCTGGCATTGCGTAGGAATTGAAGAAAACAGATTGCGCGTATCGATGCCTTTTTTCTCCATGAAATTAACGAGTTGATTGCGGGTGAATTTCGAACCTTCGTGAATGATTATAGGAAACGCATGAGGCCCTATTTCTTCATAAGGTTCTTTTTCTATCGTTGCCAGATACGCGTTGAATTTCTTGAATTTATCCATTAGATAGTATAGATTTTCCCTTCTCTTGCCGAGAATGTCGTGATAGATATCGAGGTTCCCCAAGCCAACCGCGGCCTCAAGCTCGTTCATCTTGGAAGAAAAACCTATCCTTTCGAAGATAAACCTGATGTCCGCGTTATCGCCGTAGTCGAACCTTTTATTGCAATATGCCGACGCCGTATTCAACACGCAGCTTTCGCATTTGCACGCCCTTCCGTGGCTTCTTAAAGACCGGAGTATTTCGGCAAAATCAGCGTTATCGGTGGTAATAATACCGCCTTCAATAGTGCTGATAATGTGCGCGACATAAAGACTGTAGGCGCTCATATGTCCCAGCGTGCCTACATTCCTTCCTTTGTATGCAGATCCGTGTGCCTCTGCCGCATCTTCAACAACATAAAGGTTGTGTTTTTTAGCTATCGCGTTGATGGCGTCCATATCCGCGGGTTTCCCCATTAAATGAACCGGCATTATCCCTTTGGTTTTCACCGTAATCGCCGCCTCGATTTTGTTAGGGTCTATATTCAGGGTCTTCCTATCGACATCCACGAAGATCGGCATAAACCCGGCCTGCAAGACAGCGTTGCCGGTCGCCACAAATGAGAGGGCAGGGACTATAATTTCATCGCCGCGTTTTGCGCCAAAGTCGTACAATACCGCCAATGCCAACGCATCAGCGTCGGTGCCTGTGCTTACCGCCACAGCCTCTTTTGCGCCTACTAACTCGGCAAATTTTTTCTCGAATTCCCTGACATATTTACCGCCCGAAAGCCTATTTGACGCAAGCGCATTGTTTATCAGAGTTTTTGACCTCTCCGTTACGGAGATTGTTCCGAAAGGTATCTTAATTTTTATGCCCCGCTTTCACTATAGAATATTATTTGACTGCCGGTGTTATCAAAACTAAAAGGAACATGTAATAAATCCTTCAATCCCTTTCTTAATCTCTCCCTCTCTTCGGGCTTGACAAAAAACAGGATAAAACCGCCACCGCCTGCCCCTAAAATCTTTCCGCCGATTGAGCCATTTTTCATCGCAGTTTCATAGACATCGTCAATATGGCTGGTGGATACCTTATCGGATAATCTTTTTTTAAGTATCCAGCTTTCGTGAAGAAGTTTGCCAAAATCAAGAAGGTCGCGATCCCCATTCAAAATATCGACCGCTTCATCCACCAATCCACGAAGGGCGGTAAGTTCCTTCTGCTTTTCTGAAATTTGCTTAATCTTCTCAGCTTCAATATCGGAGGCAAATCTTGTGAACCCGGTAAAAAATAACATTAAATGACTCTGAAAATCCTGAAGCTTTGCTTGATTAATGGTAATAGGTGTAACGTCTATATTATGGTTGCCGCTAAAGGTGAT
>DATBWZ010000120.1:0-14352 GCA_036514535.1 bacterium
GGACTAACCCCTTAATAATCTGGAACGACAACCTGTTCTCAATCCCAAGAATTTTCCCCCTTCTTGAATTGATGTCACCTATAACTTCTCCCATAAAGTTTTCCGGCACCACTACCTCAACAGACATAATAGGCTCAAGAAGAACCATTCCTGCTTTTCTGCATCCGTCCTTGAGTGCCATGGATGCGGCAATTTTAAAAGCAATCTCCGAAGAATCAACTTCATGAAATGAACCATCAACCAGCGAAATCTTTACATCAACAAGAGGATAACCGGCAAGCACACCGCCTTCACAAGCCTCCTTTACCCCCTTTTCCACGGCCGGAATATATTCTCTGGGTATCGTTCCACCCACGATTTCATTTTCAAATTCTATTCCCTCTCCGCGACCAAGAGGCTCAATATCCAGCCACACATGCCCGTATTGTCCTCTGCCACCGGTCTGCCTGATATATTTCCCCTCAACAGAAGCTTTTCCCAAAATAGTTTCTTTATAGGCGACCTGCGGCCTTCCCACGTTTGCATCTACCTTAAATTCCCTCATCAGCCTGTCCACAATGATTTCCAGATGCAATTCTCCCATTCCAGAAATAATTGTCTGCCCTGTTTCGTCATCACGCCTGACCTTGAAGGTTGGATCCTCAAGAACAAGTTTATGAAGAGCCGATGAAATTCTGTCTTCATCTACCTTGGTTTTAGGCTCAATTGCAACAGAAATAACTGCCTCAGGAAATTCCATGGTTTCAAGAACTATGGGATGCTTGCTATCACACAGTGTATCTCCTGTTGTGGTAATATGGAGCCCCACAGCAGCCACGATATCGCCTGTGTAACACTCGTCAATATCCTCCCTCTTGTTTGCGTGCATTCTCATAAGTCTGCCTATTCTTTCATTCTTATCTTTAGTTGAATTCAGAAGTGAATCCCCGCTCTTTAATGAACCGGAATAAATTCTGAAATAGGTAAGCTGACCGGCATAGGGATCATTCATTATCTTAAAGGCAAGGGCAGAAAACGCTGCTTTGTCATCCGCTTCCCGTTCATCTTCTTTATCCGTATAAGGATTCTTCCCTTTGACAGGAGGAACATCAAGCGGCGAAGGAAGGTAATCCACAACTGCATCAAGAAGCGGTTGAATCCCCTTGTTTTTAAACGCTGCGCCGCAGAACACCGGAACTCTTTCAAATTTCAGGGTCGCAATTCTTAAGGCATTTTTTATTCCCTCAGCGGAGACATCCTCTCCATTAATAAATTTATCCATTATCTTATCATCATAATCCGCAATTGCTTCAATCAGTTTATCCCTGTACTCCTTAACGGTTGCCTTTAAATCCGCAGGAATCGCTCCCTCTTTAATTTTATCATCATCAAAATATATAGCCTTTAAATTAACAAGATCCACAACTCCGCTAAAAGAGTCCTCTTTGCCTATAGGTATACTTATTGGCACTGGATATACATTTAATCTCTTTTTGATCATTTCAATAACATTGTAGAAATCCGCTCCAACCCTGTCCATTTTATTAACAAAAGCAATCCTCGGAACCTTATACTTGTCAGCCTGACGCCATACCGTTTCTGACTGAGGCTGAACACCCCCGACACCGCAGAAGACCGCGACAGCGCCGTCAAGTACCCTAAGGCTACGCTCAACTTCAACGGTAAAATCCACATGGCCCGGAGTATCAATAATGTTAATCATAACGCCTTTCCAATGACAGGTGGTAGATGCAGATGTAATTGTAATACCCCTCTCCTTTTCCTGTTCCATCCAGTCCATAACAGCAGTTCCAGAGTCAACCTCGCCTATTTTATAGGATACCCCGGTATAATAAAGAATCCGTTCCGTTGTGGTGGTTTTCCCTGCATCTATATGTGCCATAATACCTATATTTCTGACTTTATCTAACGAAACTTTCCTTGCCATTTTATCACCATCTATAATGCGCAAAGGCCCTGTTTGCCTCTGCCATTTTGTGGGTATCCTCCCTTTTCTTTATTGAACCGCCTTTATTCTCTATTGCATCAAGTATCTCACTTGCAAGTCGCGCAGACATATTTTTTTCTGATCTATCATTAGCAAACTGAACAAGCCACCGTATAGCCAGAGAGATTTTCCGTCTCTCCGGAATTTCCATAGGAACCTGATATGTTGCACCACCAACCCTTCTGGGTCTAGTTTCAATTAAAGGAGTAATATTCTCAATAGCCTTAAGAAATACTTTAAGCGATTCCTGCTTTGACTTCTTCTCAACCAGAGCCAAAGCATCGTAAACTATTTTCTGGGCAACCGTCTTTTTACCTGCACGCAAAACAGTATTAATCAATTTTGACACAAGGATATCATTATATTTGGGATCGCGCAAAAGATGCCGGTGTTGAATTCTTTTGTGTCTTGGCATAACTTACTCCACTCTACTTTGGCTTTTTAGTACCATACTTTGACCTGCTTTTTCTCCTGTCCTGGACACCTGCCGAATCAAGGGCGCCCCTTATAATATGATACCTTACCCCGGGAAGGTCCTTAACCCTGCCGCCGCGAACAAGCACCATTGAATGTTCCTGGAGGTTGTGTCCTACGCCCGGAATATACGCTGTAACCTCTACCCCATTACTCAATCGCACCCTGGCAACCTTTCTTAGAGCAGAATTTGGTTTTTTTGGTGTAGTGGTATAGACACGAATACAGACTCCGCGCTTCTGCGGAGACGAATGCAGCGCCGGAGCCTTTGACTTGCTTTCAAGAAGCACTCTCGGATATCTTACTAACTGGTTTATTGTCGGTACCATTCTCTCTCCTCTATAAAAATAAAAAGCCCAGGTTTTTCCCGGGCGCCACCTTTTTAAAAGTCCTGCAAAGGTGTTTACATTAGCCCAGGTGTGTTTACATTCTCCGTAACAAAATATTTTTTAACCAAGTAAATCAATTAAACGTTTTATTTTACAATCTTCAAAATATTTGTCAAGATTTTTTTTACTTAGCTATGGCCTCCATTATCGTTCCTTCTTCAATAATCTCTTCTTCTCTAATCTTTACCTTCTTGTAATCCTTCCATCCTGTGCCCGCAGGAATCAGTCGGCCGGTTATTACATTTTCTTTTAACCCCTTAAGCGTATCAACCTTTCCTGCAATCGCTGCCTCAGTCAGAACCCTTGTCGTCTCCTGGAAGGAAGCAGCAGACATGAAGCTATCATTGCTGAGAGAAGCCTTTGAAACTCCAAGAAGCAACGGCTCTGCTATAGCCGGTTTGCCACCAGCCTTTTTAATCCTAAGGTTCTCATCCTCGAAAACAGGCTTTTCTATATGCTCACCAACAAGAAACTTTGTGTTTCCGGCATCCACTATTCTGACTCTCTTCAACATCTGGCGGACAATGATCTCTATGTGCTTGTCGCTAATATTGACACCCTGAAGCCTGTAAACCTCCTGAGTCTCATCAACAAGATGTCTTGCAAGGGCTTTTTCTCCGAGTACTTGAAGCAGATCGTGCGGATTTATTACTCCATCCACAAGAGGTTCGCCTGCTCTTATGCGATCACCTATCTTGACATGTATATGCTTGCCCTTCGCTATTATGTATTCCTTTGGTTCGCCTATATCAGGAATTATTACAACGCGTCTCTTGCCCTTAAGATCATCTACGGTTGTAACTCTGCCGTCAATCTCTGATATGATCGCATAATCCTTGGGCCTTCGAGCCTCAAATAATTCCGCAACCCTTGGCAAACCGCCTGTAATGTCCTTTGTTTTTGTAACCTCCCTTGGCAATTTAGCTATCACATCGCCAGCATGAACAGAATCCCCCTCGCCGACAGTAATAATAGCCTTAACTGGAAGCTGATATCTGGCAACCGACTGTTCGCTGATCCGGATAGTTTTACCCTTATCATCCTTGATAGAGATTCTCGGACGCAGATCCGGATCACGAGGCGGAATTGTCATCTTCTGCGACAGACCTGTAAGTTCGTCAACCTGATCTTCTATTGTTACTCCCTCAACAATATCGCCAAATTTCACAATTCCGGTGACCTCGGTAAGAATCGGGATATAGAATGGATCCCTTTCAGCAAGAATCTGCCCCTTCTGAACCTTGTCTTTATCATTAACAAGAAGTTTGGAACCAACGATAAGATGGTACCTTTCCTTTTCTCTTCCTGTATTGTCAACAACAACGATCTCACTGTGCTTATCCATGACTATAAGTTTACCGTCCTTGCCTTTAACAAAAGAGGTCTTCTGGAATTTCACAGTTCCGTCTACCTTTGTTTCAACTGTTTTCTGCTCAACCTTGCCCTTAGCAACACCACCGATATGGAATGTTCGCATTGTCAACTGTGTGCCTGGTTCGCCTATTGACTGAGCGGCAATAATGCCAACTGCTTCACCCTTTTCTACTATCTTGCCTCTCGCAAGGTCCCTTCCATAGCATTTGGCACATACCCCCCTTCTGCTTATACATGTAAGGGCTGAACGGATCTCTACATCTTCAATGCCTGCATCCTCTATTTTCTTTGCAAGGTCTTCCGTAATCTCTTCATTTGCTTTTACAACAACCTCGTTGCTGTAGGGGTCTACAACATCATGAAGCGCCACTCTGCCAACAATTCTGTCAAATAGTCTCTGAATAATTTCTCCGCCTTCAACAAGCGCTGTGACCCAGATACCATCAAGGGTGCCGCAGTCATCTTCATGAACAACACAATCATGCGCCACATCCACAAGTCTTCTTGTAAGATAACCGGCATTAGCGGTTTTTAACGCAGTATCAGCGAGACCTTTTCTTGCTCCATGGGTTGAGATAAAGTACTGCAGAACATTCAAGCCCTCTCTGAAATTGGAGGTAATCGGAGTTTCAATAATCTCGCCGGATGGCTTTGCCATCAATCCCCTCATTCCGGCAAGCTGTTTAATCTGATCCGAACTACCCCTTGCACCTGAGTCAGCCATCATAAATATCGGGTTGAAGCTGGTTGTTCTTGCTTGTTTGCCATTTTCGTCCTTTACAACTTCCTCTCCGAGCTCCCGTATTAGCTCCTGTTTCACCTCTTCGCTTGTACGGTACCATATATCCACAACCCTGTTATATCTCTCTCCGGAAGTTATCAATCCCTTCTTGTAAGTATCCTCAACATCCTGAACATTCTTCAATGCCCGTTGAATAATGAGATTCTTCTTTGAAGGAACCTTGAGGTCATCAATGGAAATTGAAATGCCGGCAATCGTAGCAATTCTGTACCCGAGATCTTTCAACCGATCCGCAAGTATCACTGTTTTCTTTTCACCGCAAATTCTGTAGGTTGTACCGATTAGGGCCTCCACGCTCTTTTTATCTATTACCCTGTTAAAATATTCAAACGGCACTTCTTCCGGAACAATATCTTTTAGGATCATTCTGCCAACAGTTGTATCCAGCAGTTTTCCGTCAATCCTGACCTTCACTTTCGCATGCATATCCGCTTCCCCGGCATCAAAAGCAATCAGAACTTCATCGGGGGTAAATATCTTCCCTTCACCCTTCACCAGCGGTCTCTCCCTCGTAAGATAGTACAGACCGAGAACGATATCCTGCGTCGGAACAATTATAGGTTTTCCGTTTGCTGGCGATAGGATGTTGTTTGTTGACATCATTAATACTCTGGATTCAGTCTGCGCCTCAACAGACAGCGGCACATGGACAGCCATCTGGTCTCCGTCAAAATCTGCATTATATGCTGTACATACAAGCGGATGAAGCTGTATAGCCTTGCCCTCAATAAGGACAGGCTCAAAAGCCTGAATGCTCAATCTGTGAAGCGTCGGAGCGCGGTTAAGAAGCACAGAATGTTCCGTGATAACCTCGGCAAGAACATCCCAAACCTCGAACCGCTGCTGTTCAACCAGTTTCTTAGCTGCCTTAACATTTGTCGCATATCCCCTTTCAATTAATTTGTTATAAATAAATGGCTTGAACAACTCAAGCGCCATGATCTTGGGCAATCCGCACTGATGGAGTTTTAATTCCGGACCAATGACAATAACTGTTCTTCCCGAATAATCAACCCTTTTACCAAGGAGATTTTGCCTGAACCTTCCCTGCTTACCGCGGATAACATCACTGAGGGACTTGAGCAGCCTTTTCCCAGGACCTGCAAGTCCTCTCGCTCTTTTTGCATTATCTATCAGTGCATCCACAGCCTCCTGAAGCATCCTCTTTTCATTCCTGATAATGAGTTCAGGGGCAGACATCTCTATAAGTTTTTTCAATCTGTTATTTCTGTTGATAACCCTCCTGTAGAGGTCATTCAGATCAGAACTTGCAAATCTGCCTCCCTCCAGTGGTATCAGCGGTCTAAGATCCGGCGGAATAACCGGCAATACTTCAAGCACAACACATTCCGGTCTTGTATTTGATTCAAGGAATGCTTTTATAACACGCAGCCTGCGGGCAATTTTTGACTTTTTCCCCGGAGAAGCACTCTCAAGTTCAGCACTCAGCTGATCCGCTATTTCTTTCAATTCCAGGGACCGCAGAAGGTCTCTGATTGCCTCAGCGCCCATTCCTGCAATGAATGAATTTTCGCCATATTTATTTATGGCTTCTTCATACTCTGTTTCTGTCAGAAGCTCACCCCTCTGAAGCGGGGTCTTTTTTCCATCAATAACCGCATATCTTTCAAAATAAAGAATTGATTCAATCTCCTTTATAGTCAAATCCAGGAGAAGCCCTATCTTTGAGGGAAGACTTCTCAAAAACCATATATGGACTACGGGGCTTGCTAACTCAATGTGTCCCATCCGTTCACGCCTCACCCTTGACTGGATAACTTCAACACCGCACTTTTCGCATGTTATTCCCCTGTGTTTTATCCGTTTGTACTTACCACAAAGGCATTCATAATCTTTTATTGGACCAAATATCTTTGCACAGAACAGCCCGTCTCTTTCCGGTTTTAAAGTCCTGTAGTTAATAGTTTCGGGCTTTTTTATTTCACCGTAGGACCATTCTCTTATTTCCTCCGAAGATGCTATGGATATCTTAAGTGAGTCAATCAATCCGGGATCACGACCCTTCTCAAGAGGAGGTTCAGTCTGAATATCAAGACAAAGCCCCTGCAATTCCTTCATCAATACTCTTATTGATTCGGGCAGGCTCGGAGAAAATTCATGTTTGCCTTTTATTATTGATTCGTATATCCGGGTTCTGCCTATATCATCATCAGATTTAACCGTAAGAAACTCCTGCAATGTATACCCTGCACCATATGCCTCAAGAGCCCATACCTCCATCTCCCCAAGCCTCTGGCCGCCAAACTGGGCCTTTCCGCCAAGGGGTTGCTGTGTAACAAGCGCATAAGGGCCGGTGGACCTGGCATGAATTTTTTCATCAACAAGATGATGCAGTTTCATTATATACATAATACCGGTTGTAACTTTTGAATGGAAAGGTTCGCCGGTTCTGCCATCATAAAGCGTAACCTGCCCTGATTCAGGAAGTTTAGCCATCCGGAGCAGATCTTTTATTTCATGCTCATTTGCTCCATCAAAAACCGGTGTGGCCACAGGAATTCCATTCTTAAGCCTTCCGGCAAATGCTTTAAGTTCATCATCACCCATATCGTCAATCATTGCATCAACACTTGGAGACGAATATATTTCTTTTAGCCGCTTTTTAACCTCTTTTGGATTGAAATTCTTCTCAATAATATTATCAATCTGTTCACCCAAAACCTTTCCAGCCCATCCCAAATGGGTTTCAAGTATCTGCCCCACATTCATCCTTGATGGCACGCCGAGGGGATTCAAAACCATATCCACAGCTGTTCCATCTTCGTGATAGGGCATATCCTCTTCAGGCAGGACCCTGGAGACAACACCTTTATTCCCATGCCTTCCAGCCATCTTGTCTCCAACAGCTATCTTTCTTTTTATTGCTACATACACCTTAACAATTTTCAGAACACCGTGCGGCAATTCATCCGCCCGCTTAACCTTTGACATCTTTTCATCAAATATCAATTTGACTATCTCTATCTGTTCATTTACCTTTTCAAATAGATTTTCAAATTTCTGTTTAATGTCTTCACTGCCGACAACAGAAAGGCCGCGAAGCTTCTCCAGCGGTATCCTGTCAATATTTTCTTCAGTAATTACATCGCCTTCTTTAAGGATAATATTCTTTTTATCAATAAGGTTCTCTGCGCATTTTTTGCCGGCAAGCAGTCTCTTCAATTTTGCCCTGGCAGTATCCTTTATTATTCTAATTTCCTCATTCTGGTCGCTCTTTAACTTCTCTATATCTTTATTCTCAATATCCTGTTTTCTGCTGTCTTTCTCAATGCCCTTCCGCACAAGAATCTTTACATCAATAACATACCCGGCTATTCCAGGCGGCACCTTCAGGGATGAATCGCGAACATCCTTTGCTTTCTCTCCGAAAATTGCACGGAGCAACTTTTCTTCCGGAGATAGATACCCTTCTCCCTTCGGGGTTACTTTGCCAACAAGTATATCCCCTGGATTTACTTCTGCCCCTATGCTTATAATACCATTTTCATCAAGGGCTCCAAGAGCATCCTCACCCACGCCCGGAATGTCTCTTGTAACCTCCTCTTTCCCAAGTTTAGTGTCTCGCACAATGCATTCAAATTCTTCTATATGTATAGATGTGTAAATATCATCTCTTATAAGCCTTTCATTTATAAGTATTGAATCTTCAAAGTTATACCCGCCCCAGGGCATAAAAGAAACCATCACATTCCGTCCAAGGGCAAGTTCTCCGAGATGGGTGGCAAAACCATCAGCAATAACCTGCCCTTTTCTGATTTTCTGCCCCTTCTTTAAAAGGGGACGCTGGTTAATGCAGGTATTCTGATTAGATCTGCGGAATTTTACAAGATTATAGATATCAATTGATGTCTCGCCTTTTAATACCTCTTTTTCATCTACCTTGATCACAATCCTGGTTGCGTCAACAGATTCAACCACCCCGCCCCTGCCGGCAGTCACAACAGCCCCGGAATCCATAGCGCATCTTGATTCCATTCCAGTACCAACAAGCGGAGCCTCTGCCTGAAGCAACGGAACAGCCTGTCTCTGCATATTAGATCCCATCAACGCACGATTAGCATCATCGTGTTCCAGAAATGGAATCAACGAAGCTGCTACGCTCATAACCTGAGAAGGGGAAACATCCATAAGGTCAACGTCATTCTTCGGCACCATTGTAAATTCGCCAGTTCTCCTTGCAGAGATAAGATCCGCCCCCAGATGTTTGTCCTTATCTATAGGCGCATTTGCCTGAGCGATTACATGATCTTCTTCTTCCAGCGCAGAAAGAAACTTTACATTATCGGTTACCTTATTTTTTATAACCTCTCTATAAGGAGATTCAATAAACCCAAAATCATTAATCTGCGCAAAGGCGGTCATTGATACGATCAATCCAATATTCTGGCCCTCAGGTGTCTCAATAGGGCATACTCTGCCGTAGTGGCTTGAGTGGACATCCCTTACCTCAAACCCTGCTCTTTCTCTTGTAAGTCCTCCCGGACCGAGAGCAGAAAGCCTTCTCTTATGCGTAAGTTCTGATAGCGGATTTGTCTGATCCATAAACTGGGAGAGCTGACTTGCGCCGAAAAACTGCTTGATTATAGCGCTTACCGGTTTAGGATTAATAATATCCAGTGGCATCAATGTTTCAGCGTCGGGTTGAATGCTAAGCTTTTCTTTTATAGTTCTGTCAAGTCTGATAAGACCAATTCTTAAGATATTTTCCAGGAGTTCCCCGACGGTCTTAATTCTCCTGTTCCCGAGATGATCAATATCATCCTCTTTGCCAACACTCTCCCTGAGGTGAATAAGTTCTCTTACGGTGGTAAGAATATCATCGTGTGTAAGCACATGAACATCTACAGGGGTATTCAGATTTAATCTGTGGTTTAGTTTTAGTCTGCCAACAGCTGAAAGATCGTAGCGTTCCGGAGTGAAAAATATCTGTTTTAAAAATTCGTTTGCTATCTCATCCGTTGGAGGTTCTCCGGGTTTTAATCTGCGGTAAATATCCTTAAGCGCTTCATCCTTGGAAACAATTTTTTCGCTTAGAAGCGTTTCTCTGATGGAGGGAAGATCTACATGAAGCACTTCAATAGACTTAATGCCTGCAGCGCGCAGTCGTTTTATCTTATCTTCGGCAACCTGCTGATCACATTCAATTATTGTTTCCCCGGTCTTGGGATCTTTCACATCGCGGGACGAAACCCTCCCTGACAATTCTTCATAGGAAATAGGAAGTTCTTTTATTTCAAGCGCTTTGAGCCTTCTGAGAATGCTTTTTGTTATCTTCCTGTCACCCCTGACAATCACTTCACCAGTATTCGGGTCCAATAAATCCTTTAATACCTTCTGGCCCTCAAGAATATCGTCCGAAACCGGTCTAACAGGAGGATCTTTGGAAATATCTATTTTCTCTGATTTATAGAAATCATTTAGAATCTGATCCTTTTTATATCCCAAAGCTTTAAGGAGTACTGTAACAGGAATTTTTTTCCTTCTGTCTATTCTCACATAGAGAAGATCCTTACTGTCAAATACAAAATCCAGCCATGAGCCGCGATTTGGTATAATCCTTGCAGTGTAATATGGTTTTCCTGATACCTGACTCTGACCCTTTTCTCTCTGAAAGAACACACCTGGCGATCTGTGGATCTGATTAACGACTACTCTTTCAGTTCCATTAATGATAAAACTGCCGGTATTTGTCATTAGTGGAATTTCGCCAAAATATACCTCCTGCTCCTTGATATCGCGGATAGTCTTCTTTTGTGTAATAGGATCCACATCCCAAACAGCCAATCTTACAATCAGTTTTATAGGCGCCGCATATGTCTCCCCCTTCAGGATGCACTCCTCCGGAGTAAGCGGCGACTGCTGAAGATTATATTTAACAAACTCAAGAGTAACCTTTCCAGCCGGACCTTCTATAGGAAAAACACCTTTGAACACCCCTTGTAAGCCAATATCTTTTCTTTCTGCTGGTGGAACATCCTGCTGCAGGAAGTATCTGAAAGATCTCTTCTGAACCTCAAGGAGATCCGGAAGCTCAATCACTGGTTGTATTTTACCGTAGTTCTTTCTTATTTTATAATCTAAAATAATAGGGGTACCCATTATTTTTCCTCCTTTTAACCTAATTGTTTAAGGACAAAAATTCCTTAATTAAGTACTTATTTAATCTCAGCAGTTGCACCTGCGGAAACAAGTTGATTTTTGATTTTTTCAGCCTCTTCTTTTGTGATGCCTTCTTTAACAGGCTTTGGAGCTGTCTCAACAAGTTCCTTGGCTTCTTTTAGTCCAAGATTTGTTATGGTTCTTACCTCTTTAATAATCTGAATCTTCTTTTCGGCAGGAGCGCCGGTAAGTGTTACTGTAAATTCAGTTTTCTCCTCTGTTACTCCTCCACCAGCAGCGGACTGCGCTGCCGGTGCCACACCGACCGCAACAGGAACTGCAGCGCTTACTCCGAACTTATCTTCCAGAGCCTTAACAAGTTCTGCAAGTTCAATCACTGAGAGGTTTTCAATTGTCTGAATAATATCCTCTTTGGTCATCTTTCCCATTTCCTTTGCCTCCTTTTGTACTTTCTCCATTTTATAACCTCCTGTCTAAATGTTATTTATGCAGCTTCTTTTTTCTTTTGTATTTGGTTAAGCGCTATAACCAAGCCCCTAATAGGACCGGAAAGAACGCGCACAAACCCCTGGAGCGGACCAGCGATAACCTGGACCAATTTTCCTCTGAGTTCGTTTTTAGATGGTAATTTTGAAACAAACTCCAAATCCTTAACGTTCAGTATTTTGCCGTCCATAATCCCGGCTTTGATCTTGAATAGAGGTTGGGTTTTATAAGCGCTAACCACTGCCTTGACAACCTCAACAGGATCCTTGTATGAAAAAACAACAGCATTTGAACCATCCAGGAATTTCCCCAGTTCATCCGCATATGTACTCCTTATGGCGATTTTCAGCAGGGTGTTTTTTGCTATTTTTATGTCACCGCCTATTTTTTTTAATTTATTCCTTAACTCTGACAATTCTACAAAATTTGTGCCCTTGAAATCGGTCAGCAGCAAACCATTTGCTTTTTCAATCTTTTCTTTCAGACTTGAAACCACCTGGGATTTTTTTATCTTCTCCAAATCTGACCTCCTTATTTCTGAAGTAATTCTTTTACCGAAAGTGGATCTATGCTTAACCCGGGGCCCATCGTTGTGGAAAGTGTTATTGATTTCAGATAAACGCCCTTGCTCGTTGGGGGTTTAGCTGCAACCACAGCCTCAATAACAGCCACCAAATTTAACAACAGCGCATCTTCCGCAAAGGATTTCTTTCCTATAAGTATATGAAGATTCCCGGCTTTATCTATTTTAAATTCCACTTTACCTTTTTTTGCATCTGAAACAGCCTTCCCAACATCAAAGGTTACGGTTCCCGTCTTGGGATTCGGCATCAGCCCCCTTGGCCCAAGAATTTTCCCGAGTTTGCTGAGCTGAGACATTACATCCGGAGTAGCTATCAGCTTATCAAAATCCAGCCAGCCTTCCTGTATTTTCTTCAGCATATCCTCAAAACCCACATAATCAGCGCCGGCGTCCTTTGCTTCTTTCTCCTTATCGCCCTTTGAAATGACAAGAACGCGGACATTTTTACCGCTGCCTGCGGGAAGCAAAACGGATCCGCGAACCATTTGCTCCGGATGCTTGGGATCAACACCCAGCCTTATTGAAAGATCAACGCTCTCGTTAAATTTAACCCCACCAAGATCCTTCAACAATTTAACAGCCCCGGCAAAGGAATACTTTTTGTCCTTGTCAATCTTATTAGCTGCAATTGAATATTTTTTGCTTCTTCCGGGAATTTTCTCTATTTGTCCAGACTCAACCTGTGCCATAGTCTCTCCTTACTATTGCTCAATTTCTACACCCATACTTCGTGCAGTACCTTCAATTATCTTCATTGCCCTTTCCACATCTCCGGTATTCAGATCAGGCATTTTAATTTTTGCTATTCCTTCCACCTGCTTTTTAGTTATTTTACCAGCCACTATCTTTTTGGGCTCACTTGAGCCTTTCTCCAATTTTGCAAATTGCTTGATCAATATTGAAGCCGGGGGTGTCTTGGTTATAAATGTAAAGGACCTGTCGGAATAGATGGTAATTACTGCCGGAATAATCGTCCCCTGCGGCTGATCTTTGGTTCTTGCATTAAACTGCTTGCAGAATTCCATAATATTGACACCATGCTGACCAAGCGCTGGACCAACAGGCGGCGCCGGATTAGCATTTCCTGCCGGAATATGTAATTTTACCTGAGCCTGTATCTTCTTAGCCATTTAATCCTCCTTTACTCCATTTACCCTTTTTCCACCTGGCTATACTCCAGCTCCACAGGTGTAGACCTGCCAAGAATGCTTACAAGAACCCTGATCCTTCCCTTTTCCGCTTTCACCTCATCCACAACACCGGTAAAATTAGAAAATGGACCATCCACAATTCTGATCGTCTCCCCTAAGTCAAAAGAAACCTTCATTTTAGGTTTTACTACTCCTTCTTCAATCTGTTGCGTAAGCTTCATGACCTCTTCCTCAGAAACAGACACGGGAGCTGTTGCTTTACCTATAAATCCTGTAACCTTTGGAGTCTTTCTTACAATATGCCATGTCTCATCGCTCAAATCCATCTGTATAAGGATATAGCCGGGAAAAAGCTTTCTCTTACTCAGCTTCTTTTCTCCTTTTTCTACCTCAATAAGGTCTTCCTTCGGAATGAAAATGTCTCCAAAGAACTGCTGAACCCCCAGCTCATTAATCCTCTTTTCAAGAGCGATCTTAACCTTTTCTTCGTATCCCGAGTATGTATGAACAACATACCATTTTTTAGTCATTCTCAATTCCTCCAGGGTTACGGGGAAAATAAAGAAATTATTCCCATCAGCATAATATCAATAAGCCATAAAAAAAGCGCAGTAATAAACACCAACACAACAACAACCAGCGTAGATGCTGAGGTTTCTTTCTTTGTTGGCCAGGAAACATTCATTAGCTCCCCCTTGACATTTCGCAGAAACTGCAAACTTTTTTTAATCCATTCTCCAAATGCAATCGTCATAATTATCTTACCTTAAAAATACAGGCCAGGAGGGATTTGAACCCCCAACACCCGGTTTTGGAGACCGGTGCTCTAGCCGTTAGAGCTACTGGCCTAACATTGCCGCATAAAATCATCATTCTACTCCAGGATCTCCGTAACCACACCGGCGCCAACTGTTTTTCCGCCTTCCCTTATAGCAAAACGCAACTCTTTCTCCATCGCTATCGGC
>DATBWZ010000121.1:0-3425 GCA_036514535.1 bacterium
GGAGTGCAGCCTCCGGCGCCGCAAGGAAGGTTCCCAGCGCGGTGCAGCCGCAGCCCTGCAGTTGTCCGAGCCTCATTTTTCTCAGCACATCCGTGTCTTCTCCCATTGTCCCGCCGGCGTAAAGAACAAGCTTTATTAGCCCCCTGGACTCGGTAGTGATATGGGGTATTAATTTTTCTTTTGCAAAATTAATCCATGGCGTCCCGTCCGGGGCAAGGGTTCCGACCTTTATGACAATTGGTTCAATTTGGTCAATAGTGAGGTTATATTTTTTAAGCAGGTCGTCTATGATTAAGGAATGAGCCGGAGCATTGTTCAAAAATACCAGGAACAAAACGGATAAAATAATTTTTGCAGAAAATCGCCTGATTAATAAATTCTGCATCGCCACCCCTCCCGGATAAATTAATTTTTAGACATTTTTTCAAAATTATACAGAAATAAAAAATCATGTCAAGTAATTTTTTTTATCCGGACAGATCAATGGATTTTGTTTAATTTTACAGGTCAGATTTTGCTGGCATAATCTGGAAATATATTTATAATTAACACGATTTATGCGATGCGGGCGTTAAAGTTAATATATAAAAAACGGTAACAAGGAGGTTTTTAAATGCGGCATAAAATTATTATATTGGCTGTTTCGGCAGCGATGGTTGCAGGACTTGTTGCAAACTGCAGTAAGGATAAAAGAACAGTAGTGAACGCCGGTAAAAAGGAGACGGAAATGGCAAAGACAATAAAGGTCAAATTAGAGAGCAGTTTGGGGGATATGATTATAGAACTGTATCCTGATAAGGCTCCGGTTTCGGTTGAAAATTTTTTAAAGTATGCAGATGAGGAATTCTACAATGGTACAACCTTTCATAGAGTTGTGCGGGATTTTGTCGTTCAGGGCGGAGGATTTACCGTGGAAATGGGACAGAAGCCTACGCGTGCACCAATAAAGAACGAGGCGAAAAACGGACTCAAAAATGATCGCGGCACCGTTGCGATGGCTCGCACAATGGTTGTTGACAGCGCGACATCGCAATTTTATATCAATCTGAAGAACAATGATTTTCTGAATAACCGCGGCGATGCGCCGCAGGCGTTCGGTTATGCAGTATTCGGAAAGGTGATTGAAGGAATGGATGTGGTGGATAAAATCGGCAGTGTGCAAACAGGTATGGTGCACGGCATGCCCGAAGTTCCGGTGACGCCGGTGGTGATTAAGAGCGTGAGGATGATGGATTAAGATCCAACTCTTCAGCAATTTTTCTGCGATATTCTATTAATTTTTCAGTCACGTAACCCATTAATTTTTGATTGTTTTAAAAAACGAATGCAAAATTTTGCATCTATAATGTAATCTTTTTAAAGCATAAAACTGAATTTGTAAGTATTATTGTTGAAGATAAACCCAAATTTTGGTAGAATCAAAAAATAAAATGTGCACGGTTCGCAAAATGGGGCTATATTCAAAGTTGTTTTTAAATGTTACGCTATGAAAAAAGGTGAGTTTATACAGGAGGTAATATTATGAAACAGTTTAAATTGATAATATTTGTTTTGGGGGCGCTGATTTCTTATCCGTCCCTCTATGCTGCAACTGTGGACTTCTCTTCCCGCACTTTTCCCAGATTTTTGGATTCGGTTCCGGAGGAGAATTCAACAGGTCTCTATGTTCCCACCTACGAATATCTTACTCTTAATGTAAATACCTTTGGGATTGAGGGGCTTTCCTTGAGCGCTTCAGGCTGGGGAAGGCTTGACATTGGCAGGGATATTGATTCAAATGATGGCGATGGAGATCTGCTATATGGCTATCTTGATTACAGGGAGTCGCGGAATCTCTACCATGTCAGGCTGGGCAGGCAATTCTTATTTCGCGGTGTTGCTCTTGATAACATGGATGGCATTTTTATTGACGGTATATCCCCGTATGGACTTGTTATGGAGGGATTTGCTGGCAAGCCGGTTCTTTCCAAGTCAGGTGACATCTCCGGAGATTTCCTCTACGGGGGCAGGGTGGGATACAGGTTGCCATGGAGGCTGGATTTAGGAATAAGCGCCCTGCAGTCCCTTGAAAATGGGGAGGCTGACAGGCAGAATATAGGACTGGACGGATTTGCCAGGCCTATCGGAATAGTAGAAATGTCATGGAAATTGTTTTACAGCATTCTGTTTGAAGATATTTACGAGGGCTCGCTCACTGCATCCGTAAGCCCGTTAGACTGGCTGAAGGTATCCATTTCCGGAGAATCAACTGATCCAAAGGTGAGAATAGGAGCAAACAGCATATTTTCGGTTTTTACTGAGAAATACTATGATGCAGGAATAAGAATAGATTCTCACTGCCCTGTTACCGGGATTGATTTTAATGCTTCCTATTACAATTACCAGTACGCAACAGACCAGGCGCATAGATTTAGCGCGGGCGCCGCATACAGCGCCAGACTCCTTGGAGACAACATCTTCGGGGCATCTTTTGAACAGTTAACTTACAGCGATGAACCTACATCAGAAACTATGACCGGCTATTATCAATTCCGGATATTTACTGAAAACACATTTATTGAAAAAATTACGGCATCAGCAGAATATATACACACTATCTATGATGAATACATAAATAATTATAATGGTTCCAATGATATCACGGTTTCAGCGGGGTACAGCATATTAAAAGACCTCAATATTCTTGGATCGCTTTATTACAGCATAACTCCAAGATATACGCAGGAGATCCAGGGCAGTGTTTTCATAACTTATCTGTTTGGGACAACTTTTTAGGAGGGGAACAATGAAGAAAGGATGCTTTATTAGATTTATTTATTTAGTGCCGGTGGTTCTTATAATTTCTGCTGGTTGCACAAAGATAGGCAGGGAGGAGAAGGACAATTTCGCTTTTTCCCATAAATTTCACATTGAGCAGGGAGTACAGTGTTTGAATTGCCACGAGGGCATTCAGACATCAGAGTCTTCCGGCTTTGAATTGCCAACAGAGGATACTTGCGCTCAATGCCATAATGAAACCCAGGAGAGTCCAGGGTGTGAAAAATGCCACACCAATCCTGCGGCCGCAGAAAAATTCCTTCCAAAAAAGACCAACCTTATTTTCTCCCACAAGAACCATATCCCACGAGTTAAAAATGACTGCACAGCCTGTCATATCTCGGTATCGTCATCAAGAAGCATAAAAGATAACCTGTTACCTCCAATGGATTCATGCGTTAATTGTCATTCTGACAGTGTGAAAAATCTTAAGTGTTCACAGTGTCATACAGATCTTGGTTCCTACGATCTGAAACCTATTACGCATCTTTCCCACAAGGGTAATTTTCTGAAGGAGCACCAGGATTTTGCAAGAGCGGATGTCTCTGTTTGTAGCCAGTGCCATCGGGAGTCGTTCTGTTCGGACTGCCACAGCAGGACAGAGGGGG
>DATBWZ010000122.1:0-31138 GCA_036514535.1 bacterium
CAAAATCAAGCCGGTAGCGAAAGAAAAGATACATCTGGCAGAAGACGGTATGTGCATAAAAATTGACGGTGCTGAGATTAAAATTATAGATTCGCCCGGTCATGCCTCCCATCATAATGTTTATTTTATTGACGGGACACTGTTTACCGGGGATATAGGGGGTGTCTGCATAAAAGACGGCCCGGTATTTCCTCCCACACCTCCGCCGGACATAAATATTGAACTATGGCAGGAGACAATTAAAAAATTAAGGCGATTAAATCCGTCAGCAATATGTCCGACCCATTTTGGCGTTCACAATGGAGTTGATAGGTACCTTGACGAGTTGGATAGCCGCCTGACGGAATGGATGCAGTGGATTGATGCCAGAATGAAGGAGGGAAAAAATGACGAGGAAATTGCAAATGAATTTAACGAAATGGTGCGGGGGGTTTTCAGGAGGTTCAGTCTGCCCGATAGTCTGCTGAAATCTTATGAGGCTGCGGATCCTTCCTGGATGAATGTCCAGGGCTTGCTTCGTTACTGGCGCAAGTTTCGCAGTTAAGTTAAAAAACATAATGAGCAATATTGGTAAAAATAAATTTGTGCTTGCGCTGGTACTGATATCAGGCGTTTTTTTTGTTCAGTCCTGCACAAAACAAACCGATGATTATAAGATCAGGGAAATTGTGAACAGCGTTGCTGATGCCGCGTCCAAAAAAGACATTAAGACGATTAAAAAGCATGTTTCGGTAGATTACAGGGACAAGAAAGGGAATGACTACAATGGCCTGCGCGGGATGCTTGCATATTATTTTCTTCAGCATCCGAGGATCTCCGTATTTATCACCGAAGTATCGGTGGAAATCTCGGCAGGCTCGGCAGAGGTATTTATCAGGACTGTTCTTACATCAGGTGAAGATGTAAAATCACTAAGCGATATTCTGCCGACAAATATGTCCATATATGAATTTATCATTGATTTTAAGAAAGAAGGCGATAATTGGGTGATAACCGGAGCGGACTGGTACAGGGCGGGAGAACGGTCGGTAAAATAGAAGGTTCTATCGTTAAGAAGTTTGATATATGAAGAGATGAATTCGTTTGCGGTTTATGAATCCGAAGTGCTCGCCGTTATCCAGTACTGTTTGACAATTTTACAATGCTGTTTTAAAATTAATTCAACTTAGATGAATATTGCTGAAGCGGTTTTTTATGGTATCTTTCAGGGAATAACGGAGTTTCTTCCCATAAGCAGTTCGGGCCACCTTGCTGTGCTTGGATTTTTCCTTTCTTCAGGAGAGAACAACATCCCCTTTTTTGTTGTTCTTCATGTTGGGACATTTTTTTCTATTATGGCCTATTTTCGCAGGGATATAGTTCAGATTATTGTTGATACAGAGAGATGGGTTTTATCAGGAGGCTCCGATACCGGCTCAAGACAGGGAGCCGGAATGCTTATGTACATTCTTGCGGCTACTTTTTTAACCGGGATAATTGCTTTTCCGGTCAAAGACTTCATAGAGAATAGTTTCTCTTCCATGAGGATCATTTCTTGGAATTTTATAGTTACAGGAATTCTGCTTGGGCTTGCGTATTTAAAAACCGGGAAAGATCTGTCAACGCCCCTGAATTTATGGCGTTCCGCCGTAATTGGCATAGTTCAAGGCATTGCGGCGCTTCCAGGAATCTCACGTTCCGGCTCCACTGTCTCAGCAGGAATCCTTTTAAACATTGACAGGGAAAAGGCCGCTAAATTTTCTTTCCTGATAGGAATACCTGCAATTGCAGGTGCCACGCTGCTTGAGGCAGGGGAAATATTGAACGCAGGTTCAATCCATATTGTGAGTTACGGCGCAGGGTTATTGACAGCATTTCTTTCCGGAATGCTGTCAATACATATCCTTTTTAAAGCGGTGATGCTCGGAAGACTTCATTATTTTTCCATATATTGCTTGTCAATAGGCATTTTATTGTTCTTTTTTATGGCGGTGAGGTAAATGGCGGAAAGGAATAAAGAAATTACGCTTTTTAAAGAGGTTATATCTGTTCTGGTTCTTGCAGCTGCTATACTGGCAGGTATCAGCCTGTTCAGTTATTCTCCTTCGGATTCGTCTTTTTTTCATACAGGGAAAACAAATGTTTTGCATAACTATGCCGGCAGGGTTGGCGCGAATATTTCAGCTTTGGTTTTTTATGTGTTCGGGTATGCCGGCTATCTCTTTCCGTTATTCTTGTTGTTTCTGTCTGTTTTCATTATTTTTAAGAGAAGGCTAAGCCATCCATGGGTTAAATTTTCAGGTTTTGCAGGGATTTTTTTAACCCTTACCGGACTTTTTTCCATATTTGCTCCTGCAACCGAATTTACGAAAATGGTGAAAGGCGGAGGAGGCTTTGCCGGGTATTTGATAAACAATATGCTTTCGTCATATTTTGGAGATAGCGGCGGAACGGTAATCCTGATTGCACTGTTTATAATTTTTTCCATAATAACATTCAGGCTATCGCTTAAAAATCTTATAGATGTACTGCTGCTGATTCTCGCGATTTCTTTTGAAACCCTCTATAAATATTTTAAAAGGTTCTACTTCTGGGCCAGGGAAAGGATTAATGGCATTCTGGAGCGGAGAAGGCGAGCTGAGGAAAGAAAACGGGAAGATGTAAGGAGAGAGGAAATTCATCGGGAATTAAAAGATCCTGAATTTGTCAGGGAATTAACAGAGAGCAGAAAGAAACCTCGCAGGCAAAAGCCGGACCAACTTGCACTTGTTCAGCAGGAGGGAGGATACACAATGCCCCCGCTTTCGCTTCTTGAGATAGACGAAAAGAAAAAGGTAAAATCGGATGACAAGTCAACCGAGGTTGGTATCCAGATTCTGGAGAAAAAGCTCAGGGATTTCAGTGTGGAGGGAAAGGTTGTCGGATATAAAACTGGTCCTGTTGTTACAATGTATGAATACGAGCCTGCAATCGGGGTAAAGATAAATCAGATTGTTAATCTAAGTGACGATCTTGCTTTGGGTTTGAGGGCGCAGAGTGTTAGGATACTTGCTCCTATTCCGGGAAAATCCGCTGTCGGAATAGAGATCCCCAATATTCATCGCGATACCGTTTTTCTTAAAGAGATAATACCATCAAAAGAATTCAAGGATTCTTCCTCAAAATTATCGCTTGCAATAGGAAAAGATGTTTTCGGAATGCCTGTCGTGTCTGATCTTGCCAAGATGCCTCACCTGCTCATTGCGGGCGCTACCGGCTCAGGCAAAAGCATATGCATACATTCTGTGATTAACAGCATTTTATACAAAGCCACTCCTGACGAAGTGAAATTTATTCTCATTGATCCAAAAATGCTGGAGCTTCCAATCTATGACGGGTTGCCGCATTTGATGCACGAAGTTTTGGTGGATGTTAAAGATGCATCAAGGGTTCTGAAATGGGCTGTAAGGGAAATGGACGGGCGATATGCAAAATTAAAGGAATCAGGAGCCAAAAGCATTGATCATTACAGGGCGCTTGGCAGTGAAGATATGCCGAGCATAGTAATTGCAATAGATGAACTTGCTGATTTAATGATGGTTGTCGGAAAGGATGTTGAGGACAGCATTACCCGTCTTGCACAGAAGGCGAGAGCCGCAGGCATCCATCTTATAGTTGCGACGCAGAGGCCGTCTGTGGACATTATTACCGGAACAATAAAAGCTAATTTTCCTGCGAGAATAGCATTTAAAGTCCCTTCTAAAACAGACTCCCGTACAATTCTTGATGCCAACGGAGCAGAGTCGCTTCTCGGGATGGGAGATATGCTTTTTATGTTGCCGAATGCCACTGGTCTGATGAGAGTGCACGGTTCCTATATTACTGAAAAAGAAGTCAAGCGGGTGGTTGATCACTGGACCGGGCAGGCCGAACCCGAATATAATTCCTCCATTCTCAAGATTGAAGATTTTGGTTCCGGTGAGGTGGCGGAAGAGGAGGCGGATGATGAAATGTATGATGATGCTGTCAGGATTGTAAGGGAGGCAGAATATGCCTCAATCTCCTATATTCAAAGAAGGCTCAGAATAGGTTATAACAGGTCAGCAAGAATGATGGAGAAAATGGAACGGGAGGGTATTGTAAGAAGGGTTGGAAACAATAAATGGGAACTGGCGGCAAAAAACAATAGCGATGTTCCTTGAATCAGCCCCGAATGATTTAGGCGAATACCCATTGAAATTTGTTGAAGTTGCCACGGTTTTAGTATTAAATTATATATTTTAGGAGGGATAAAATGAGCTGGTTGAAAATTCAAATAGTGGTTATTTTACTCCTGATTCCGGTGATTTCTTCAGGAAAAGAGGTGGACGAAATTGTTGGGAAGGTTCAGGGTGTTTATGATGGCATTTCTGACTTCAGGGCCGACTTTATCCAAGAAAGCACAAATAAAGCATTGAAATATACGGTTACGGATGCGGGGGTAGTATATTTTAAAAAGCCGGGAAAGATGCGATGGGACTATATTAAAAAAATAGATGAAAAAGAAATGCTTATGCAGAAGATAGTAAATGATGGAGAAAACATATACTATTACCTTCCTCTGGAAAACCAGGTTATGATTGAAAATGTCAAGAATATATTCCCTGAAAAGGCGCCCAATAACTTCCTCTCCGGGATGGGAAGGCTGAAGGAGGATTTTAAGGTGGCAGAGGGCTATCCAAAGGGATTCAAAAAGGACTCTAATTTATATTATCTGGAATTGACTCCAAAGGAAAAGTTGAGAGGAATTTATAAACTGTATATTGCAGTGGATAAGGATAAATTTATCGTGAAGGAAAGCGTTTCAGTTGATCCTTACGAAAATACTACAAAAATAATGTTTTCCAATATTGAAATAAACAAATCAATAGCAGACAATGTATTCGGTTTTGAAATGCCAAAAGGGGTTAAAATTATTACTTCCCAAGAGGGGAAAAATAAATGACTGAGCGGCCGACTGTTGGCTTTATTTCACTCGGTTGTTCAAAAAACCTTGTTGATTCTGAATACATGCTGGGCATTCTTGCCAGGGATGGATTCAGCCTGGTTTCAGAGAAAAACGCAGATGTTATTGTAATTAATACCTGCGGATTCATATCCACGGCAATAGAAGAGTCAGGTGAAGTTATAGCGGAAGTCCTTGAAAGAAAGCAAAAGGGATCATGCAAGAAGGTTATTGTTGCAGGATGTTTGCCTTCAAGAGATTCCAAAAAGCTGGTTGAGCGTTTTCCAGAGGTAGATCATGTGATAGGAACAAACGATATTACCAGTATTTCCGAGGTTATAAAGAAAAATATCCAGATTGCAGTGTCAGAAAAATTGCACCTAAGAAAACATAACGGAATTTCAAGGATGCTAACCAACACATCCCCGTCTACGTATGTCAAAATATCTGATGGATGTTCAAACGGATGCACGTACTGCACGATTCCAATTATTAAAGGACCCTTTAGAAGCAGGACTGTTGAATCTATTGAATCTGAGGTCAAATCACTTGCCAGAAATGGTATTCAGGAGGTCAATCTGATCTCGCAGGATACAACCGCGTACGGTAAGGATATAGGCTCTGATCTTACTCTGCTTCTTTCAACATTGAATAAAATAAAAGATATAAAATGGTTAAGGCTCCTGTACTGTTATCCAGAAAGGTTTACTGACAATCTGATTGATTTGATTAAGGATAACAAAAAAATATGCAAATATCTTGATATTCCTCTTCAGCACGTCAACGATAAAATTCTTAAAAGAATGGGAAGAAAGACTGTAAAAAAGGATATTGAAAACCTTCTTAATAGATTAAGGAAAGAGATTCCGGAATTGGTGATCCGTACAACCTTCATCGTTGGCTTTCCTGGAGAGACGGATAAGGAATTTATGGATCTTTATAATTTTGTTAAGGATTTTGAGTTTGAATGCCTGGGAGCTTTTAAATATTCACGTGAAGACGGAACTCCAGCTGCTAATTATGAGAATCAGATTCCGGAAAAGGTGAAAGAGGACAGATACGGGATGCTAATGGAATTGCAGTCTGGCGTATCGCTTAAAAAAAACAAAAGACAGGTTGGAGCAAAGATGGAGTTTCTTGGTGAGGGATATCACAGCGATATGAATTGCTACTATGGAAGGGTCTGGCGGCAGGCTCCAGATGTGGACGGGATTACGATTCTCAAAGATGTAAAAAATATGGATCTTAAAATCAGCAAAGTTGAGATAATTAATGCGCTTGAGTATGATCTTATAGCAAAGCCTGTTGAGTAGGTTATGGGGATATTTTTAAAAGAGGGAGAAAAATGAAGAAGAAAATTAAAAAGAGCAGTCAGAAAAAAACTAAATTACGAACAAAAAGAAAAACAAAAAAAGCAGTACAGAAGAAAAAACATGCAGAAAAGAAAATAGGCAAAAAGGTTGAAAAAACAAAAAAACCTGCGCTACCGGCTGTTTGGTCACTCTCTGAAGCACGGGAAGAATTATTGAAATTGAAAAAAGAGATTATGGATGTTGTGTTATTCCGGAATGCGGATGATAGTTCTATTAGCAAAGAAGAACTTTTTGATGAAACCGATCATCTGTTGGAGGAGAAGCAAAAGGAACTATCCTTAATGTTAAACGAGCGGGAGCGGGTTAAATTACATGAAATTGATGATGCCTTGCGCAGGATAGATAACAAGAGTTACGGTATATGCGAGGAATGCGGCATAGATATTGAGACAGGAAGGCTTAAATTGATTCCCTATGTGAAATTCTGTGTTGATTGTCAGGAAATGTTAGAAAAGGAAAACAATTATGACCGTTCTGTTGCAAGGGAAGAGGATCGGATTATTTCTCCGCCGTCTTTGACTGACCCTGACGAAGAAGAAAGTTAAATTTATTGCGTTAGATGCTGTAGGATTTTACTGCGATCTTCTTCGGTCAATTTTGCCCCGTATTTTTCTACTGCCGCTTTCCATCCCTCTTTTGATAATCTCTCTCTTTCAATAAGCATGTGACAGGCGCTGCACTTTGAACGGTACAGTCTTTCTCCGTCGCTGATTTTGTCCGTGCTTTTTATAAGACTGGAACACGCAAGGCATAGCGGACCCAACACTATTAACAGGTATTTAGCCTGCAGGAATGGCGCTTTCATAGCCCTATTCCTATCAATAAACGAAAATCAAGATCCCGCGAGTTTTCTGTTAATCCCCAGCGCACTCCCATCGTTGTCCAGCGCTCGCCGGATGCAAATGAGACCGTTGGACCGAGATACGCCTTTTTTTCGCTTATTTCGTATTCAGTCCCAAGTTTAAAATTAGGCCCAGGCTCAAAAGAAACAGCAAGAATTGCTTCCGGCTCTGTTTCTACTTTGCCGTCTTCAATTTTGAATTCCCCGACTATATTTGCGGAAATATTAAATCTTTTGATGTTTTTTCCGAGTATTAACTTCCCTTCAAATTCATCTTCCTTTTCCGGAAAATTCCTAATGTACTCAAAATAAAGAAGGGGATTAACAGGAAGAATTCCGCTTTCGCTGAACCTGTACCTGGTCCTTATTTTGAATCCTTCGTAAATTAGACTGCTTTCCGGCTTCTGTGCGAATGTCTGATATAGCGCTATGTCCCAGTGGTCGGTTATACCGTGTTCAATCTCAACCCAGTGTTTGAGTATCGTCGTGTCGGTAAAGTTATTCAGTGAGCCTGTTTGCTGAGTGTAATAGTATTCAATCTCGCCTTCACCTGCGGGTATTGTCAGATATTCGTATGTCCACACATAGGAACGCCTGTCCGCTGCGGCAATATTCTGAAACAGATGGGTTCCCATAAAAGCAATTGCCAACGACATTAGCCATCTTTTTGTTTCCATATTTCCTCCTTATTGAAAATAATTTTCATTTTCAATAAGTATAAAAAAATATAACACGGTTGTCAAGAAAAAAATTAAAAAATTTTATGCCCGTTACTGGATTACAGTTTAGCAGGGATTCAGGATATGGATTGTTCTTGCCCCTCTTCCCACGGGGAGAAAACGCGCGTCACCAGATAAAGTATTATAAACGGCAATACCAGGAATCCAAGCGCTACAAACAGCCCTTCCATGCCAAGTAGCTCCATCTTGTAGGCTGTCAGTCCGCGGAAACTCTTGGAGAAGAGTTGTCCGCCGATCACCACATTCCATCTTGTGCCGAATATACCCATTTGTATAAGAAGGGCAGCAACAAAGTAAACAAGCCTTCTTAATTCATCCTGGTACTTGAAAAATTTGACCAGCACAATCATACCGACTGGAACGATGATCCCCAGTAATATCTGGACAATGATAAGGCTTATAAAGAGTTTTGTTTTTATCAATTCTGAAATAATATGGATTGAGTCTTCTGACTGGTAAAGGCGATGAATGAAATCAAGCATTTCCAGGGAAAAATCAACAATTACTGCGTACAGCAGAAAGTCGGCAAGCCTGTCAAGGCAGAGCATATCTAATTTTTTGCCGCGGAACATAGTTATAACCATATAAAGAATCAACACAAGGGCAATACCCGAAACTATCGCCGAGAACAAAAACACAACAGGAATCAAAACGCTGCTCCACCATGGATTAGCTTTTATTGAACCAAAAATAAATCCAACATATCCGTGCAGTAAAAAAGCGGATGGAATTCCTATTATAGTGATAATTTTAGCCGCCTTTTTGTCAAATGCTATCGCTTTTGGTGAAATGTCTCTGGAGAATAATGAAAGCGCCATGTAAAGCAGTTTCTTCAATCCCTTTTCTCTGTTAGCCATTTCAACCAAATCTTTTCTGTAATCAAACCATATTTCAAGAAGCAGAACAACCATTAAGTACCACATATATACAAATCCGAATACAGCCATTGCGGATTTAAGGTGCGGGGTGAGAAATATTTCATAGGAGCGTTCCATATGTCCTAAATGGAATTGTAGCGGCATCGGAGCAACAATTAAAAATGCAAGCGCTGTGAGCAGAGCGAGCCTGTATGTGGGGGATAATGCCTTCACATTGAATACCTTTACAAGGGACGCGAGGATGAAAGCGCCTGCCACAAGCCCTGTAATATAAGGGTAGATTACTATCAGTATGCTCCATTGCAGTTCAACCTCGTTTGGATAAATAAAGCCGGATATCTGTTGTGAAGCAGCGTATAATTGTTCTATTAATTTTTCCATGTTATCTCACCACTCCATCCATATTTGCATAATATACCTTTGGTTCTGTATTTAGATCTGGTTTCAGAACATGTATATCATTCATTCTTTTAAATCGCAGAAGAGGACTGCTCAGGGTGTGCAGGTCTCCAAAAACCCGCGCATTTGTAGGGCATACTTCAACACAGGCAGGACGCAAGCCTTTTGTTATCCTATGATAACAAAAGGTGCATTTGTCAGCGACTTTCTTTTCCGGATGGAAGTATCTTGCCCCATAGGGACAGGCCTGGATGCAGTATCTGCACCCAATACAGTATTTTTCATCCACCAGAATTACTCCTTCCGGAGATTTAAAGGTTGCCCCAACAGGGCAGA
The DNA here is from genome assembly GCA_036514535.1 of bacterium. Lineage (GTDB taxonomy): Bacteria > JAMCPX01 > JAMCPX01 > DATBWZ01 > DATBWZ01 > DATBWZ01. Next base: position 9,510 of record DATBWZ010000122.1, read on the forward strand.
CCTGTACGCATGGCGGATTGTCGCAATGATTGCAGAGTTTCGGAACAAAAAAGCTCTTTAATAATGTTCGGGTTGCTTCCATTGGAGAGAATCCGTCTATCCCGCCATTTGGGCTTTGAACCGATACTTCCCCGTCCATGTTGACCGCATATCGTTCAATCCATGTTCTGTAAAAGAATGGATCACGAGGGACGTTATTTTCTTCTTTGCATGCATTGGCGCATCTGCCGCAACCAATGCATCTTTTTATATAAACCCCCATTCCGTAGTTGTGTTTTTTCCCATTTTCTTCGGCCGGCAACGCAAGTTTACTGGATGCAATCCATAGCAGTCCCGCTGATGGGAGGTATTTCCCTAATTTTTTAAGAACTTCTCTTCTGTTTAACTTGTTATTTTTTGTTTTTTCTTTCATATCTCACTCCGCTTGTGGTGAATGTGGATAATGACATTCCCAGCAAACATAAGTATTCCCGTGTTTGTCCATATCTATTCTTGGTATTTCCTTTGAAGCAACTGCATTCTTTGTATGGCATTTTCCGCAAAATTCTCTTGCCGATGGTTTGCTTGGTAAGTATTTTCGTGGATTTAGTTTGTGTTCCCTTGGCGCTGCATGACAGGTTGTGCATTGAAGGCTATTATGCGGCGACACTGATTTCATGCTTTCAATGCTTCTGTGGCAAACGCCGCATTCACTGGGTGGACTTGGAGGGGTGGGATTGTGCGGATTGTGGCACTTTATGCATGGCTTATTGGGATTATGCGTAATTGTGTCAATCTGAGGAAATCCTGTTGGCCTTGCTTCCAGAAAAGCGTGGCATTTGTGGCAAAATTCCCTTTTTACCGGCATTAATAATTCGTAGTCTCCGCCGGCTGCCACATGTTTTACTCCCGGTCCATGACAAGCCTCGCAGGAAAGCCCCTTATGGTATGAAGAATTTAGTATGGCTATCTTATCTTCATGGCATTCTGCGCATTGATCGCGCCCTGCGTATTGAACCGGCAGGGATTTAATCTCGTCCAGCGCATCTGCTCTGTAGTGGCCTAGTTTTCCAAAAGATGCCGGAATAAATAGATGCCGCGCTATTATAAGTGCTGCAATAACCCCTGCAAAAATCAATAATAATCTTATAATCTGTTCAGGTATTGTTTTAAATATTTTAAGTGGATTAAACATTTGGCATTCTCCATCACTCCAAATTTTTTAATGGAAATAATAAAACATCGCTATAATCATGGCTCATTTTTAAAAACATCCTGAACATTTTAAAAGGAACAAATCCCCGATGTCAACATATTTTTTCTTTTATAATAATTAACCTCTGTTATTTTGTTGTATTTTCTGATGAATTGATCTCCACTTTTATTTCCTGCTTTTCCATAAGATAAGGCCTGTATACATAGTATATCTTTGAACTGATTGTCCCTTCATATCCTTGCGGGATCTGAAAAGTAAAATGTTCAATCCGTTCCTCAAGAGGGGCAAGGCGATTGTCATTTAGTATTTTTGCTCCATTCATTATGATATCCCAATCGTCCTTTAATACCCTCCCGCTGGCATCAGAGATCACCTTTTCGTATTCCCTGGTTTGTGTATCAATTATTTTGTTTTTTACAATTAGGCTAACCTCAAGCACCAGTTGCTGGGAAGGTATGCCAGTGGGGATCATATGCCCTGAGCCAATATTTGCAATCTTCAAGCCCACGTTAAGAGTATCCTTTTCCTTCTTCATGTTTACCATATTTAACTGCACAGACTTCTTCAGTTGGGTTAGCGAATGACCACCCTGGATATCATGGAGGTTGATTGTTCTGCTGCTTTCCTTTAATTTCGGGTCAACAACAAATCCTTCCACTTCCGGCATGTGACAATCCTGACACTGTTTACCCTGCGCTGCATAAGGACTTTTCTGCCATTCGGTGTATGTCTCCATTATTGGCACATTATTGTTCCCCCTAAGTTCGTGACAGCCGGCACAGAATTCAGAACGGGTATGCAGACTGGAATACTCCACATTGTGCACCGGGGATGATGCATTCTTTAACGGACCCCTTTTTGTTTCGCCAACCTTTATGGAAAAAAGATATTTTGTGTCTTTTAAAATAATGCCGGCGATAGTATGACAGAAATCACAGCTGATACCCTCCCTGGTAACATCTTGTTTCAGTTCATAATCTGAATTAAAGAGAACCGCAGGAGCATGACATCTCAGACATAATTCTTTTGCTTTTTTGGAATCTTGTCTCAGGCTCTGCATGTATGCTGTGTTGAATATGGGGTTTTCCAGTGACATGGCATGAAGGGAATTTTTCCAGTAATAGTAAATGTCCTTGTGGCATTCGCCGCAAACTTTGCTTTCTGTATAATTATTTTTATTAATGCTTTTTTTGTCAGGAAATCCAGCATATATAGACGCAGGTATTGAAAACAGGAGCCAAAGAACTGTTAATACCCTCAAAATATTTTCCTTACAGTAGTTACAACAGAATATTTTTATCATCTCACACCTCAATAATTAAATTTAGATAACATTATACCAGATACCAGAAATAAATGTTATTAAGAAAAGAATTTCTTGACAGAATTATTAATTAGATTAAAATAATATTAAATTAGGAGTTATTCTTTTTAAAGAATAAAGAATAAATAACAATAAATAAAAATGATTGAAATTGATAAATTGATTGAAAAATGCAGAAAAAATGGGCTAAAAATTACGCCACAAAGGCTCGCAATATTTGAAGCGCTAATCAATAACCGTAATCATCCCTCAGCAGAGACGCTGCACAAGGAGATCTCAAAGAAGTACACTACCATAACTCTGACTACTGTTTACAAAACGCTTGAAATGCTTACAAATCTCGGTGAGGTGGCATCTCTTGACATTGATTCCGAGAGAAAGCATTTTGACCCGCATATAGAACCGCATCATCATATTATATGCAAAGAATGCAAACAGATTATAGATGTCTTTAAGATTGACAACGATGTAAAGCCGCCGAAGGATGTTCTTGAAAGGTTTAAGGTGGATGGATTTCATATTGATTTTTACGGTACCTGCATAAAATGCCATTCTGCTGCTTGACCTCAAAACTCAAAATTTTCTTGCAATGCCTGCAAATTATATTAATCTTTAAAATTAATTTCTTTACTTTTTTTGAAAAAAGTTATTAAATTAATGGAGAGAAATAATACATGATGGATGAGAGAAAAGAAATAATAGTAAATGAACAATTGGACGAGGGGAACCCTTATAAGGACTGGCCCAAGGAAAAACTTGGTCATCCGTTTTTCCCGCATCATACCGTTGTTCAGTTGATACAAGCTCTTCTTGTTGTTACTTTTTTGATTGTTCTCGCTACTTTGATGCCGGCGCCAATGGAGCCAAAGGCTGATCCATTTATCACTCCTGAGCATATTAAACCGGAATGGTATTTCCTCGCTGCTTATCAGTTTCTTAAGATTGCAGAAAAATTAGGTTTTCTGGGGGCATGGGCGCCAGAGCTTATCGGGGTCTTAGGTCAGGGGCTTGCGATTTTGTTTATTGTCTCAGTTCCATTCATTGATCGGAATCCTGAAAGGATCCCTGGCAAGAGAAAACTTGCTATATTACTTGGGATAACGGGAGTGCTTCTTTTTATCGGTTTTACTCTTTGGGGAAGGTATTCCTGAGAATGAGGAATCGCATAAATCTTAATAATATTTTTTTGATTATATCAATCTTTGAAATTTTGACTGTCGCATCGTCTCTTTTAGAGGCTAAAACAGAGGAAAAGGTAGATTCCTGTGTGGAGTGTCATCGGCAGCAGGATGCATTATTGAGCAATCCGGTGCTGGTTTGGGAGAAGAGCATCCATATGGAAAACAGGGTGGGATGCGCTGACTGTCACGGCGGAAACCCAGCATCACGGGATAATGCTATGGCAGAGGAGGCTGGGTTTATTGGTGTTCCGGTGCCGCAACAAATTCCGGCTCTTTGCGCGAAGTGTCATGCCGATGTTAAAAAAATGAGACAATTTAATATCCGGACAGACCAGTTTGCAGAATACAAGACAAGCATTCATGGGAAGATGCTTTTTGAAAAGGGGGACGCAAAGGTTGCAACCTGCATAAGTTGTCACGGCTCACATGAGATCAGGAAAACAAACGATCCTGCTTCCCCGGTATTTCACTCAAATGTTCCTGCAACCTGCGGGAAGTGTCATTCCGATCCTGATTACATGAAACCGTATGGGATTCCAACGGACCAGTTAAACGAATACAAACAGAGCTATCACGGGAAGATACTCTTCGGGGAGATTCATGGGAAGAACCGTGCCCTTGTGCCCAATTGCGCTGATTGTCATGGTATTCATGGTGCCATACCTCCAGGTGGAGGCGAGGTGGCGAATGTATGCGGGAACTGTCACTCCGTGGTGCTTAAGTCCTTCCGGGAAGGATCGCATTATACTGCGCTTGAGAACAGCGGTGTTCCGAAATGCATAGATTGTCATGGAAACCATAAGATCCTTTATCCGGGAATTGAGATGTTCAAGGACGCCTGTTCCTCCTGCCATGATGCAGGCTCCATACCGCTGACTGTTGCAGACGAAATGGCCGACATCCTTGAAGTTACAAGAAAAAAGGCTGAACTTACCGAATCATCTCTTGAAATAATAAAGGATTCCGGGCGGAACATAGATGATCTTGTTCTTGACATGTCCAAGGTTACAAATAATCTGGTCAAAAGCAAAACAATTACACATACAGTGGATTTGGAAAAGGTGAAGGGTTTAATGACCGAAGCCCAGGGATCGCTTTCCAATATTGATAAAAAAGTTGAAGAAATCCGTTCCGATGTCCAGAAAAGAAAGAAATTTATGTTCACGGCAGTTGGATTTCTTGGCGCCTTGATAGTTTTACTCTACATAAGATTTTTGATGAGACCAGAATAAGGAAATAAAATTGCCACTGTTTAAAGACATATTAAACAGGCGTGATTTTATTGACTGGCTGGGAGGGGCGGGATTCTTTGTCAGCGCCTGGATAATCGGTAAACCCTTATTAAAATTCCTTTTTCCTCCTTCAAATGTTATGGAGATCGGCGGAAGCAAGATTGCTGTGGCAAAATTAGATGATATTCCCGAGGGTAGATCAAAAACTGTGCTTTATAAAAATGTCCCTGTATTAGTCATAAACACACGTGCAGGGATGGCAGCAATATCCGGTGTTTGCACCCATTTGGGATGCTATCTTGTATGGGACTACCTAAAACAACAGGTCGCCTGTCCATGCCATCTTGCTTCTTTCAACACCAAAGGAGAAGTTCTTTCTGGTCCCCCTCCTGCGCCACTCTCCAGATACAATGTGGAAGTGGTTAACGGCAAGATATATCTCACCGGGTTTTTATGAAAAAAATTCTTAAAAAACTTGTGGATGTTGAGTGGAAAGAATTACTTAAAACAGGTCTTGAAAAAAGGTTTAATTTCAGTTTTGAGGCACAGGGTGCCCGCATCCGCAAATTTCTTATTACCCCGGTAGCCGAGCAATTTTCATGGTTAAATTTTTTTGGCATTGTTATATGTCTGTTATTTGTGATACTTCTTATTACAGGCCTTTCTCTTGCTTTGTATTATAAGCCGATTGCTGATGATGCTCACCTCAGCATAAAATACATTATGAACTCCATCCCGTCCGGATGGCTCATAAGGAGCATTCACCACTGGGCGTCAACCCTTCTTTTTATCTTTGTTTTTTTGCACTTCTGGCGAATTTACTTCACGGGTGCATATAAATATCCGCGAGAGTTATTGTGGTTTATTGGTCTGGCAAATTTAGCATTAGTATTTCTCTTTGGTTTTACCGGATATTTACTTCCCTGGAGTAACAATTCCTACTGGTCCACTCAGATTATGACGAGCGAGATAAAGGATATACCGTTAATTGGAGATTACATAATGCTCTTTATCAGGGGCGGCGAGGGGGTGGGAAGCGGAACCCTTACGAGATTTTTTGTAAGCCATATTGTTATACTGCCAGGGTTATTTTTAGCAATTACCGGTATTCATATATGGATGATTTTCCGTCAGGGACTTACAAAATGGAAATCTGTTTCCCCTAAAAATTACCGGTATAGCGTATCGGTTATGCTTCTTGATATAAACATTCTTATATTTGTGCTCTTTGCTTTGCTTATTAGTCTTTCGGTTTTTATTCCTGCAGGACTCGGTGATATTGCCGACCCTCTTAGAATGCCCGCAAAAATCATCCCGGCATGGTTTATGATGCCTATTTATAATCTTTACAAATTTTTTCCAAGGGAAATTTTTATATTCAACAGGGGGACATTGTTTGCAATGTCGTCGTCCGTTATTATTTTACTGCTTGTTTTGCTGCCATTTCTGGACAGAAATGAACAATATAATCCACTGAAAAGATCTGTTATTGCTGTTATTGGAATTGCAGGGCTTGTTCTGCTCCTTTTTTTAATATCTTACGGTACTGGAAGGTAAGATGAGAGGATTGGGAATTAAAGCGCTCATAATTTTAATATTGATATTGGCAATAAAGACTGGTTCTGCATCCGCCGGTATTTATTCCTGCACTATTTGCCATTCCAATATAAACAGTCAATATTCAAAAAGTGTTCACTCAGAAATAGGAACAACCTGTACCGAATGCCATGGCGGCGATCCGTCTGATTTGACATTTTCCGCAATGAGCCGTGCAAAAGGCTATAAGGGCAAAATCAGCAGGGCATCCATTCCGCTGCTGTGTGCTAAATGCCATTCTGATGTAAAAATGATGCTGCAGTACAGGGAATATGTGGATGAGTACGCCATTTACAGGGATAGCGAGCACGGGAAAAAGTTAAGGCAAGGCGATTACAAGGTTGCTGTCTGCACCGATTGCCATAATACACATGATATAAAAAAAGCCAGTGATCCCAATTCTCCTGCATATAAATTAAATGTCCCAAAAACATGCGCAAGATGTCATTCAGATAAGAAGTACATGGAACAATATAAAATTCCCACCAACCAGTTTGAGAAATACAAGGAGAGCGTTCATGGCAGGCATGTGCTTGAACAGGGGGACATGCGTGCTCCTGCCTGTCCGGATTGCCACGGTACGCACGGGGCAACGCCACCGGGGGTCAAGGATATACACAATGTTTGCGGCAGATGCCATTCCGTCCAGCGGGAGAATCTGCTGCGGAGTCCTCATTTTGAGGCAATGAAAAACAAGAAGATAAAAGAGTGCGCCGTATGCCATGGCTCTCATGGAGTTCAGGAAGCCACCATAGCGTTATTTACCTCTGAAAAAGCGGAGAATGGAGGAAAAGGTTGTCTCGGTTGTCATAAAGCCTCCTCTGTTGAGTATGGTGTTGCGCTGGAACTGGTAAAGACGATTAAAGAAGCCGATGACGCGGTTAATATAGCTACGAGACTTACACAGAAAGCAAGGGAAAAAGGATTTGATACTGACGAGGAAATGAACAAAATAAATATTGCAAAAACGATCCTTCTTGAGATCGGCCCTGTCACCCATTCCTTATCCCCGGATATTGTGAAAGAAAATGCAGAGAATGTGATTATAAATGCCGTGGATGTGCAGGACATGGTTAAGGCTAAACTGGTAGAATGGCGCGACAGGCGCGTCACTCTTGTAATTAATATCCTGGTATTTTTGATTGTTATCGTATTACTTGCAGTAAAACGAAGGAGGATGATGAAAAATGGCAGTAAGGACATGGATAAACAATAAACCGTATTTAAAGAGGTTTTTTGCGTTTTTTGGCATACATTTTCCAGAGGATAAGAATGATATCATTCATTTTTCGAGAAGATTCGCTTATATAATATTTGGCGGAATAGTTTTTCTCTTTATTGGAGCGATTGCATTCTTCCAATTCAGCACAAGCCCTTACTTCTGCGGAACATGCCACATAATGAGGCCATATTATAAATCCTGGAAGGAATCCAGCCATAATTTTGTCCCGTGTGTGGACTGTCATTATCCACCCGGATTTACCGAGGAGATCAGGGGTAAATTTGAGGCGTCGGTTCAGGTTGTAAAATATATAACGAGAACCTACAGCACTAAACCCTATGCGGAAATAGACGATGCAAGTTGTCTGAGAAAGGGGTGTCATTCCAAAAGGCTGCTTGAGGGTAATTCAGTTTTTAAGAACGGGATTAATTTTGACCATAAGCCCCATCTTACGCAGCTAAGGAGAGGAAGGAAACTTAAATGTACATCCTGTCATTCCCAGATTGTGATAGGTTCTCATGTGGCGGTGACAGAAAGTGTTTGCTTTATCTGTCATTTTAAACCCGAAGATAATGGAAAAACATCGCCAATCGCCACTTGTACGATTTGTCACGAGCCTCCTAAAAAAGATTTTACGCTGGGGGGAAATACATACAATCATAAGGATTTCGTGGAACGGGGGGTTGAGTGCACCAAGTGTCATGTCGGCGTTGTAGAAGGCAAAGGCGAAGTGCCTGAGGAAATGTGCCGTACATGCCATGGCGAGCCGGAACGGCTGGAAAAATATTCAGATCACAAATTAATTCATGACACTCATGTTACATCGCACAAGGTTGAATGCTTTCAATGCCATAAAGAAATCAAGCATAAGGTTACAACCGTCCATGATTTTGTAAAAAGAGATTGCAGTTCCTGCCATTTTGACAAACATGGCGCTCAGGAAAAACTCTACATGGGAACCGGCGGAATGGGGGTAAAGGATATGCCGAGCCCTATGTTTCTTGCCAGAGTGGACTGCATAGGATGTCATATATTGCCTAAGGAAGCAGCGGCTAAATCAATGTTTTCCGGACAGACAATAAAGGCAACTGAGGCTGGTTGTCTTTACTGTCATGGAATTGATTATAAAGGCATTATGAATGATTGGATGGCTACCGTTTCAGGGCATATGAATAGGGTTAAAGTTAGTCTTGATGAGGTTCAGGATAAAATAAAAGCATCAGGAGTAGCGGCAGCAGGGGCCAAGAAATTGTTTAACGATGCAATGTTCAATTACAACCTTGTTTATTATGGAAGGGGCGTCCATAATATTGAGTATGCAACCGAACTTCTTGCTAAGGCAGAGGAGAATCTTAATAAGGCAAAAGAGATGATAGAAAAATGAGTTATTGAGTTTTTGTAATTCTCAAAAACTCTTCTTCGTCTATAACTTTGACCCCCAGTTGCTGTGCCTTTTGGAGTTTGCTGCCAGCGTCGGGGCCTGCTATAACAAGATCGGTTTTTACGCTCACTGAGCCCGAGATTTTGCCACCCAGTCCTTCTACAAGTTCTTTTGCTTTTCCGCGAGTCATTGAACTCAGTTTGCCTGTGAATACAACTGATTTTCCTTTTAGCGGCAATTCACCCTTTGTTTTTTCAATAGATTTAATCTTTATTCCTTTTTTTAGTAGTTTTTCAATAAGTTTCAGGTTGTCTCTGTTAGAAAAAAATTCTGTTATGCTGTCTGCTATTTCCTCTCCGATTTCCCTTACTTTGAGCAGGTTTTCTTTAGGGGTTTTTATTATATTTTCCAGATTATGAAATTCTTTTGCCAGCAGTTTAGCAAGATGTTCGCCAACATGCCTTATCCCAAGCCCGAATAAAAACCTGTCAAAGGTAGTTTCCTTGGATTTCTTAATTGCATTAAACAGGTTCTCTGCAAGTTTGGTTCCCATGCGTTCAAGATGAAAGAAATCTTCTGGTTTCAGGTTATAAAGGTCGGACATATCTTTTACAAGCCCCCGTTCTACCATCTGATCAATGAATTTTTCTCCGAGCCCATCAATATTCATTGCAGATCTTGAGCTGTAGTGCCTTATTCTCTCTTTCAGTTGCGCATGGCAGGAGGCATTGATGCATCTGTAAGCCACCTCGCCATCCTTGCGGACTACCTTTGAGTCGCAGGATGGGCATTTTTCAGGCATTATAAATTTTGTTTCCATTCCTGTTCGTTTTTCAACAATTGATTTTGTGACCTCCGGGATGACATCCCCCGCTCTCTGTACAATAACATAATCGCCGATCCGCACATCTTTGCGCTCTATCTCATCCATGTTGTGAAGCGTTGCTCTGCTTACGGTTACGCCGCTGACATGGACAGGTTCAAGAATGGCTACAGGAGTGAGTGTCCCTGTTCTGCCCACCTGCGCTTCTATCTGGATGATCTTTGTAACGGCTTGCTGGGGAGGGAACTTGAATGCTACAGCCCAACGGGGACTGTGTGATAATTCTCCTAATGTCCGTCGAGATCCAAGATGGTTTACTTTTACAACGATTCCGTCGCATTCATAGGGCATTTCGTTCCTTTTTTTAAGAATGTTTATGTAGTATCCCATCACGTCGTTTATTCCGGAGCATAGTCTGTTAAGATTATTTGTTTTAAACCCCCATGCAGGGAGGCACTCTAATAATTCCCAGTGGGTTTTCAATTCCAATCCTTCTATTGCGCCTGTTTCATAGAAAAAGATGTCAAGTGGCCGCGATGAAGTAATCTTGGGATCCAATTGCCTCAAAGAGCCTGCGGCTGCGTTTCTCGGATTTGCAAACAATGGCTCTCCGGTCCTTTCCCTATCTGTGTTCAATTTTTCAAAGTTTTTTTTCAGAATGATAACCTCGCCTCTGACTTCCAGAAGCGGAGGGGGTTTTATCTTTTTTGAGAAGAGGACTAACGGCACTGATTTTATTGTTTTCAGATTGCTCGTAACATTCTCTCCGGTTCTTCCGTCACCCCTTGTTGCTCCTGCAATAAAATTCCCGTTTTCATAAATAAGTTCAACTGCGACTCCGTCAAATTTTGGTTCGCAGACATATTCAATGTCTTCAGTTGTTTTTAATAATTTTTTAATCCTGGCGTCAAAACTCCGCGCTTCCTCTTCATTGAAGACATTGTCAAGGCTGAGCATCAAAAACCTATGCCTGATCTGCTTGAATTCCTTCAGCGGTTCAGCGCCAACTCGCTGAGTGGGTGAATCAACGGTTACTAATTCGGGAAACTGCGATTCTAAGTTTTTTAATTCCCGAAACAGCCTGTCATATTCCTCATCGGGAATTTCAGGAGAATCAATAACATAATAACGGTGATTATGATAATTTATCAGATCCCTCAATTCCGCAATCCGTTTTATGGCATATTTGCGCTCCATAGGTTTATTAAGTAATCATTCTAATAAAAATACGGCAAAAAATGAAGAAGTTAATGAATATAATGAGAACATTGTTGCTGTTTGCTCTTGCAGAAACAAAATCCTTCACTTGACTACGAGGCATTAACCTGTTATTTTAACAACATGATCTTTGGCCGCAGACCTACTGAAGCAATCGTAAATCTCAACGCATTGCGTCATAATTTGAGGGTGATTAAAAGCGCTGCCGGATCAGCAGATGTTATCGCAATTGTGAAGGCTAATGCTTATGGCCACGGTGCAGTAAAAATTGCCGGGGCATTGAAGCTGGGGGGTGTAAGACGGTTCGGTGTTGCAATGGTGGAAGAGGGTATTGAGTTGAGAAACAGCGGAATAAAGGACGATATTTTTTTACTGAGCGGGGTTTTTAAGGGAGAAGAAGATGAGATAATAAAAGGCGGTTTCATTCCGTTTGTATTTGACCTTCGGACAGTTAATATGCTTTCCCGTGCAGGCGAGAAGATGCGCAAGCCTGTCAGAGTGCACATCAAAGTTGACACCGGAATGGGCAGGATTGGCATTCTGCCGGGTGAGGCAGGGGTATTTTTCAGAGGGTTAAAAAGATTCAGAAACATAAGCGTTGAAGGGATTGCTTCGCATTTTGCGGATCTCGGTGATGGGGGTAAAACATTTGCAGAGTGGCAGATGAGTTGCTTCAGGAAGGTGATAGCCGAAGGGGTTAAAGAGGGGTTCAATTTTAAATACATTCACATTGCGAACAGCGCCGCTATATTTCTCCTGCCGCAGGCGCATTTTAATCTCGTCAGACCAGGCATTGCGCTCTATGGTGTAGAGCCTTATCCTTCTCGTGCGTTAAAAAATGAACTGCGTCCGGTTATGGAACTTAGAACAGAGATATTGCATATAAAAAATGTTCAGAAGAATTTTACAGTAAGTTATGGCAGAACATTTAAAACACGGAGGAGATCCATAATCGCAACAGTGCCTGTTGGTTATGCGGACGGGCTTGACAGGCATCTCAGCAATAATGCGCATGTTCTTGTAAGGGGGGAAAAGGCTCCGGTTGCCGGGAGGATCTGCATGGATCTTACAATGATTGATGTAACCGGTATAAAAGATGTTAAGATTGGAGACGGGGTGACGATCATTGGCCGCCAGGGAAGGGAATCCGTGACCGCAGTTGAAATTGCAGATAGAATTGGTACAATACCATATGAGGTGTTTACGAAAATCGGGATAAGGGTTCCGAGGAGATTCGTATAATTTGGAAACAGGCGCAAACAACAGAAATTTTATAAGGATTCTTGAGATTCTGGGAGAGAAAACTAATTCTGTTTTATCAGAGATTGGAGGAATTTTCCTGCTTTTTCTTAAATCTTTTTATTATACGTTTCAAAAGCCATTCCGGGTAGGCCTTTTTTTAAAACAAATAGAGTTCATTGGAGTTCAATCTTCGTTCATCGTTACACTTACCGGAATATTTACAGGAATGGTTTTTGCATTGCAGGGTGCCCATGCGTTTAAGCTTTTTGGAGCAGAAAACTTGACAGGTCCATCAGTAGGCCTGTCCCTGGCCAGGGAATTGGGTCCGGTTTTGACATCGCTGATGGTTACCGGAAGAGCAGGCTCAGCAATGGCAGCAGAACTCGGCACCATGAGGGTGACAGAGCAGATTGATGCCTTGTATGCAATGGCAATCAACCCTGTGCAGTATCTGGTTGTTCCAAGAATGCTTGCCGCACTACTAATGCTCCCCTTGCTTACAGCGCTTTTTAACTTTCTTGGTATTATCGGTGCGTATCTTCTTGGTGTTCATGTTCTTGGGCTTAATCCGGAGTCGTTTATCAATGATGTCATCTATCTCGTTGATTTTAAGGATCTGTTTGTCGGATTGGTCAAATCTATCTTTTTTGGAATGATTATTTCAATAGTCAGCTGCTACAAGGGATTCTATGCAACCGGCGGGGCAAAGGGTGTGGGAAGAGCTGCGACGGAGGCGGTTGTAATTTCATCGGTCTCTATTCTCGTAAGCGATTATTTTTTAACCGCAATGATGTTTTGATTCGGATATGATAAAAATTGTTGATCTTTATAAATCGTTTAACGGCCAGCAGGTTCTGAAGGGAATTAATATTGATATAGAAAATGGCAGGACCACCGTTATTATTGGTCCGAGTGGATGCGGGAAAAGCGTATTGATAAAGCATCTTCTGAGGCTTATGCTTCCGGATGCGGGCGCTATTTATTTAGATGGAGAGGACATAATAAAGCTTGATACCAACTCAATGAACAGGGTATTGAAGAAATTCGGTGTGCTCTTTCAGAGCGGCGCTCTTTTTGACTCTATGACTGTGGAGGAAAATGTTGCATTTCCGTTACATGAGCACACAAAACTTTCAGACAGGGAGATAAAGGAAAAGGTGATGGAGAACATTCATCTGGTGGGGTTAACAGGAGCAGAGAAGAAATATACTTCGGAGCTTAGCGGCGGAATGAAAAAGAGGGCGGCAATAGCCCGTGCGATGGTGATGAGCCCGAATATACTTATTTTTGATGAACCGACTACGGGTCTTGATCCGGTGACAAGCGATACAATAGACAATTTAATTATTGAAGTTAATCGCAGATTTGATATTACAAATCTGGTTATAAGCCATGATATCGCCGGGGCTTTAAAGATAGCTTCCAAGGTTGCAATGATGTACGACGGCAGGATTGTTGAAGAGGGCGCGCCGGAGGAATTCAGAAAATCCCGGAATCCTGCAGTTAGGCAATTTCTTGCCAGAAAGGCCGAAGGTGTGATAAAGATTGGATAGGAGGAATTAATGCCCGAGACAAAATTTGGCACGAATGCAAAAGTAGGTATTTTTGTTTTTATCACCATGTTTATTCTTTTATGGATGACATTTCAGCTTGAACGGTGGGGCAAGGTTGCCGGTTATCCGCTGATTGCCGCATTTAAAACTGCACAGGGAGTAAATAAGGAAACAGGGGTGTTCCTCGCTGGCATCAAGGTTGGGGAAGTAGGCAAAATTGAACTTTCGGATGGTATGGCAAAATTGCAATTAAAGGTGTATCCACAATACAAAGTTGAACATGATGCAGTTGCAATCATAAGACAAAAGGGGCTTCTTGGGGAGAAGTATGTTGAGATAAAGCCTGGGACACTGGGGGGGCCATACCTAAAATCAGGCGAATCTATACTGCGGACCGAATCCCCTCCTGATTACGAAGAACTTATTACAGATATAGGGTTTGTTGCGGATAATTTGAAAAATATTTCGGACAGAATTCTCGCTATAATTGAGAGAAATGATAAAAAAGTGGATGTTGCTATTCAGAACATTGTGGACGTAACCGGGGCATTCAATCGCGATCTGCCGGATGCCCTGCGTAGTCTAAGGGTAAGCCTTGAAAGCATGGGTGACCTGATGGCGGCGAATAAAGAAGAATTCAGGGATACTATAGAAAGGTTTGGCAATGCTTCCGAGAAACTGGAAGATTCAATGGTAAGTGTGTCAAAGATTGTGGAAAAGATTGAAAACGGCGAGGGAACAATAGGCAAACTTATCAACGATGATGAGACGGTGGACAGATTGAATGAAGCAATCACAGGTATTCAGGAGTACATCACCACAACAAAGAAACTTAGATTTTTCGTTAGTTACAGGGGTGAATATGAAATTGGACGGATGCTTGAATCTCCTGGAACCGAAGAGTACACAAAAATTCAGGGAATCGGACTGAAGAGTTTCCTGGACCTGAAACTGTATCCTAAAGAAGATAAATATTACATGCTTGGCGCGGTAAATGATCCGGAAAGGGTTACAACCGTTAAGGATGTTTATACTGTTACGGATGCTGGCGTAATTCAAGAGGTTAGAACGCATGAGGAGACGGTGCGGGATAGCTTGAAGTTTAATGCAGAGATTGCCAAACGGATTGGCCCTGTGACATTCAGGGGCGGAATCATTGAGTCTTCAGGCGGCTTGGGAATGGATCTGCATTTTCTAAAGGATGCGGGGGCTCTTTCCGTGGAGGCGTTTGATTTTTCACGGGACACGAATCCATATCTGAAATCGTTGCTTAGCATGAGGTTTTTAAAGTATTTCTTTGTCTCCGGCGGAGTAAATGATTTTATCAATTATCAGCGCGGCCCGATGTATTTCTTCGGGGGCGGACTATCCTTTGAGGACGAGGATCTAAAATCCATTATTGGAATTGCCGGTACCGCAGCCTATACAGGTGCAAAGTAATCAGAAAGATTTAGAGCTGACAGAAAACGTTAAAAACTGTATTTTACCTTTAAGTATAACTCATCGTAATCTTTCACCCTTCCAAAAGCGGTTGTATTTTTGCCTTCTATCCACCTGCCGCCTAAATTTATTTCAGCATTGCTTATTGGATAGTAGGTAATCTCTGGCAATAAAATAAGGGCATAATTATTTTTAATATCTTCAAAATCCTTTATTTCAGCGCCCATGCCGATAAGAGGAATTTTCAGTTTGTCATTCAGTAGTTTCCAGTCTATAACAAGCATGATATAATCCTCCAGATTCTCCGCACCCCTCTCGTGGATAAAACCATGCAGATATTGGCCATTAAGATAAATCCCATTCTTAAAAGTATAGTCTCCTCCAGCTACGTATTTGATATAAGGCTTGTTGTCTAACGCAGTGAACTCCTGAACACCCATTCCCAGAGCTGATAAATCAGCGGTTGTCTTGACTTTTTCGGGGAAGAAGACCGCTGCTTCTGCCCAGACGCCGACATTGGCTACGGATCCTGCCATGTCCACCCCGGCTGTCTGCATTTTTGGGTAGATTAGTTCGCTGGCAATATCTAATTCCCTGGGAACCCCGGTAGCAGAAATAACTGCCTTTTTTGCCATGGGTAAGCCATCCCTGCCATACACATAACTAAGGGAGAAATCATAGTCGAAAAAGTTTTTGGATATTTTAACCCCAGCAGTCGATCCATCCTTGGGATTGTTTTCGGGCAGGATAACGGTATTGGTCAGGGTTCCTAATCTGAACCCGGGTGGTAGCCCTATCGGTGGCATTAGGGCATAAAGCCAGTCGCCGCGCGGCAATACAGCAGGAGTAAAGACCGGGATATAGGCAACCGAGAATATATAATTCCCAATATAGCAGGAAGCTTTTAGTCCGTCGGATCCGAGGTGCCTGCCAAAATCCCAGATATCTTCAAGATCGTAAGGGTTGATGTTATCGGTTGGGTTTAGTTTATCTGCTGTTCCCCAGGCTATGCGCTGCCTGCCAATGCGGATATCAATGTTGCCTGAAAGAAACTCATAGAGGTCAATGTATGCTTCCCTGATGTCTAAATCCAATGGCGCGACTTTGGTTTTATCAGTTAAGTCGTAGTGGTTTTCAACATCAGGCAGCCCCCATGACCTTAGCCAGATTTCACTGTAAAAATGAGCTTTTTCCGCAGGGCTGACCTCTGCCCTCAGATCAAGCCGGTATTCCTGCCAGTAAAAATTACCGTTGCCTTTGAGCCGCATGCGATCATCGGTCTGGAGATATCCTCCCCATCCGATGCCGTTTTCCGAAGATCTCTCTTCCTGGGCAGGAAGGGGATTAGAAAAGCAGAGTACTATCAGTTCTGTTAATATTAACAAAAAGATCTGATTCTTCATCTCTGTGTCCTCTTTACCTTATCTTTTTAAATAGCGTTCTGTAAATTTTTCATCAGACACACCTGTATCAAATCTGACTTCCTCAATAATCATCTTTGTCCTGTGATTTTCCCTTAAATCTTCCATCTCGGATTCTTTTGATACCCAGTATCCCTGAACCTTTTCTATGTTCTTTGCCGTCATTTTTTTGAAAAAATTGTTGCCCTTATCATAACATTCAATCTCAACCGGATAAAAATTATCGGTTTTTACTTTTATAATTACTTTTGAATAATCAGTTTTTATCCCTTCCCGCGGGTTAAGCTGGAGGATATAATAATTTTCCTCCTCTTTTAACAATTCCGGCATGTATTTTTTTGAATATTCTTTTGCTTCCAGGTCCTCATAGGTAAAGTCAGTCCCGGCAAATTTTGTGTTTTTTATATGTGAGGCAATGCGCCTTGTCTTGTTGAATGCAGGCAGGTAAAGATACATTATATCGTCTGGCAGTGAAAGAAAGGCGATTCCCCGTTGCGCAGCCGGCGACAGGAACCTGACCAGCCGTTTATCGCTTCCCTTCTGGAGCATGCTCATTTCGCGCAGATCCTCTTTGCCGGTTTTATCAATCAGGATGAGTTTTACTTTCATATCCTGGTCCTTTGGCGCGCTGATAATATTATCCACTTTTTCAAGTATCTGTGATGCTGTGAGTTGTTTTTTTTCTGCCCTGATTTGCAAATCAAACATCCCGCTTAACATGATGAGGCTTAATAAAATAAATTTTTTCATTTTATTCCCCCTTTATTGTTTATTTTATTAACAATATAATTTTTGCTTTTGTCCAGGAATCTTTGAAAATCACCGATGAATCTGGCTTTTGTCAGAAGAATTACTGCCGGCAGGATGATAATTGAGCCGATACCGGCGCAGATCATTGTAATAGCAACCAGAATGCCGAATCGCTGCATGGGAACCACATTCCCCCAGAAAAACACTAAAAATCCAATCGTTACGGCTATTACATTTATTAATATTGCCTTCCCTGTCGTTTCCAATGTGGTTTTCAACGCTTCAGATTCGTTTTTATCTTTTTTAAATTCTTCCCGGAACCTGTTTATGAAATGGATTGAATAATCTATCCCGATGCCTATGCATATGCTGCCTACCAGAACCGTTGCGATATCCAATGGTATCCCGGTAATGCCCATAAGGCCAAAAATTACCACGAGTGAAAATCCTATCGGGATAAGTCCGATTAAACCGCCAAAAAACGAGCGGACCAGAAAGACAAGGCAGATAAAGACCAGAATAATAGCCAGGATTAGGCTTTTGATCTGACTGCTGAAAATACTGTTGTCAAGATGGATATAAATGGATGGCATTCCTGTCTGGGCAAAGGTAACACTGTCGCTATTTGCTTTTTTGATATATGTTTCTATATTTTCAACCAGCGATTGTATTTGCTTAGTATCTGCGTTAGCGAAAGTTGCATGGATGATTGCTTCGGTTTTATCCGGGTTAACCAAATGATTGATAATTTCTTCTCCTTCCAGCAGAAACCAGAGATTGGCGACTTTATCCTTTCTGTCCGGAATGACTTTCCCTTCTCCCATTACGTCGGACATTTCTTCAATAAGATCAACAACTGACTGAACATTATGCAGATCAACTTGCGATTCCAGGAACTCTGTCATTTTCTTCATCTCGTTCAAAACCGCCGGGTCAAAAATATCGCCATTAACCAATATTTGAAGTGGAGTGGATCCGCCAAGTTTTTGTTTCATCAGTTCCTCGGTCTGGCGGATATTTGTGCCGGGTTTGAAATAATCCAGCATATTTACTCGTCGTGTTATCTTTGGTATGCAAAGAATGCTTGCAATAACAATAATAACTCCAATGTAGATAATAATTTTTTCATTTTTTAGAATCCACTTCGCAAGTTTTCCCATAAATATATCAAAGCCCTTTTCCCGGGCAATTACTTCATTGCCTGCGCCCCTTTTCTGTTTAGTATGTAATAAGGATAAAACCGAAGGCACAAATGTGACGGAAATAATCAAACTAAACAGGATGCCAATGCTTGAAAAAATTCCAAATTCCCTGATTAAAATCAGGTATGATCCAAAGACAAAGGATATAAACCCTGCTATTGTAGTTATTGCTGCGAGCATTACCGGGAGAATAATCCTGCTTAACGCGTCCGCGGACTTTCTGATTTTATCTTTATCTGTCGGAGCAACCTCGTTAAATTTACTTATAACATGTATGCTGTAAGCGCCTCCGACAGCGATAAGAATTACGGGAATTGAATTTGATATAACGGTAATGGCTATTTTGAAAATACCCATTAATCCCAATGTCCAGATTGTGCTGATTAAAACTGAAAGAATAGGAATTAAGACCCCGCTTACTGTTCTAAAACTTAAAAAAAGCGATATAGAGATTAAAACAATTGAAAGGGGAACTAAAAGTTTTGACTCATCTAAAATGATGTTATTAAACTCTATCATCTGGAAGGGAATTCCGCCGTAATACACCTTTTCTTTTATCCCCGACTTATTCACAATCTCTTTCAACTGCTTGACAGTTTTCATTTTGTCAAATTCTGTTCTCAACCGGCAGATAATAAGTGCTGCTTTTGAGTCGGTTGAAACTATAAAGCCCCGGTACATATCCTTTGACAGGGTGTAATTCTTGATCTTTTGCAGGTCTTCGCTGGTTGCGGGTAAATTATATTCGTCAATAAGCCTTCCTATTTCTATCCCGTCCACGATCTTTTTTATGTCCGGAACATTTGTTAAGCTTGTGACATATGAAACGCCGTCCACAAGTTTAAATTGTGAAGTCAGATAACTGATTGATTTTAGTGTCTCCTTGGTAAAAATCTCCTCTGCTTCCAAAACTATCATAACAAGCGAATTCCCGCCGTATTCTTCTCCTATGTAGTTGAACAATTTTACCGTCGGGTCGCTTTTAGGGAGATATTTGGATACGTCTGATTCAACTTTTAAATCTTTCAGAAAATACCCCAGCCCGAGAGTAATGGCAATGGTTATTGATATAATTATCTTACGATGCCTTATTACTGACTCAGAGAATTTAAGCATATTATCCACCTTTCCGGTAATAGCCAGGTTTGTTTTTTACAATTCCGTTAAAAAGTATTTCCAGAAGGATGTCAATGCGATCCTCGGTTTTAGTAACATCGTTTTCTTTAACCCATGGATATTCCAGCCCTTTTAAGGCAGTTATAATTGCAAATGCTGTTACTTCCGGATCGTTAACTATAAAAATTCCCTTTTCCACTCCTCCTTGAAGTATTTCCTTTACTATTTTAATCTCTTCTTTGTCGTGCTGTTTCCTGATTTTTTCAATAAAACTGTAATGTTTTAGATATTCATCCCTGAGGGTGCTGTAAAAATTTGCGAGTTTATGTAGAATTTTCATCCTTGTTATAAAATAAGAGCGGAGTTTACCCTGGTGAGTTTCTTCCATGTTTATAGCTTTTGTTATTTCGTTTATCAATATTCCGCTTTCTTTTTCCACTATTGCGCGAAAAACATCTTCTTTGCTTTCAAAGTAGTGGTATATTGAACTCTTTGCCTTGTTGGCTGCCTGAGCGATCTCGTCCATTGTGGTTTTTCTGAATCCGAACCTTGCGAAAATATTTCCGGCAGCCCGGATGATGAATTCCCGCATATCTTTTTGTATCTCCCTCATATCTCTTTGTATATACCGACCAAACTGGTCTTTTGTTCAATTATTGCATGGTTTATAATTATGTCAAGCGAATTTTTGTGTTCAGGCAAGATATACCAATAAGTTTTCCTTTTTACAGTTTTTAATGTAGAATTGATTTCCGGTATGTGTAATGATGCGGAACAAAAATTCTTTTTAATAAACATTCCCGCGCACAATAAAAAAATATTTGTAAAAGAGGATGTCTCCCTTGCAGATGCTCTGCGTGCGGTGGGGATCGGCATCGAAACTCCGTGTGGCGGGCACGGGCTCTGCGGCGGCTGTCTCATCAGGGTGCTGAATGGGGAACTGGATATACTTGATGCAGACCGCGAGAAGATTCCTAATTCAATGCTTAAGGACGGTTACAGACTTGCCTGCAGAAAGAGAAAATTTCATACGTCCATCAGCATTGAGGTTCCGCAGAGAAAAAGAAAAATTGATTTATCAGCAATACCACAAAATGTATCCGGAAGGTTTGCCTTTTCAGTGGACATTGGGACCACCACAATCGCTGTGTCTCTCCTCAACGCGGACACGGGGGCAGAGGCTGGTTCCATGAGTTTTGCCAACCCGCAGGACGAATACGGCGCGGATGTAATTTCAAGGGTGTCGGCTATAACTAACGATCCGGAAATTCTGCAGGTTTTAAGGAAGATGACGGTGGAGAGTTTGAACGACGGGTTTAAGCGGTTACTCCGCGCCTCCAGAGTAAAGGCTGAGGATATCCAGTTTATATCAATAGCCGGGAATTCCATTATGGAGCACATAATTCTTGGAATTTCGCCCGTTCCTCTCTCTGTTTATCCGTTTGAGCTTGTAGAGAGGTTTCCTGCTGTTAAAACGGCAGCGCAGATGGGGTTTATATTTTTGAACAATGCCACGGTAAAGGTATTCCCAATGGCAGGCGCAAATCTTGGCGGCGATGCAGTCGCAGGCATATTCTACCTTGATCTTGATAAAAAAGGATCCCCCCGGATGCTTATTGACATAGGAACGAATGTGGAAATAGTGCTTTCAAAGCAAGAAGGGCTTTTTGCAACATCCTCTCCGGCAGGTCCGGCTTTTGAGGGTGGAGAGATTACATTCGGGATGAGGGCTA